>NZ_BAAJXA010000004.1:0-363815 GCF_057537855.1 Streptomyces diversicolor
ACACATGGTCTCCGGAACCCACGCGGCGCATGACATCGAGGTCACCGCTGAGAGCCTTCAGGCCGAACTGGAACTCCTGCACATCCAGAAGCAGTCGCTGGAAAGGGAACTGGCCGCGGTCGTGGCACACCTCGGCTCCGTACAGCGGGCCCTCAGCACCCTTGAGCCCCTGATGCTGCCCGCGTCCGGTGAGGCGGCCGGGGCGGGTCCGGCCGCCGGCACCGCTGCCGCGGAACGCGCGGAGGCCGCGGTGCCCGGCGCGCGGCGGTCCCGTCCCGCCTCCCCCGAACCGGCGGACGCCTCCGCGCCGGCCGGTGCGGACGCCGACGGGCAGAGGCAGTACGGCAGGCTCACGGAGCAGATCATGGAGTACTTCGCCGCCGTCGGCGATGTCGACGTCCGGGCCCGCGATGTCGCGGCGGCCCTGGGGCGCGACGCCGACAGCGGAAGCATCAACGGGGTCCGCAGCACACTCGACCGCCTCGTCGGCGCGTCGCGTATCCGGCGGACCGGCCGGGGCCTCTACCGCGCCAAGCGCTGAGCGCTGAGCGCTCGGACAAGGGCCCGTCCTCCCGACGCGCCGTGGCCGGCTCCTGCCCGGCCCTGCCCCGCGAAGGCGAGGCGCGTCCCGGCGGCCCGTGCCCCTGGCGACGCTCCCCGTCCACGTCGGCTCACCCAGAACGACCAGGTGCGGTCTTCTTCGGCCGGTACAGTGTTGGGCTCGTGATGGAGCGCTGGAAGGGCCACGTCGTACGTCATCCCCTCTGGGGCGCCCTGGAGTTGACCGTTGCCTGGCATGCCGTGCTGTTGCTGACGGCGAAGGTCGTGCTGCCGCCGCTGGCCCCCGCCTGGTTTCCCGACCTCGGGCCGACCGTGGTCAACATGGTCTGCTGCGCGGGTGTGGTCCTCGTCGCGTGGCGGTGGGGATGGCTGCGTGTGTCCGGCATCGCCACATGGGGCCGGGTGCGCAGGTGGTGGCTGGCGGCGCCGCTGCTGGCCGTTGCCTGTTCTTACGCCGTCGCCGGGCTCAGCGGCGGCACGACCGTCCTCGCCGGCGGGCTCTTCTCCCTGCTGTGGGTCGGTGTCAACGAGGAGATCCACAGCCGCGGTCTGGTCCAGCGGACACTGGCTCCGCTCGGCCCGGCCCGCGCCGCGCTCTGGGTCGGGCTCCTCTTCGGCTGCGGACACCTCCAGAACCACCTGTTCTTCGGCGCCCCGTTGGGCGACACCCTCTGGCAGATGCTGTCCGCCGGGCTGTTCGGCTTCACCTGCGCCGCGCTGCGGCACGCGATCGGTTCCGTCTGGCCGATGGTCGTCGTCCATGGGCTGGACGACTTCTTCCAGATACGTTCTCCGGGGGCGGCCCCGGACTGGTGGCAGATGAGCGTGTATCTCTTCCACGCCCTGTACGGCGTGTGGCTGCTGCGCCGGTACGGTGCCGGCGACGCGGCAGGGGCCGGCCGTCCCGCGGCGGACTGCGGGGACCAGGCCCCGGCAGACCCGTGGTAGCACGCGAGCGGTCCGGTAGGGCGCGGTGGCCGGGCCGCCCCGTCCCGAGCGCCACAACCCGCCGTGTGCTCGGAGCAGTTCGAGCAGTTTCTCGGTGAACTCCGCGGTGTTGGCGGTGCCACCGAGGTCCGGGGCTGACGGGCTCTCGGTGCCCGCTCAGCGGTGCCGGTGACGGCGGTGGTAGACGTCGCTCGACGTGGGCGCGGTGTTGTCGACCGAGCGGGCGTTGAACGAGACCCGGTCCATCTGCGCCTGGAGTCGTGCCTCGCGCTCGATCAGCAGACCGTCGGCCGTCTCCGTGCGGCTGCTGTTCCTGCGCAGCAGGACGACGACCAGGAGCACGACGAGCGCGCCGAGCACCCCGAACAACACGAGCACCGAGGTCATCTCGTGCTCCCCCCTCTTCCCAGGACGCCGTTGCACCCACGCGTCAGGAGAGCGGCCCGAGTACGGCCGGCTCCGGGAGCGCGATCGTGGAGTGCGCCGGCGTCGGACACGCCGTCCCGCGGCACCATTGTGGCGCCGCGTCCCGGTCATGTCATTGCCGTGGACCGGCAGTCTCGACGCGCTCATGGTGCCGGTGAACGGGCGCCCGCCCTGATCCCGCAGTCGTCGTCAGGCCGCCGCCGTCGGGACGTACGCCGCCGTCGGGACGTACGCCGCCGTCGGGGCGTACGCCGTCGCCGTCGGGGCGTCGTCGCCGTCGGGCGGAGGATCGGGGCGAGCGCCGTGTCGTTCAGCGGGCCGCCGCGCCCCGCGCTCCCGCCGCGGACCCCTCACGGGGGGGCCGCCGCGGCCTCCGCCAGGTTCTCGCTGAAGCTCATCACCGGCGGCTTCCGGCTGAACATACGGGTCAGGAAGAGCAGATACAGGAACCCGGCCAGCATCCAGCAGAGCCCCACCTCGAAGGTGATGCCCTCCAGGCTGGTCCACAGCCACAGGGTCAGGGCGAAGCCGACGACCGGCAGCAGTCCGTAGGACAGCAGATCACGACCGCTGCGGCGGCCCTTGTCGACCAGATAGTGCTTGACCACGCTCAGGTTGACCACCGAGAAGGCGATCAGGGCGCCGAAGTTGACCATCACCACGGCGTTGTCGAGGCTGATGAACAGTGCGATCAGCGAGACGGCGGACACCAGAGCGGTCGCGATCGCCGGGGTGCGGAAGCGCGGGTGGAGCCGGCCGAACACCCGGCTGGGGAGCACCCCGTCGCGTCCCATCGAATAGAGGATCCGGGACACACTGGCCTGCGTGGCGACCCCGGAGCCGAAGGCACCCGCGACATAGACGGCGACGAAGAACGAGGTGAAGGCGGAGCCGCCGAGCGTGCGCATGATGTCCAGGCCCGCGCTGTCGGGGTCGGTGAAGGTGGAACCCGGGTGCACCAGCGCGCCCATCCAGGACACCACGATGAACAGCACACCGCCGAGGACGGTGGTCAGCACGATGGCGCGGGGAATGGTGCGCCGCGGGTCCTTGGCCTCCTCCGACATGGTGGAGACCGCGTCGAAGCCGAGGAAGCTCAGCGCGAGGATCGCCGCCCCGGAGAACGCCGCCGAGGTCCCCGAACCGCCCGGCAGGAACGAGGCGAACGGCGCGGAGGCACCGTGGTCGAGCGTGCGGTGGACGGACAGGGCCACGAAGACCACCACCAGCACCCCCGCGAGGCCCACCACCAGGGTGCTGAGCCGGCTGATGAGGTTCACGCCGAGCACATTGACGAGCAGCGAGAGCAGCAGCGCGGCGAGCACGAACACCTGCGCGGGCACCGACGGGAACTCGCTGTGCAGATAGATGCCGATCAGCAGGAAGTTGATCATCGGCAGGAAGAGGTAGTCCAGCATCAGGGTCCAGCCGACCATGAAGCCGACATGCCCGCCGAAGGACTGCTGGGTGTAGGTGTAGGCGGACCCGGCGGCCGGGAACGCCCGTACCATCCGCCCGTAGCTGATGGCCGTGAAGAGCATCACCACCAGGGCGATCACGTAGGCGGCCGGCAGATGTCCGTCGGTCACGCCGGTGACCGCCCCGTAGGTGGTGAACACGGTCACCGGAGCGAGATAGGTCAGACCGAAGAGGGTGAGTCCGGGCAGTCCGAGGACCCGCTTGAGCCCGGATTCCGCGGGGATGTCTGTCGCCGTCATGAACCGTTCCTTCCGCAAAGAGAATGACGGGTTGCCGGGCGATCCGGCAACGGGCGGTGGCGGGGCGTGCGGCGGCGCCCCGCCGTACGGTCACCCGTGGGTGCCGTGGGTGCGCTCGCCGGCCAGCCAGGTGCCGCGCACGGTGATGCGGGGCACGTCGTGCGGGTCGCAGTCGCGGGGGTCCCGGTCGAGCCAGACGAGGTCGGCGACGCGGCCCGGGGCCAGGACACCACGGTCGTCGGCCATCGCCTGCTGGGCGACGCCGGCCGTGTAACAGGACATCGCGGTCTCGATGTCGATCCGTTCCTCGGGCAGCCAGCCGCCCTCGGGACGGCGCTGCGGCGTCTGCCGGGTCACCGCGACCGGCAGGCCGGCGAGCGGCCGGTGGTCGGTGACCGGCCAGTCGCTGCCGAAGGAGACCCGGGCGCCGCTGCGCAGCAGCGATCCCAGCGGGTACTGCCGGCGGGATCGCGCCTCACCCAGGCGGGGCATGGTCAGGTCGGTCATCGCCGGGTCGGGTTGCAGCCACAGCGGCTCGATGTTGGCGATCACGCCCAGTTCGGCGAAGCGCGGCAGGTCCTCGGGGTCGACCATCTGCACATGGGCGATCACCGGGCGGCGGTCCCGGGGGCCGCGCACCTCGGTGAGATGGGCGAGGGCGTCCAGGGCGGTACGGATGCCGGCGTCGCCGATCGCGTGCAGATGCGGCTGCAGTCCCAGCCGGTCGATCTCCCGCAGCGCCTCGCGCAGTTCGGCGGCGGTCCACAGCGGCATGCCCCGGGTGCAGGGGTCGTCGGCGTACGGTTCGAGCAGCGCCGCGGTGCGGTTCTCGATGATGCCGTCGACGAAGAACTTGACGGTGCGCAGGGTCAGCCGGTCGAGGCCCGCCGCCTCGATCCGGTCGCGGTCGGCCGCGAACTCGGCCAGCTGCTCACGCCAGCGCGACGGGTCGGCGCGCAGGGCGAGGTTCACCCGCGTGGCCAGTACGCCCTGCCGGGCCGCCGCCAGATAGGCGTCGACGGCCTCGTGCTCCACCCAGGCGTCCTGGATCCAGGTGACCCCGGCCGCGGCGTAGGTGCGAGTGGCGATGGCCAGGGCCCGTACCCGTTCGTCCTGGCTCCACGCGGGTGCCGCGCCGAGGACCGCGTCGACGGCGTCCCACTCGACCAGGGTGCCCATCAGGCTGCCGTCGGGACGGCGGGGGAACCGCCCCCGCTCGCTGTCCCGCACGGAGTCGTCGAGTCCGGCCCGGCGCAGGGCCTCGGTGTTGCACCACAGCGTGTGGTAGTCCCAGGCGCGCAGGGCGACCGGGCGGTCGGGCACGGCGGCGTCCAGCCAGCGGGCGTCGAAGAGGCCGTCGGGGGCGAGCGTGGCGTCATAGCTGCCGCCGAGGATCCAGTCGGCCTCCGGGTGCTCAGCGGCGTACCGGGCGACCTCCGCGACCAGCTCGACGACGCTGGTGCACGGCCTGATCCGCGGGCCCAGCGCCTCGAACCCGCCCTGGTCGGGGTGGCAGTGGCCGTCTCCGAACGCCGGCATGAGCAGGCCCCCGCCGAGGTCCAGCACCTCGTCGGCGGCGCCGGCCAGCGCCTCGGCCGCGGCGCCGACGGCCGCCACCCGGCCGTCCCGCACGGCCAGCGCGGCCGGTGGCCGCCCGGTGTCGGACGGCGTGGGCAGACCGGTCCACACGGTGGCGTGCCGGAAGACGGTGAGGGGCATACGCGCTCCTAAAGCGAAAGCCATTCGTTTTAGTGGACGCAGGCTAGACTCACGCGACGACGCTTGGGAAGAGGGGCGGCACATCGGATGAGCGCCGGGACGCGCAGGACGGGACGGCCGAGCACACCCGTACTGGATCGCGAGGTGATCGTGCGCGGCGCGCTCGACCTCATCGACGAGGTGGGCGCCAAGGGCTTCTCCGTCGCCCTGCTGGCCCGGCGGCTGCGGGTGCGGCCCTCGTCGCTGTACAACCACGTCAGGGGCAGGGACGACATCCTGGCCGGCGTGCGTGAACTGGTGGCCGACCCGATCGACGCGGGCGTCTTTGACACCCTTCCCTGGGACGAGGCCCTGGTCAGCTGGGCCAGGCTCTACCGGGCGGCCTTCGCGGCGCATCCGCAGACCATCTCGTTGCTGGCCACCATCCCGGTGTCGGGTGCGCATCGCACCCTGCGGATGTACGAGTCGGTGGTGGCCGGGCTGGAGCGCGGCGGATGGCCGACCGCGTCGGTCATCCCCGTCATGGTCGGCGTGGAGTCGTTCGTGCTGGGTTCGGCGCTGGACCTGGTGGCACCGCCCGCGATGTTCGACCCGGGGCCGGACTCGCCCCGGGTGCCCAGGTTCGCCGCCGCGGTGCATGCCCGCGACGAGGTCTCGGCCGCGCAGCGGCAGCCGGCCGCCGACCTGGCCTTCGAGGTCGCCCTCGGGGCGCTGGTCGACGGCCTGCGCACCCGCCTGGCGACGGAACTCGCCACCCGGACCACGCGGACCACGCCGACTGACACCGCGTCAGACTGACGGCGCACCACCGCGTACGCAGGGGCAGGGAAGACCGCCGTCCCCGGGTCCACACCGGTCCTCAACGGCACCCCCGCCGCCACCGACCCCTCGCCGGGGCAACGGACACAACCCGCCCCCGGCCCGTGGTCCCTCGCCGGGGCAGCAGCCACAACCCACCGCCCGCCACCGGTCCTTCAGCGGGGCAGCAGCGACAACCCACCGTCCCGTGGTCCCTCACCGGGACGGCGGGCACAACCCACCAACGCCACCGGCCCATCACCGGGGCAGCAGCCACAACCCACCGTCGGCCCCCGGTCCCTCACCGGGACGGCGGGCACAACCCACCAACGCCACCGGCCCATCACCGGGGCGGCGGCCAGGACCCGCCGCCCGCCACCGGCCAGCCCATCTCGGTCCCGGGCGTCCCCCGCTTCCCGCTTCCCGCTATGGAGAGCGGCGGCTCATGTCTGCCGCTGCGGCGCGTACTCGGCCTCCTCAAGTCCGAAGGTCCAGGCGACGCCTTCCCTCGCGCTCCGGGTGCGGGGCGGCACCCGCAGCCAGTAGGTGCGGTGGGTGCCGTCGGGCTCCGGGGTGGAGTTGACCACCTCGACCATCACCAGCGGCTCGTCCCCCTCCAGTTCGATCCGCCAGAGCACCCCTGCCTCGTCCCGTTGCACGGGTTCGGCCCCGGACTCCTCCAAGTAGCGGTCGTAGCCGTAGTGCTCAAGCATCACGCGGCGCAGTTCGGCGTTCTCCTCCTCGCGTATGCGCCGCGGGGTGAGCCCGGCGAGTTCGCCGAGGAACGCGGCCGGGACCGGCATGCCGCGCCAGGCGTGCAGGGCGAATCCGTCGGGGAAGGCGAGCGCCGGCCCGTCCGCGCGGTCGAGCCTGCCCGCCTCGTCACGGTGCAGTTCCACGGGGCGTTCACAGACGATCACGGTCTTCTCGTAGGGCCACCACCAGCCCGCGGCGCGGGCGACCGCGGCGATCCCGGCAACCGCCTCACCGCCGTCCTGGCCGTCGAAGGCGGCCAGCCAGGCCGCGTCGTGCTGGCCCAGGACCGCGTCGAGCAGCGCGAGCCGTACCGCCTGCTCGCCCCCTGCCGCACCGGCCGAGTCCTCGACCACGCCGGTGCGTATGCGCTCGGTCAGCATGACCGTGCCGTCCCACAACGGGGCGCTCGTCAGGGCCCAGTGCTCGGCCCAGCCGGCCGGCCCGAGCCGGCCGAGGACACGCTCCCGGGCGACGGCCCACGGCCGGGTACGCACCGCGTCGCGGACACAGCGGCCAGCCGTCCCCTCCGCCGTGAGCCGCGCGGCCAGCACAGCGCCCTCGCGGGGCGACCCCACCCATACGATCCGCTCCGGCCCGGGCAGGCCCGCCAGCCGGTAGGCCAGACGCACACCCTCCTCGGCGGCCGTCCGGTCGGCGGGCCCGGTCGCCGCCGCCACCTCACGCCACGTCCCCGTCGCGTCCGCTTCCGCCCACGCTCGCATCGGCATCGTCACCGCTTCGTTCTCCCGCCGTCTCAGTCCGCCACGACGCGGACCGCGCCGGGCACGTACTCACGCTGCCGCACCACGCGGTACCAGCCCTTGGGCAGCGGTATCGCCGCGTGTTCCTCGTGCACCACCCGGCCGCCGTCCGGGAGATGGAGGTAGGAGGCCGCGAACGGGCCGGCCTCGCGGACCAGCGTCCCGGGCCCGACCACCGCGTGGGCGTGTCCGGTGACCTCGCCGAGAGCCAGCACGAGCCTGCCCCGCGCGTCCCGCGGCTGCCGCGGCAGCCGGTCCGTGCCCGGCGGCACGGCCGCCTCCTCCACGGGCACGATCAGGACGTCCCCCTGCCGGTACATACGTGTCTCCCTTCCCCGTCGGCGCTCGCCGATCGATGTCCACGACGCTACGCCGGGGGTCTGACAACGCCCCTCGGACCGGGCGGTGCACGGCCCGTTGGCGGCGATGTCAGTGCGGCTTGGTACAACTCTTCGCGATCACTGCTTCACATCCGGGTCCCAGGAGGCCAGCGCTCATGTCCCATGTCGAGCATCTGAAGGAACTGCACGGCCTGCCGGCCTTCGACTTCCCCGCTCCCGGGGAGCGCGGGGAGCTGCCGGCGGCGGGCGCCGTGGCCTGGCGGCTGGCCCTCGATCCCTACGGGGACTCCGTGCAGGAGAACTTCGGTGAACTGTGGGACCGCTTCCTGAAAACCGTGGATCCCGCCGATGTCCGCGCGATCGTCGTGGGCCCGTGGGGCGAGGTGTACGACCACGACTCCAGTGTCGTCGTACAGGCCCTGGTGGACGCACGTGACCGACTGACCGCGCTCCGGGCCGTGTTCATCGGCGACCTTGAGATGGAGGAGGCGGAGATCTCCTGGATCGAGCAGAGCGATGTCACGCCGGTACTCGGCGCCTATCCGCTGCTGGAGGAGTTCGGGATCCGCGGCGGCACCGGACTGCGTTTCCCCGCGGTCGGTCACCAGCACCTGCGCACGCTGCGTTTCCAAGCCGGTGGCCTGCCCGGCGAGGTCGTGCGCGGTGTCGCCGCCGCCGAACTGCCCGCGCTGGAACACCTCGACATGTGGCTCGGCGTCGAGGAGTACAGCGGCGACGCGACGGTGGCCGACCTCGCGCCGATCCTCGCCGCGGGACGCTTCCCGGCGCTGCGCCATCTCGGCCTGCGCAACAGCGAGATCCAGGACGAGATCGCCGCGGCCGTCGCCGCGGCCCCGGTCGTCGCCCACCTGACCTCGCTCGACCTGTCGCTCGGCGTGCTCACCGACCAGGGCGTGGCGGCGCTGCTCGACGGCCAGCCGCTCACCCACCTGAGCCGGCTCGACCTCCACCACAACTTCGTCACCGAGCCGATGGCCCAGCGGATGCGTGCGGCACTGGAGCCGTCCGGCGTCGAGGTCGATCTGTCCGAGCCCGGCGACAGCTGGGAGAACGACGGAGTCGTCCACCGCTTCACCGCCGTCGCGGAATGAGACCGTCATGACCTTCGCTTCTCATTTCGACACCTTTCACGGGCTGCCCGTCCTCACCTTCACCGACCCGGGTGAGCGGGAGCTTCCGGCCGCGGGCGATGTGGCCTGGCGGCTGGACTGCTCCTGGGAGACGCCGTTCGCCGACCTGTGGCAGTCCTTTGTGGACCGGGTGCCGAGCACGGAAGTGCGGGCCCTGGTCATCGGGCCCTGGTGGCACGACGAGTACAGCGAACTGCGTCCGGCGCTGGAGCCGATCCTGGCCGACGCGGAGCGCTTCCCCGCGCTGCGCGCCCTGTTCATCGCCGACGTCACCGGTGAGGAGTGCGAGATCTCCTGGCTGCGGCTCACCGATGTGACCCCCGTCCTGGAGCGCTTCCCGCGGTTGGCGGAGCTGGGCGTGCGCGGCGGCAGCTCGCACGGGCTCGGCGAGGAACCCCTGTCGCTGCGCCCGGTGCGGCACGAGGCGCTGCGCGTGCTGCGGTTCGAGTCGGGCGGCCTGCCGGCGGAGGTGGTGCGGGCCGTCGGCGCGTGCGAACTGCCCGCGCTGGAGCGTCTGGAGCTGTGGCTCGGCGTGTCCCGCTACGGCGGCGACGCGACCGTGGCCGACCTCGCGCCGGTCCTCGCCCAGGGACGCTTCCCGGCGCTGCGCCATCTCGGTCTTCAGGACAGCGAGTTGCAGGACGAGATCGCGGCGGCCCTCGCCTCGGCGCCGGTCGTGGCGCAGCTGGAGTCGCTGAGCCTGTCCATGGGCACGCTCACCGACACCGGAGCCGAAGCCCTGCTGCGGGGCCAGCCGCTCACCCATCTCAGCCGGCTCGACCTGCACCATCACTTCCTGAGCGAGTCCGTGGCCGAACGGATCCGTACGGCCTTCGAATCCGCCGGGACCGAGGTGGACCTGTCGGACCGTCAGGAGCCGCACCGGTGGCGTGACGAGGAGTGGCGTTATGTCGCCGTCTCCGAATAGCCCGGCGCCGGGCGCGGGACCCGGTGCCCCTTCGGCCGGCGCGGGACTTGGCGCACCGGCGGCCGGGGCGGGTCCGCGCGACCTGGCATCACGTTCCGGTGTTCGCGGCGCGGCGCCCGGCGCGGTCCTGCGGTTCGCCATCGTCGGCAATCCGGAGAACCGGCGCACGACGATGTTCGCCGATGCCGTCGGCTCGGCCGGCCACGCGCCGCCTCGCGTGCTCGCGTGGCGGGACGTGCTGCTCGGGCGGTACGCGTTCACGCCGGGCGAGTTCGTACGGATCGACTCCCCCGGCGAGAACGCCGAGGTCGACCGGCTGCTGCGGGGCACCGACGATCCCGCCCGGGTCGAGGGAACGGCCCTGTGGTACCGCCGTTTCACCGCCGCGGTCCGGGAACTGGCCGGCGCGGCGCACCGCGCGGGCGCGGCGACGTCCGCCGACCCGGAGGATGTCGCGGTCCTCTTCGACAAGCGACGCTGCCACGCCCGGCTCGCCGCCGCCGGCGTCCCCGTCCCCCCGGCTCTGACGGGCCCGATCGGCGGCTGGTACGGGCTCAAGCAGCAGCTGAAGGCCGCCCGGATCCCACGGGCGTTCGTGAAATTGACGCACGGCTCGTCGGCCTCCGGTGTCGTGGCCCTGTCGATGGCGGGCCCCGGCCGGATCAAGGCGACGACGTCCGTGGAGACCACTGCCGACGGCCGCCTGTACAACTCCCTGCGGGTACGCCACTACACCTCGGAGAGCGAGGTCGCCGCCCTCGTCGACGCCCTGGCCCCGGACGGGGTCCATGTCGAACGGTGGCTGCCCAAGGCGGCGCAGGGCGGCCGGGCCGCCGATCTGCGGGTGGTCGTGGTCGCGGGGCGCGCCACACATGCCGTGGTGCGGACCAGCCGGCACCCCATGACGAATCTGCACCTCGGCGGCGCCCGCGGCGATCTGGAGGCGGCACGCGCGGCGATCGGCGCCGCGGGCGGCCGGTTCACGGACGTGCTGGAGGTGGCCGAGCGGGCGGCAGCGTGTTTCCCGGCCACGTTGTGCGTCGGAGTCGACATCCTGCCGTCGACCGGGTGGCGCCGCTTCACGGTCGGTGAGGTGAACGCCTTCGGGGATCTGCTGCCCCGGCTGACCGGCCTGCCCGGCAGCGGCGCCGACGGCCTGGACACCTACGCCGCGCAGGTCGCCGCGGCATCGGCCGCCGTACGGCGCACGGAACACGAGGAGCAGCGCGATGACGCCACCGCTTGACATGAACGAGGTCGTGGGCAGCCACGACCTCCTGCTGGTCACGCTCGACACCCTCCGCCTGGACGTGGCGCAGGAGTTGGCGGCGGCCGGACGCATCCCGAACCTGGCGAGGCACCTGCCCGGCGGTGCCTGGGAGCGCCGGCACGCACCCGGCAGCTTCACCTACGCCTCCCACCAGGCGATGTTCGCGGGTTTCCTGCCGACACCGGCCGCGCCGGGCCCGCATCCGCGGCTGTTCGCCGCCCGTTTCGCGGGCAGTGAGTCCACGGCGGACGGCACGTTCGTCTACGACACACCCGACCTGGTCTCGGGTCTGGCCGCCGTGGGCTACCGCACGGTCTGCATCGGCGGCGTCGGCTTCTTCAACAAGCGGGGGCCGCTCGGCTCGGTGCTGCCCGGGATGTTCCAGGAGAGCCACTGGGAGCCGGAGTTCGGGGTGACGTCCCCCAGGTCGTTCGAGGCGCAGGTGGCCTGCGCCGAGAAGGTCGTCGCCGGGCTCGCGCCCGAGCAGCGGCTGTTCCTCTTCGTGAACGTGTCGGCGCTGCACCAGCCCAACTGGTTCCACCTCGACGGGGCCACCCGCGAGGCGGGCGACACGCGGGCCACCCACGCCGCGGCGCTTGAGTACGTGGACCGGCACATGGGGCGGCTCCTGGCGGCCGCCGCCGGCCGCGGCCCGTGCTTCGCCATCGTCTGCTCCGACCACGGCACGGCGTACGGCGAGGACGGCTACAGCGGCCACCGCATCGGCCATGAGGTCGTCTGGACCGTTCCCTATGCCCACTTCTTCGTCGACGAGGCCCGATGACCCTCACCGAAGCGGCGTCCGCGTTCGCCGTCCGCCCGTACCAGCAGTACGTCTACGCCTATCCGCACAAGACCGCGTACCGGCCGCTGCCCCCGCAGCGCGCGTCCTTGCGCGAGCTGTGGGCGGACGAGCCGAAGGACGCCCTGTCCCTCTATGTCCACATCCCCTTCTGCGAAGTGCGCTGCGGCTTCTGCAATCTGTTCACCCGGATCGGGGCGCCGGACGGCCTGGCCGCCGCCTACCTGGACGCGCTGGAGCGTCAGGCCGCCGCGGTGCGCGAGGCGCTGGGCGGCGCGGCACGGTTCGCCAACGCGGCCTTCGGCGGCGGCACTCCGACGTATCTGGAGGCGGCGGAGCTGGAGCGGCTGTGCGATCTGGCCGAGCGGGGCCTGGGCGCCGATCTGACCGCCGTCCCGTTGTCGGTGGAGGCCTCGCCCGCGACGGCGACCGCCGACCGGCTGGCCGTGCTCGCCGCACGCGGCGCCACACGGCTGAGCCTGGGCGTGCAGAGCTTCGTCGACGCCGAGGCACGAAAGGCCGTACGCCCGCAGCGCCGGGCGGACGTGGAGGCGGCCCTCGCCCGGATCCGCGACGCCGGCATTCCCGTCCTCAACATCGACCTGATCTACGGCATCGACGGCCAGACCGAGGCGTCCTGGCGCCACTCCCTGGACGCCGCCCTGGCCTGGCAGCCGGAGGAGCTGTACCTGTATCCGCTCTATGTGCGCCCGCTCACCGGGCTCGGCCGGCAGCACGGCGGCTCGCACGGCGAGGCGGCGTGGGACGCACAGCGGCTGCGGCTGTACCGCCACGGCCGCGACCACCTGCTCGCGCACGGCTACCAGCAGGTGTCGATGCGCATGTTCCGCCGTACGGGCGCCCCCACCACGGGCGGAGAGGACTACGCGTGCCAGTCCGACGGCATGGTCGGGCTCGGCTGCGGCGCCCGCTCCTACACGTCGACGCTGCATTATTCCTTCGACTACGCGGTGGACATGCACCGCATACGCGGGATCATCGACGACTACGCCGCCCGCTCGGCCGACGACTTCCGGCACGCCGACTACGGCTGGGAGATGACCGCGGACGAGGCCCGGCGCCGCCATCTGCTGCAGTCGCTGCTCCAGGCCGAGGGCATGCCCGTCGCCGACTACCGGGCCCGTTTCGGCAGCGCGCCGGGCGACGACTTCGCCGCCGAGCTGGACCGGTTCCGCGACCGGGGCTGGCTGGACGACTCGGCCGGTCCGCGGCGGCTGCGGCTCTCCGCGGAGGGACTGGCCCACTCCGACGCGCTGGGTCCCGAGTTGTTCTCCGCCGCCGTACGCGAGCGCATGGCCGCCTATGAACCGAAGTGACGGAGCCCGCATGGACCTGACCATCCTCTACCGTGGCCCGCTGGCGTCGTGCGACTACGACTGCCCGTACTGCCCGTTCGCCAAGCGCCGGGACACCCGCGCCCAACTGGCCGCGGACCGGGCCGCGCTGGAGCGCTTCGCCGCCTGGGCGGCGGCACAGCAAGGCGACCGGCTCTCCCTGCTGTTCACACCGTGGGGCGAGGGCCTGGTGCGCTCCTGGTACCGGCGCACGCTCGTGGACCTGAGCCGGCTGGCGCATGTGCGCCGGGTGGCGATACAGACCAATCTGAGCTGCCGTACGGACTGGCTGGCCGACGCCGACCTGGACACCCTCGCCCTGTGGTGCACCTTCCACCCCGGGCAGACACCGTACGACCGTTTCCTCGGCAAGTGTGCGGACCTGGCCGGGCGCGGGGTCCGGCACAGTGTCGGCGTCGTCGGCCTGCCCGAGCACCTGGAGCAGGCGCGCCGGCTGCGCGCCGACCTGCCCGCCCAGGTGTATCTGTGGGTCAACGCCGCCGAGGGACACACTTACACCGATGCCGAGGCCGGCCGGTGGACCGCCCTCGATCCGCTGTTCCCGTACAGCCGCCACCCGCACCGCAGCGCGGGTCTGCCCTGCCGTACGGGAGAGTCCGTCATATCGGTGGACGGCGACGGCACGGTGCGGCGCTGCCACTTCGTCCCCTCCGAGCTGGGCAACCTGTACGACGGCTCCTACCGGCGGGCGCTGCGCCCCCGTGCGTGCCCGCTGGCCGTCTGCGACTGCCACATCGGGTATGTCCACCTGGAGACCCTGCCCCTGTACGACGTGTTCGCCGGTGGTGTCCTGGAGCGGATCCCCGCCGTGCTGCCGTGAGGTCCGCACGGGGCAGGCGGGCGCGGGGCGCCGCCTGGGTGTGCCTGCGCCCGGGCGGCACGCGCCCCGCCCCGACGGCTGGGTGACCTGGTCGTTCTCGGTGGGGTGCCGTGTCCTGCCGGAGCGCGCCGCCGGACGTAGATTCGGACATATGGAGCAGGCGCCGGAGCGTATCGATCCCTCGACGGACCGGGTGGCCGCCGCGATCCTGCTCGGCTGTGCGCCGCACGAGGTCGGATACTGCCCGCGCTGCCAGGGGCTCACCCACCGCTACGGCCAAAACGCGCAGGTCCTGTGCCCCGCCTGCACCGCCCCATCCGGCGGGCACCGGCCGGCCGATGGCGCGGTGCGCCGGGACGGCTGACCGGTGCGCCGCGTGCGGCGGCCACCGCGGTCACCCGGGGCATCGGCTCCATGCCGGACGTGTGCCGTCACCATTCCCGGGTGGCGATCAGTTCCTCGACGTCCGCGTCGGGGAATCCGTAGGCCGACGCGACGAACCAGAAGTCCTCGGCGATCTCCTCCCGTGCCACCGTCTCGATCTCGCTTCCCGCCGCCTCGAACTCCGCCTCCAG
This sequence comes from Streptomyces diversicolor, assembly GCF_057537855.1. Lineage (NCBI taxonomy): Bacteria > Bacillati > Actinomycetota > Actinomycetes > Kitasatosporales > Streptomycetaceae > Streptomyces > Streptomyces diversicolor. The sequence continues at coordinate 14,951 of NZ_BAAJXA010000004.1, forward strand.
CAGGTTGAACTCCTCCGTGGCGGCCTGGGTGAGCACAGCCAGGGCCGCCACGTCCGAGGGCTGCTCGGCCTCGATCCGTTCACACAGCCGCAGCAGGATCGCCCTGCCCTTGTCGACGACATGGTCGGGAAAGTACGCGTCCGCGTACAAATGGTGCAAAAACGTGTGCTCTGCTACCTGCTGGTTGGTGATCGGCATGGTGCGTTGCCCTTCCCTTCGACGACCGACGCGCCGATCATGCATCACACCACTGACACGACGCCTCAGTGCCGTGGCTCGGGCGTCGGGGCGCGGAGGTCCACCACGGTGGCGGCGAACGCCACGGGGCCGGGCAGCAGCGGTGTCAGCAGGGGCATGGACCAGGCGAGGAGCGCGGCCAGGAGCACGGCGCCGCCCAGCAGAAACGTGCCCCGCGGGTCGGCGGCCGAGCGCAGCAGTCCCTCGCGTGCCGACAGCCGGTGCGGGGCCGTGAGCGCGGTCGTGCGCAGGCCCACGGTCGCGCAGCCCAGGGTGAGCAGCGCCAGCGCGGGCGCCATGGCGGCGGCTCCGGGCAGTGCGCCGCGCACCAGCGCGGAATCGACGAGCAGGACCACGGCGAGCAGCGGCACGACCAGACCGGCGGCCAGCGAGCCCGCGGACAGGTGTGCGCGCAGATGGCCGGCGTACGCGCCGACTCGGATCTGGGTGCCAGTGCCGACGGTCTCCCTGAGGGTTGCCGAGGCCGCGGCGAAGGCGGCCGGGACCGTGACGACCGGGAGACAGGCGAGGCTGGTGAGCAGGCCCACGAGCAGCATGTCGGCGAACAGGGCGAAGCCCGGGCTGAAGATCTCTCCCGCCTCCCGGCGGTCACGGGGCGGTGCGGGTGCGTGGCTCATGGTGGTTCAGCCCTTCAGTCCGGTGGTGGCCATGCCCTGCACGAGGTAGCGCTGGAAGACGAAGAAGAACAGCACGATCGGCAGCACGGAGATCACCGACATGGCGAACATGGGGCCGTAGGCGGAGGTGCTCGACTGGTCGACGAAGCTGCGCAGGGCGAGGGTGATGGTGAACTTCTCCGGCGCGAACAGGTAGATCATCTGGGTGAAGAAGTCGTTCCACGTCCAGATGAACGTGAAGATGGCCGTCGTGATCAGCGCGGGCCGGCTCAGGGGCAGCGTGATCGACCAGTAGGTGCGGAAGGCGCCGCAGCCGTCGATGCGGGCGGACTCCTCCAGTTCGCGTGGCAGTCCGCGCATGAACTGGACGATGAGGAAGACGAAGAACGCCTCGGTGGCGAGGAACTTGGGCAGGACCAGCGGCCAGTAGGTGTCGACCATGCCGAGCCGGTTGAAGATGATGTACTGCGGGATCAGCACGACGTGGTGCGGCAGCATCAGTGTCGCGACCATGAAGGCGAACATCGCTCTGCGCAGGCGGAAGCGCAGCCGGGCGAAGGCGTAGGCGGCCAGGGAGCAGGACAGGACGTTGCCGACGACGGCGCCCGCCGCGATCAGCAGGGTGTTGGACAGCAGGCGGGTGACGGAGATGCCCGACACTCCGTCCAGGGCGGTCGTGTAGTTGGACCACTCCAGGTGGCTGGGCCACAGGTCGAGGCTGGTCACCACCTCGTTCGCCGGTTTCAGCGAGGTCGCAAGCAGCCAGGCCAGCGGGTAGAGCAGAACGAGCAGGCACACCGCCGCGACGATGTGCGGCAGCCACCGCTTCGTGGCGATGTTCATCGCGTCTCCTCGTCCGCGTAGAAGACCCAGGACCGTGAGGTCCGGAACAGGATCAGGGTGATGACGCCGATGGCGATCAGCAGCAGCCAGGCCATGGCCGCCGCGTAGCCCATGTGCGAGGCGGTGAATCCGCGTTCGTACAGGTACAGCGTGTAAAACATGGTCGAGTCGGCGGGTCCGCCGTCGCCGCCGCTGATGGCGAAGGCCGGGGTGAAGACCTGGAAGGAGTTGATGATCTCCAGCACCAGATTGAAGAAGACGACCGGGGACAGCATCGGCACGGTGATGGAGACGAACTGCCGCCATCGGCCTGCGCCGTCGAGGGCCGCAGCCTCGTAGAGATCGGGCGGGACCTGCTGCAGTCCCGCCAGGAAGATCACCATGGGTGCCCCGAACTGCCACACCGTCAGCAGCACGACCGCGTACACCGCGAGGCTGGGGTTGCCGACCCAGCTGCCGGTGTGGATGCCGAACGTGCCCAGGACGTCGGGGACGGAGCCGCCGTCGTTGAACAGGGCCCGCCACACCAGCGCGACGGACATGCTGGCCCCGAGCAGGGACGGCGCGTAGAACGCGGAGCGGTAGAAGGCCCGGCCTCGGGCGAGGTTCTTCAGCAGCATCGCCACGCCGAGCGCGAGGCCGAGTTTCAGCGGGACGGCCACCACGACGTAGAGCAGGGTGGTGCCGACCGACCTCCAGTAGCGGGGGTCCTCGGTGAGCATGTCGGTGTAGTTGCGCAGGCCCACCCAGCGCGGCGGATCGAACAGGTTGTAGTCCGTGAACGACAGGTACAGCGACACGGCCATCGGCACCAGGGTCAGCACGGCCGCGCCGATCATCCACGGCGAGAGGAACACATAGGCGGGCCACTGCCGTTCGCGAACCGTGCGGCGCCGCTCGGCGGCCGGCCGCCGGTCGGTCGTCCGGCCGGCGCGCGCGGGCGCCCTGGTCGACACTGTGCTCATGACCTCAGCTCCCGCCTGGCCTCTTCGATGAGTTCGCGCGCCGCCTGCCGTGGTGTGGCGAGGTCGAACAGCACGCGCTGATAGGTGCGGTTGAAGGCTTTGTTGATCGCGACGTCGCCCGGCGGCGGTGCGGTCGGCGGGGCGTCGAGGCCGTACTTCTCCATCGTCCGCGCGTACCGGTAGATCTCGCGCTCCGGGCCTTTGAGCGTCTTGGCGACGCGGGCGGCGATCACACGGTTGGGCGGGGCGGACCGGGTGAAGCCCAGGATGTCGCCCGCCCGCCGGTCGTTGAGGAGGAAGTCGACCAGTTCGGCGGCCTCTTCGGGGTGTGCGCTGTGGGCTCCGACGCCCAGCAGCATGCTGGGTTTGAAGTACGAGCCCTGGCGGCCGTCGGTGGACGGCGTGGGCGCGAAGTGGACCGCGTCACCAAGGAGCGCCGGGTAGCCGGGGAACGGCGCGTCCCAGGTGAAGTCGGCGGCGGCGAGGCGGCGGCCCATGGGGCTGGTCTCGGTGCTGTGGGCCTGTACGGTGTCCTTCGCCGCCGCGACGGCGCCTTCCTCGCGCAGTGTGTCGCAGAACGTCCAGAACGCGGTGAGGTCGTCCTCGGTGAATCCGAGCCGCCTCTGGCCGGCGTAGAGCTGCTTGCCCCGGCTGCGCAGCCAGGTCTCGAACACGTCCTGGTTGCCGCCGCCGTCGTTGGCGCCGGTGACCGGGCGGCCGTCGGGGGACCTCAGGCCCAGGGCGGCGATCTTCCTGTTGGCGCTCGCCCAGTCCTGCCAGGTCCAGCTCGGCCGCGGGGCGGGGATGCCGGCCTTGTGGTACAGGGCCGAGTCGTAGGCGTATCCGGTGATGCCGCGGCCCATGGGCAGTGCGTACTGTCCGCCCTTGTAGGTGCCCGTCCGCAGGAACTGCCGGTCCATCTCAGAGGTGCGGATCGTGCCGCCTGCGATGTCCTGGTCGAGCGGTCTGAGCGTGCCGCCGGCCGCGTACTGGGAGATCTGCCGGTAGTCGAGCTGGACCACATCGGGTATGCCGCCCCCCGCGGCCTGCGTGGCCAGCTTCTGCAGGTAGGCGCCGAACTCTCCGTTCGACGTACGGACGGTGACACCCGGGTGTTCCTTCTCGAAGAGCCGTACGGCCTGCTCGGTGCGCGCGGCACGGTCGTCGTTGCCCCACCAGGAGAACCTGAGGGTGACTCCTTCGGACGAGGTGCCGGTGCCGGCGGTGGAGCACGCGGTGAGCACGGCCGTCAGGGCGGTGCTGAGGCCGACGGCCGCCGCGGCCAGCACGGCCCGGCGGCGCCGGAGCCGGCGCCGGCCGCTTCGGGGCTCGGACATGGTGGCCCTCCAGACGGTTACGGGACAGGGAGGTGAGCAACGGGCCGGCACACCGGCGGACGGCGCCGCACGCGCGGCGGGCCCGTCGCGGCCGGCCCCCGCGGTCGTACGGGCGGCGCGGTCAGATGCCGGGGTAGACGTCCAGGCGGCCGCACATGCCGAAGCGTCCGCGTGCGGTGGGACCGGTCGCGGCGACCCGGGCCGCGGCGAGATACGCGGCGTTCTCGGCGTTCTCGGCGCGCAGCGCCCGGAGCTGGGCTCCGGTCGCCGTCGCGGCGGCGTGGGCGCCGGAGCGCCAGCGCTGTTCCCAGGCGTCCAGCCGGGGCCGCACCAGTCGCGCGGCTGCCCGGTGGAAGGCCGCAAGCGGCTCCGGATCGCCGCTGTCGGTGGCCTTCCGCAGCTCCTGGAAACGGCGCGTCGCCAGGTCGCGGCGGGCCCGCGCGGCCTTGGCCTGCTCGGTCTCGGCAGCGTCGGCGGGGATACGCACCGCGTGCGCGTAGGTGTCGGTGTCGGTGAGGAGGTCCGGGGGCAGGGTGAGCACGGCGTCGCCCGCCTCGGGCAGGCCGCTGTTCTGCATCACGACGGTGATCTGCAGACCGCCGTCGTTGATCAGTCGGTGGATCGTGCCCGGCGTGAACCAGGCCACCGTGCCCGGCTCCAGGGGCGTCTCCTCGTAGCCGGAGGCGGTGAGGGTCTGCACCGCGCCCCGGCCGGCCGTCACCACGTATCCCTCGCTGCACGTCAGGTGCATATGCGGCGTGCCTCCGCCGGGCCGGCCGTCCGGGGTGGGCCAGTCGTACACGCTCAGCCTGGACACGCCGACCGCCGCGGGGAACCCGTCGTACGTCGCGCTCACCACGGCCGCGCCCGCAGATGCGCGGCGACCCGCTCGCGGTCCCAGGCGCCGTCGGCGACGGTCACCCGGTAGCCGCGGGCCAGGGTGTCGGCGGGGGCGAGGACCAGTTCCTCGTGGAACGCCCAGGAGGGCGCGACCGCGGCGAACGGGTCGGTGCGCACGAACCAGTGGGCCGGGTGGGTCCCCTTGTCGCCCGCGTGGTCGTTGGCCGGCGCGTGCTCGAAGACGACAGTGGCGTGGCCGTCGCGCCCGTCGTGCTCGCCGACGTAGGCCAGCCAGGGTGCCTGACGGCCCATCAGGTCGCCGCCGGTCGTCTCGGCCGTGAAGACCTGGCCGTCGCGGAAGGCGCGCGGGCCGCGCCAGAACAGCCCGGTGTAGCCGGCGGCCGGACGGCCGTGGGTGGTGGGGCTGCCGAAGCGCAGGGGTTCGGCACGGCGGTTGGTCACGGCGGAGGTCCAGGTGAACGACCAGCTGCCGGTGTCCGGGGCGACCTCGCACACCTCGATCCGGCGCTCTTCCTCGGCCCACAGCTCACCGTCGTACGGGTGCCAGGTCAAGCGTTCGGCGATGACGACGTGGTCGCCTTCGGCCGCGACCTCGGCGAAGGCGACATGGGCCATGGAACCCACCTTCTCGGGCAGCGCGAGGTATCCCTGCCCGTGCACATAGGTGTTGCCGCCCCACAGGTTCTGCCCCGACAGATGAGAGGCGGTCAGCTGGAGTCCTTTGTGCCATCGGTGGTCGTTGGGCCGGTAGTCGGTGACGAGTGCGCCGGTGAGGGTCCGGATCGGGTGGAGGTAGGGCTTGGGCGCCTCCCACGCGGCCTCGGGACGGTACACGTAGGCGAACAGCTCGGTTCCGGTGGCCTCGTGGGTCACGGTGATGCGGTCGCCGTGGACGTGAGTGAGTGCGAGCGTCATGCGGGGGCTGCCTCCTTGCGTGCGGCGGCCGGCGCCCAGCCCTGGGCGCCGCCGTGCAGTGCGGTGTAGTAGGGGTCGACGGGGCCGATGTCCCCGGCGCGGACGGGGGCATCGGTGAACGCGGACTTGTACAGGGCGGTGATGAACTCAAGCGTGCGCCGGCCGCCGGTGCCGCTGGTGCGGTGGCGCCGGCCCGCCTTGATGTCGGCGACGAGGACGCGTAGTTGGGCCACGTGCGAACTGGGCTCGTCGGCGCCGAAGTCGCGCCAGGCTGCCGCGGTCTTTTCGGGGACGCCGGGCGCGGGGGTGATGCGCCAGTCGGCGTTGCGGTGTCCGTACAGGTGGGTCAGTTCGATCGTGGCGCGTTCGCAGTCGATGCGGATCCGGCTGACCTCGTCCGGGCTGAGCACGCTGTTGACGAGGGTGCCGACGGCGCCGTTCGCGAAGCGCATCAGCGCCGTGGAGACGTCCTCGGTCTCCACGTCGTGCACGAGCCGTGCCGCCATCCCCCGCACCTCGCTCCAGGGCCCCATCAGGTCCAGCAGCAGGTCTGTCTGGTGGATGCCGTGCCCCATCGCCGGGCCGCCCCCTTCGGTGGCCCACCGGCCGCGCCAGGGCGCCGCGTAGTAGGCGGCGTCCCGGTACCAGGTGGTCTGGCAGTGGGCCACCAGCGGACGGCCGAACTCACCGGCCTGGAGCAGCCGGCGGACATGGCGGGCGCCGGAGCCGAAGCGGTGCTGGAAGACGATGGACGCGTACGCTCCCGTGCCGCCGGCCCGCTCCGCCGCCTCGATGGCGTCGAAGTCGGCCAGCGACGGGCACGGCGGTTTCTCGCACCACACAAAGGCTCCGGCCCGCAGCGCGGCCACGGACTGCTCCCGGTGCACGGCCGGAGGTGTGCACAGCACCACCAGATCGGGGCGCACCTCGGCCAGCGTCGCGCCCAAGTCCGTTGCGGCGTACGGGATCCGGGCCTCGGCGGCGAACGCGCGCGCCGCCTGCTCGTCGGCGTCGACCGCGGCGACGACGTCCACCTCGCCTTCGCCTGCCAGCGTCCGCAGCGCGGGCAGGTGGCCGGCGCGGGCGATGCCCCCGGTGCCGACCACGGCCGTGCGCAGCGGGGTGCGGGAACGATACGGGGACATACGGATCCTCTCGTGCGGCGGACGGGCGGGCCACTGCGCGGAGCATGGGTTCGGGACGGCGGCGTCGGCGCGGGCCCGCGAGCGGCGCCGTCTCGTCGGGGCGGGCTCGGCCGCCCAGGTGGGGCGGCCGTCCGAGCTGCCGCCGACGCGGCCGTCGGCGTGCGGTTCCAACGTTGTAACCGCGGGGTGTCGCCAGGGTCAACCCCCTGTCAGAAAGGGATTTCTACGCGGTCCTCGGGGCTGACGCTCGTGGTGCGCTCGTGCATAATCCGGGGAAACCACGGTGAAGGGGCTGGTCGGTGACAGCGGTGACGCTCAAGGACGTCGCGGAGCGGGCAGGGGTGTCCATCAAGACCGTCTCCAACGTTGTACGTCATGCTCCACGGGTGTCCGAGGCGACACGGCAGCGGGTGATGCGGGCCGTGCACGAACTGGGCTACCGGCCGAACCCGTCGGCACGCCGTCTCCGCACGGGGCACAGCGGTCTGATCGCCCTGGCCGTCCCGGAACTGACCCTGCCCTACTTCGCGGAGCTGGCCCATCATGTGCGGGCGCAGGCCGCGGCGCTGGGCCTCACCGTCCTCATCGAGGAGACCCTGGGGGACGCGACGGAGGAACTGCGCCTCGCGACCGGCATCGGCGCGTCCCTGCTGGACGGTGTGATCCTGTCGCCGTTGCGTGTCGCACCCGATGAACTGGCCGCCGTGGCCAACGAGTTCCCGCTCGTTCTGCTCGGCGAGCGCAGCTACGGACGCGAGCAGGTCGGGGCCGACCACGTCCTGATCGACAACGTCGCGGCGGCACGCGACGCCACCGCGCACCTGGTCGGGCTCGGCCGCACCCGGATCGCCGCGATCGGCGTGGACCACAAGACCTCGGAGACCAGCCGCCAGCGCCTGGAGGGTTTCCAACTCGCCCTGCACGAGGCCGGGCTGACCTATGATCCGCGGCTCGCGCCGCGGGTGCGGGAGTTCAACCGGCACGACGGACTGCGGGCGATGCGCACCCTCACCGAGCTGCCCGCGGGCGTACGGCCCGACGCGGTCTTCTGCTTCAGCGACATGTTGGCCCTCGGCGCGGGGCGCGCCTTGTACGAAGCGGGCTTGAGGATTCCCGAGGATGTCGCCGTGGTGGGCGTCGACGGCTCGGAGGAAGGGCTCTACAGCACTCCGTCGCTGACGTCCGTCGTCCCCGACAAGGCCGCGATCGCCTCGCTGGCCGTGAAGTGCCTGGCGACCCGTATCCGCGCGACGCGGCCCCTGCCGTTCGAGGTCCATCTGGCCCCGCACCGCCTGGACGCACGGGAGTCCACGCTCGGGGGGCGACGCCCGTTGCCCGGAAACCCACACCCGCCCGCCCGACCAACGCCCTGAAGGCGCCCGGTCCTGTACAACAACGGCTGCACCCCAAAGGACCGCGGGGAACGGCGCGACCAGCCACGACGGCGCCGCACACAACCGACGCCACTCGCCACCCCAAAGGGGCGCGGGGAACTGCGCGACAAACCACGACGGCGCCGCACACGACCGAGGGCACACAGCGGCCTTTCCTGCGGAGCACCCCGCTCAGACGGCCTGTTCATGGCGGGCGTGAGCCCGTCCGTGACGGCTCGCACCGTGCAGAAGATCGCTCAGATGGAGATCGCTGAGGTGGAGCCCGCCCAGCGGGATGGGTGCGCGCTGGATGGCGAGGATGGCCGCGTCGTCGCCGAGGGCGCCGTCGGTGTGGGCGAGGAGGTCCTGCCGTACATGGTGGACGAGCGTCGGGGGGCTGCATTTCGCGCACAGGGCGACCCGCTCCTCCAGCGGGTAGAAGACGCGGCCCGGGTCGCGGGCCTCGACGACGCCGTCGGTGTACAGGAGCAGGGTGTCGCCGGCGAGGAAGGAGAACGCGTGCATGGTGCGGCTGTCCGGCCCCAGCTCCCACGTGCCGAGGGGCGGCGCCGTGTACGGGCTGGCGACGGACGTCACCCGGCCGTGCCGCAGCAGCAGGGGCGGCGGGTGTCCGCACACCGTCATGCGGGCCACGGGGCTGTGGTCGGGGATCTCCAGCAGCAGTGCGGTGATGAAGTGCTCCTGGGCCTCCTCGTCGGCTTCGGGGAACTGTGTGAGGTAGCGGTGGACGCTGCGGTCGAGGGCGTCGGCCAGGACCTGAAGGGTGGCGTGCTGGTGGGCGGCCTCCTGGAAGGCGCCCAGCAGCATGGCCGCCTCCCCGATCGCGGAGAGCCCTTTGCCCCTGACGTCGCCGATGAGCACGCGGGTTCGTTCGGCGGTGCGTGCCACCGCGTACAGATCGCCGCCGATGTGGGCCTCCTTCTCCGCGGCCAGGTAGGACGACGCGAGGTGCAGGGGGCCGAGCCGGTCGGGCAGCGGGCGCAGCAGGGCCCGTTGCGCGGCCTCGGAGACCGACCGCACCCGGGCCAGCTGCTCCTTGTGCCGGTCACGCACCCAGCACACCAGCACGGAGAAGACCGACAGGGCGGCGAGTCCGGCCAGCTGGGCGATGTTGTTGGAGGTGGCCACTCCGCCGCTGTGCGCGGCCAGGAACGCCTGGGCGCCCAGGGCCAGCGCTCCGATCAGTCCGGTGAGCCGGGGACCGGCGAAGGACGTGGTGATGGCGGGTGCCGCGACGAGCAGCGGACCGAGATGAACGCGGTCAGGGGAGTGGAGGTCGGCCAGCATGATCGCCACGATCAGGATGAGCGGGAGCGCGACCAGCGCATGACTGGAATGCCACCGCTGCCACACACGGACGAGGTACTGCCCGACGTCCATATCTCCAATGTGCACGATCATCTGGTCACGATCCACCGGGGAGGTCCGCCGGTTTCCCCGGCCGGCCGGGCCGGATCACCGGTGCGGGAGGTACGGGTCACGCATGGGTGCACAGCCACCTGATCTGGTCCGAGATCCAGCGGATGCGGGCGGCGTCACCCGCGTGCCCCTGCTGATCGGTGCGGGGGACGACCTTGACCCCGCCGAGCCGGTTCACCTGCTTGCAGATCTCCGCCCAGTGCTCGGGACCGGGGGTGCGGTCGGTGTGCCCGGGGCGGTCGGTGTGGGAGACGACGGTGGCCCCGTCGCCGGGCGCGGCGGTCGCCGCCGAGGCGGAGCCCCCGGTGACGAGCAGGGCCGGCACGGCGACGGCCGCGGAGGCGAGTGCGAGCGAGGCCCGGCGGGCGATGCTGCTGGTCATTTTGTTTCCTTCGTGCTGGTCCCCGGCCGGTGCCGGGTGGTCCGGGTGTCGGGCGGGCGGCGCGGCCGGAATACGGCGTTGCGGACGTCATGGGCCGGCCGGCCGCGATCGCCCGAGCGAGATCATCGGTTCGGGTGAGGGTGTCGGCGTCATTGAGCCAGTCCAGCGACTCATCGGCGCCGTCGCAACCGGAGCCGGGTGAGGACGGTGTGTGCCGGGCGTGGCGTATCGGAGCCGTCCGGCAGGGTGATCACGCCTGAAGAAGGCCGCCGTGGTGAGCGGGCGCCCCCGCGCCGCACCGCGCGGGGGCGCCGCGGGGTGCGGCGCGGCGGCCGGCGGATCAGGATGGTGGGAGGGAATCGCCCGGCGGGAGTCTCCTCGCTGGTGCGCAGCGCCGGTGGGGTGCGGACCGGCCGGGTGTGACCGGCCCAGTACGGGGAAGACCTTCGGCGCCCTCGCCGTCCCCTCGTCCGAAGGACACCACATGAGCACTGCTTCCGTTTCCCGTCCCGCCGAAGCCTCCGGCACCTTCTCGCTCGGGGGTGATCTGCCCGTGCACCGCCTCGGCTTCGGGGCCATGCAGCTGACCGGCCCCGGCATATGGGGCCGGCCCGCGGACCCCGACGAGGCCGTGCGCGTGTTGCGGCGTGCCGTGGAGCTGGGGGTCGACCTCATCGACACCGCGGACTCCTACGGGCCGTTCGTCAGCGAGCAGTTGATCCACAAGGCGCTCCACCCCTACCCGGACGGCCTCGTCATCGCCACCAAGGCCGGTCTGACCCGCTCGGGCCCGGACGACTGGCGTCCGGTGGGCCGGCCCGAATACCTGCGCCAGCAGTGCGAGTTGAGCCTGCGTCACCTCGGCCTTGAGCGCATCGACCTCTTCCAGCTGCACCGCATCGACCCGAAGGTGCCGCTGGCCGAACAGCTCGGTGAACTGGTGCTCCTCCAGCAGGAGGGCAAGATCCGGCACATCGGACTGTCCGAGGTCACCGTCGAACAGATCGGCCAGGCGCGCGAGATCGCGGACATCGTCTCCGTGCAGAACCTGTACAACCTCGCCGACCGCCGCGCCGAGGACGTCCTGGACTACGCGGAGCGCGAGAACCTGGGTTTCATCCCGTGGTTCCCCATGGCCACCGGTGAACTCGCCCGTCCGGGCGGGCCGTTGGACAGCGCGGCCAGGAAGCACCAGGTGAGCCCGGCACAGCTCGCGCTCGCCTGGCTGCTGAGCCGTTCCCCGGTGATGCTTCCCATCCCCGGCACCTCGCGCGTCGCCCACCTTGAGCAGAACGTCGCGGCGGCCCTGGTCACCCTGACCGACGAGGAGTTCGCCGCACTGGCCGACAGTGTCGGCGCCTGAGGCGCTGCCGCCGCCGGCGCCATGAGGTGACGCCGGCGGCACACGTGTCATCTCGCCGGCGCAGCGGTCGGCGCTACGGGGCTACGGGGCTACGGGGCTACGGGGCTACGGGGCTACGGGGCTACGGGGCTACGGGGCCAGGATCCGCGGCAGGTCGTCCGCGGTGTCCGGCGTGGCGCCCGACCGGAACCGGGAGCCGATCTGCCCGGCGAGCCCCCGCCCGGCCGTCGTGCACCACTGCCACCAGTGATCCAGCGCCGCGGCGTCGACCTGCTCGGCGGGCAGCAGCGCGGGCCAGCCGCAGGCACGCGCCTGCGCGGTGACCTTGGCGCCGCCCGCGACGGGGTCGACGGCCAGGGCGGGAACGCCCGCGCGCAGCGCGAGCACCAGCCCGTGCAGCCGGTCGGTGACGACCACGTCGCAGCGGGAGACCACCGCTTCCAGCTGGGCCGGTGTGCTGCTCAGCCGCCAGTCGCGCGGGTCCAGCCGGGTCTCCAGCTCAAGGCGCGCACAGTCCCGGCCGGACAGCCACCGTGTCACCTCCCGGGCGACCCGCCCGTGCCGTCTGCGCGGTCCGTACTCCCCCTGGCCGTGCGTGAGGATCACCGCGGCCAGCGGCAGGGGCTGCGCGGACGGCGCCCGGGCCGCCAGGTCCAGCGTCGGAGTCCTGCCCGGGGCGTCCCTCGCCAGTACATGGTGGAAGCCGTCCAGGGCCGGGCTGGTGGCGTCGAGGACCGAGGTGCCCACGGCGATGCGGACACAGTGCGCAAAGCGCAGGTGCAGCCGCTCGATCTGCGGCCCGTGCAGGGGTCCGCAGACGAAGACCAGGTGTGAGTAGGCATCGGGCCGTACGTCCATGAGCGACGGGCCTTCCGGGCGGAACCCGGGACTCCAGGCGACGTCGTGGTCCCAGCCGGCGCGCCGCAGTTCGTCCCGTACCCGGTCCAGAGCCAGCAGGTCCCCGGCCGTGGCCTCGCCGTCCAGAAAGCTGAACCACCCCGTCAGCAGAATCCGCCGTCGCCGCTCCACGGCGACCGGGTGCCCTGCGCGGCGCGCGGCAATCTCCGCAGAGCGCACATCGGGCCCCCGGGACCGGCGATCGCGCGGGCGCGAGCCGGTCCCGGGGCGTGGTCCCTAGCCGTTGCCGAAGACTGCCTTCTGCACGTCGTTGGGACCGTCGAACCGGCGGGTCCCGGCGTGCGAGAGCTTGTCCACGATCTTGTCGTCGGCGCCGTTGCTCCTGGCCAGGGAGACCAGATCGTCACGGCTGGCCGAGTAGTCGGCGCCCTTCAGTGCCTTCTGGAGATCGATGGGGCTCATCTCGGCCATGGCGGCCTCCTGCCTGTGTCGGCGCAGTCGACCTGCGCGTGAGGTCATCGAGTACCCCGCGGGCGGCGAGGCGTTGCGCCTCGCCGGGAACGTCATGTGCGGCCGTCGGCCACCGTGTTCCGTGCTGCGCGGCGGGCCGCCCTGTGTGACGGGCGGCGCGACGGGTACGCGGTGCCGGGAGCCGTACGGCCGGAACACCGGACGTGCGTGACAGCGCCGGGACGAAGCCGGTGCCGTCACGGCCCGCGCCCGGCCGTACCGGCGTACACCGGATCACGCATCGGACGCGACACCTGGAGCCCTCATGGCACCGCACCGAGACGCCGACGGCCCTCATACCGCCCCCGTGGCCCTGGTCACCGGATCCGATTCCGGCATCGGCCGTGCCACCGCCGTCCGGCTGGCGGCGGACGGCCTGGACATCGGCATCACCTGGCACCGCGACCACGAAGGGGCGCAGCGGACGGCGGAGGAGGTGCGCGCGCGGGGACGCCGTGCCGCGGTCGAGCACCTGGACCTCACCCGGCTCCCGGAGGCCACCCGGGCCATCGATCTGCTGGCCGATGCGCTGGGCAGGGTCGACGTCCTGGTCAACAACGCGGGGACCGGCACCATGACGCCGTTCCTGGACCTGGACCTGGACACCGTGCGCCAGGTCATCGACGTCGACCTGGTGGGGCCGTTCCTGTGCGGTCAGCGCGCCGCTCACCGCATGATCGCGCAGGGCGACGGGGGCCGGATCATCAACGTCACCAGCGTCCACGAACACCAGCCGCGCGTGGGCGCGGCGCCCTATTGCGCGGCCAAGGGCGGGCTCGGGCTGCTCACCCAGGTCATGGCCCTGGAGCTGGCCGAACACGGGATCACCGCCAATGCCGTCGCTCCGGGTGAGATCGCCACGCCGATGACCGGCCAGGAGGACACCGACGTCAGCGCCGAGCGGCGGCCCGGTGTGCCGTTGGGCCGCCCCGGCGACGCCCGTGAAGTCGCGGCGGTGATCGCCTTCCTCGCGGGTCCGGGCGCCTCCTATGTCACGGGGGCCTCCTGGGTGGTGGACGGCGGGATGCTGCGGATGGGGCCGCAGGCCGGCAGCCACCTGCCCGACGATCGCTGGCGGAGCCCCCGAACCCGGTCGGGTCGGCGGGGCACGGGCGCGAGACGGACGGGAGACCGGCCGACGTGAGGTGCCGTCGGGTGTCTGCGGCACCATCGTGGCTGGTCGCTCCCCCACGTTCTCGGCTTCGTTCTCGGCTTCGCTCGAACAGGGGGAACCCCCATCGCGGCGGAGCCGCATATGGATACAGCCCCGCGCCCCTTCGGGGCGTTCTCCGCTCCCCCGAGTCCCTTCAGGGCGCTGTCGCTCCGTGACGGGCTTCGCCGGATCTGCTCAGCTCTCGGTCTGTGCCGAGCCGGTGGGGTCCTGCCCGGAGCGCAACCGGGCCTCGCACCACTGCCTGGCCGTCACGGCGACCTGCTCCAGGGCGCCGGGTTCTTCGAACAGGTGGGTCGCGCCCGGAACGACGCGCAGGGAATGCGGGGCCACAAGCCGCCGGGCCGCTTCCTTGTTGAGCTCCAGTACCAGCTGGTCCTGGCCGCCGACGATGAGCAGGACCGGTGCCCGCACCCGCTCCAGGGCGTCGCCCGCGAGGTCGGGCCGGCCGCCCCGCGACACCACGGTCAGCACCCGGTCCGGCCGCTCGGCCGCGGCCACCAGGGCGGCGGCCGCGCCCGTACTGGCGCCGAACAGCACGACGGGCAGGTCACGGGTGTCGGGCTGCTCCCGCAGCCAGTCGATCGCGGCCACGACCCGCCGTCCCAGGAGCCCGATGTCGAAGCGGTGCTCGGCGGTCAGCGCGTCGTGCCGCTCCTCCCGTTCGCTGAGCAGATCCATCAGCAGCGTGCCCAAGTGCGCGGTACGCAACTCGGCGGCCACCCTCCGGTTGCGCGAGCTGTGCCGGGAACTGCCGCTGCCGTGGGCGAAGAGCACCACGGCCCGTGCCGGTGTCGGCACGACGAGGTCGCCGGGGAGCACGGCGTCACTGGTGGGCAGCATGACCATCTCGGAGATCATCGCGTCACCTTCTTCCCCTTGTGCCGCCTGCGGATCGCTACGACATGGGTGTCCTGCACCGCGTACCCCGGCATGTCCCCGGCCTACCTCGGGGGCGGCCGATCAGCGCCCGAAGGGGCGCGGGGAACTGCGCGACCAGCCACGACGGCGCCGCAGACGCCCGACAGCACATCACGCCAGCACATCACGCCGGCCGCCACCCATCGCACCGCACCCCCTGACTCCCGGCGAACGCGGCACGCCACGGGGCGGCTAAACCGATCCGCAGGCGGGGGGAGCTACCGTCCGCGCGGATGACCGCCCACCCGAGAACAGGACATCGCCCATGAGCATCCTCAGCCCCCTGGCCGGCCGGCACGTGGTCGTCATCGGCGGCACCTCCGGCATCGGCCTCGCGATCGCCGAGCACGCCCTGGCCGCCGGGGCCCGGGTCACCGCGGCCAGCCGCAACCCCGAGCGGACCGCGGGCACGGTGCCGGCCGGCATAGCCACCGAGCGGGCCGACATCACCTCCGCGGACTCGGTCGCGTCGTTGCTGGACCGCGTCGGGGCCTTCGACCACCTCGCGATCTCGGCGGGTGTCACCGCCCTCGGCACCGTGCGGGAACTCGACTCCCGCGCCGCACGGGCGTACATGGACACCAAGTTCTGGGGCGCCTACGAGGGGGTGCGGGCCGCGGCCGACCGCATCGCGAAGGACGGTTCGATCGTCCTGATCGGGGGAATCGCGAGCCGCAAGCACGGCCCGGGCCGGCCGACGATGGCCGCGATCAACGCCGCCCTGGAGGCGTTCGGCAAGGCCAACGCCGTCGACCTGGCGCCGGTGCGGGTCAACGTCATCGCGCCCGGCCTGGTCGAGACTCCCGCCTTCGCGGACGTCCCAAAGGATGTGCGGCGCCGCCTGATGAGCGAGTACGAGGCGAGCGTGCCCGTCGCACGCGTCGGCCTGCCCGAGGACATCGCCTCGGCCGCTGTGTTCCTGATGACCAACGGCTACGCCACCGGCTCGGTGCTCGACGTCGACGGCGGCGTGCAGCTCACCTGATCCGCGCGGTCGCCGCTGCCGCGCCGCGACGTGAACGCCCGGACCGGGGCGCGGCCATGGCGGTACGGAGCCGACGGCGGCGGACGCCGCGGGGTTCGCCGCGTGTCATCGCGGGGTCGCGGCCGGTTCCCCGCTGGTGCGGGGGGCGTCCGCGCGGCGCGGGAGCAGCAGCGGGGTGGCCAGAAGGAGGATTCCGGCGGCCGCGATCGCCGTGCGGGTGCCGGTGAGGGCGGCCAGCACACCCCACACGGCGGTCAGGGCCGCGATGGCGGCGCTGGTGCTGACCGACCACGCGGACAGCGTGCGGGCGACCCGGTCCGCCGGCGTGTGGTCGAGCCGGTAGGTGGCCAGCACCGGGTTGAACAGCCCGCAGCAGGTCACCAGGCCGAACTGGACGACGATGATCAGCACCATCCCGGGCACACCAGGCCGGACGAACGCCAGTCCGAGGGGCCAGCAGGCGCGCAGCACCCCGGACGTGAGCAGCACCTTGCGCTGCCCGAACCGTGCCACGAGCCGGCGCGCAAGACGCGCGCCGACGAGGCCACCGACGCACGGAGCCGCGAACGCGAGACCGTACTGCCAGGGCGCGAACCCGAGCGGGCCCAGCAGGAGTACGGCGAGCAGCGGCTCCGACGCCAGGATCAGCCCGTTGACCACCATCGCGTTGAACAGCAGCGGGCGCAGCCCGGGGTGGGTGAGGACATGACGCCAGCCCTCCAGCAGATCGCCCGCCCGCAGCCGCGGCGCACCGGTCGGCCGGGGGTGGGGTTCCTTCCCGCCGACGGCACGGATGCCCAGTGCCGACAGCAGATGGCTGAACGCGTCGGCCAGCACGGTCGTCATCGGCCCGAACAGCCCGATCGCAGCGCCGCCGAGCGGTGGTCCGAGGGTCGTCGCGCTCCATGTCGTGGATTCGAACCGGGCGTTGGCGACGAGCAGGTCCTCCGGCGGCAGCAGCGCCTTCAGGAACGCTCCGCCGGCCGCGTTGAAGGCGATGCCGGCCGCGGCGACGACGACGCAGACGACGAGGAGTTGGGCGAAGCCGAGCCGGCCGAGCGCGAACGCGGCCGGGACGCTCGCCAACGCCGCGCACCGGGTCAGGTCCATCGCGATCATGACGGGCCGCTTGCGGCGGAACTCCACCCATGGTCCCAGCGGCACCGCGACCAAGGCCCCCACCGCCCGTCCCGCGGCGGACAGCGCCGCCACCTGGGCCGGCCCGGAGTGCAGCACGAGGACCGCGATCAGGGCGAACGCGCCGAACCCGAACCCGGTGCCGTACGCGCTGACCGCGTAGGCCGCCCACAACCAGCCGAACCGCCGCCCCAGCGCCCGCCCACCCGGCATGTCCCACGCACCTCTCGCCGACCCGCACATCCTCCGGTGTCCGCCCGCATCAAAGCGAGGACCGGGCCGCCGGATCAAACAACCGGCGTCCGGCCAGCCACAACCAGGCGTTGTGCCGCCTGCCGCCGGGCCGAAGCGGGGCCGTGCTCAGCGGGGTCCGTCGGGGGCGTCGCCCGCGGAGGGCCCCTGCCGTCCCCGGTCGGCTTCGGCTCGGCCGGTTCCGGGTGAACCGCCCATCGTGCGGAGCATGGTGGGGCCGCCGGTCCGCACGAACCGCGCCACGAGCAGGGCGGCCAGGGCGAGGAAGACGATGTTGAGCCACGTGGTGTAGTTCCATCGGACGCCTTCCATGGGGACCTTCGCGTTCGCCTGGTCCGGAACGAGGCCGAGGCCGCCGAAGGCGAACTCCACGACGTATCCCGCGATGACCGTCGCGAGGTAGAAGGTGCCCAGGAGGAAGGCGGCCGTCCGCGCGCCGTAGTACTTCCGGTAGATGCTGAGGATCGGCAGGATCAGCAGGTCGGCGAAGACGAACGCCACCACTCCGCCGAAGCTGATCCCCGCCTTCCACAGCACCACCGCAAGCGGCACATTGCCGATGGAGCACACGAACGAGGCGATCGCCACCAGCGGGCCGACGACCGGTCCCCACAGCTTGGCGGCGAGCGGGTGGCCGTCGAAGAAGAAGACGCGCCAGAACGAGTCCGGGACCCAGGCGGCGACGGCGCCGGCGATGAGCAGGCCGACGATCAGATCGCGCAGGATCGCCGCCCATTCCATGACGAACACATGGCTGGTGGCGGTGAATCCCTCGCGGGAGAACAGGCGGTGGGTGAAGGAGCCTGCGCGCCGGACGGACATGTCCATCGCGGCATGGCCCTCCATCGACCCGGCGAGCCCCCGGTTCGCCTGCCGCCGGGCCCGGCGCAGCAGTTCCTCGCGCAGGAACAGCCGGAACAGCACGGCCAGTACAAGGATCATCACGGGGCCGCCGACGAACTCGGCGACGGTGAACTGCCAGCCCATCAGCAGCGCGAGAAGGACGCCGAGTTCCACGACGAGGTTGGTGGAGGCGATCTCGAAGGCCATCGCGGCGGTGAAGTCCGCTCCCTTGCGGAACAACGCGCGGGCCAGCGCCACCGCGGCGTAGGAGCAGGACGAGGACGCCATGCCCAGGCCCGCCGCGACGGCGAGGGTGCGGGGCCGGTCGTCACCGAGCAGCAGGACGACGGTGGACTTGCTGACCACGGCCTGGACGACGGCGGACAGGGCGAAGCCGAGGATCAGCGCCCAGGTGATCTCCCAGGTCATGGACCCGGTGATCGACAGTGCGTGCAGTACGGCGTGCATGCGTGAAGCCTCCCCTGCGGGATCGGTGACTCGCCGGGGGTCGGCGGGCGGGTGCGCGGGCTTCACTCGTCCGATGGAATGCGCATACAGTAGCGGGGCGATTACGCTGCGTACGTGATCGGTTGGGGTGGCGGAGCGCATCGCGCGACCGCGCGGAGAGCCGTCCTGGTGCTGGCCTCCGTGCTGCTCGCGCTGTGTGCCGCGCTCATGGCCGAGCACACCGACGAGGCCGAAGTGGCGGAGAGTGTCGCCTGCGTGCTCGACACGAGGAAGCCGCTCGCCGTCGACGGCGTGGAACGCCCCGGCCGCAAGGCCCAGAAGCTCGCCGCGCTCTGCCCGTCCTTCCCCGCCGAGCGCCCCGGGGACGTACAGCGGGTCTCCCGCGCCTGGGCACTGCCCGAGCGGGCGATCCCCGCGACCGCCGGCGCTTCGTGCGTCGTGCTGCGCTGCTGAGAGGAACCACGGTGTCGGATCCGGTGCCCGTACGGCACCGACGACACCGCTCGCGCATCCCTCTTCGCTCACGAACGCAGCAGGAGCAGTCATGCCGGCCGACCCTGGTCGCGCGCTGGAAGGATATCTGCGCGCCCTGAGTTACCGTACGCCTCCCCGAGATCCCGAACCCGCCCCGATCCTCGAAGGCACCATCGGGGCGGTGCCCGCCGAGGAGCCGGTGACACGGGAAGAGCCCGACGCCGCCGTCTCTCCTCGGCCGTCTCCCGCCGACGGCCCTGGCCGCCCCGGCCTGTTCGCCAGGCTTCGCGCCCTGTGCGGGCGGCGACTGGGGCCGCCCCAGCGAGCACGCTCGTAACGCGTCACAGACGCATCAGCCGGTCACGGGCGGGGATCGGAGGGTGCGGCCGGCCACCGGCCGCACCCGTCGACCGGCCACCGGCCGCTCCCGTCCGGTCCGTGACCGCGGCATCCGAGGCGGTGCGGCCGGAGAACCGGACGCACCCCTTCGGCGGTCGGCGCCGCACGGGCCCTCGATACGATCACGGCGGCCGGCCTCCCCGACACACTGTCCACGCCTGGTCCGCCGTCTGCCCGTTGGCCCTCTCCCCCGGATCGGACCGGGTGTCACCGGGCGGCGAAGTCCTGGACCCACATGCGGTGCTCGGGCGGCCCCACCACGGCGATACCGGTGTCACGGTAGGCGCAGTTGAGGATGTTGGCCCGGTGTTCCGGGCTGCGCAGCCATCCCCGGGCGGCCTCCTGGGCGTCGTGCGGGCCGAGGAAGATGTTCTCGCCGGCCCGGTGCCAGCGGTAGCCGGCCGACCGAATGCGCTCCCCCGGGTCGGATCCGTCCGAGCCGGTATGGGAGTAGCGCTCGTGCCGGACCAGGTCACGGGCGTGCCGGCGGGCCGCGCGGCCGACCGCCGGACTCAACCGGAGCGGGCCGCACCCGGCCTTCGCGCGCGCATCGTTGGTGAGACGCAGAATGCGGGTGGCCGCGTCGTCGGCGTGCGGACGCGCGGTCGCGGTGTGCCCGTCGGTGAGCAAGGAAGTCAGCACCAGGAGGAGAACAGCGGCCGTCCGTCGCATGGAGGCTCCTTTCAAGGATGGGCCCGGAACACCACCGGCCACATCAGCACCCTCAGACTCACGACTATCGAAAGTAACGTCAACGCTACTCTTCGTAGCTAACAGGGGATTGGGGAGCTCGCAGCGTCACGGGAACGCCGGAGGGACGCATTTCACTCCGAGATCGCAACCGCACGCCCCCGGCCGAATGGCCGAGCGGCTTGGGCCTCGTGCCCGCCGCCTACAGGGGCCAGTGGTATCCCAGGGCGAAGTTGACGGCGGCCGCGTAGGTGAGGTACATCAGCCAGGCGCCGGTGGCGATATGGAAGAAGCCCAGTGCGCGTTCGCCCAGTTCGATCCCGATCGCGGCGAAGAAGTCACAGAAGTAGATCGCGAACAGGCCGAGGAAGAGCAGGCCCACCGGCCAGTCGCCGACCGCGAAGAACACCGTCGCGCCCATCGCGGAGATCACCATGTAGGCGATGCACATGCCCGCATTGGTATGCGCGTCATTGCCGCGGTAGCGGTTCCAGCCGATCGCGAACCAGTGAATGCCGCCCGCCTCGGACATCGTCGAAGCGCACTGGGTGGCCGAGCGGCGCGGCCTGGCCGGTTCCACACCGACCAGCCGCCCTGCTCACTGCTCGACCGCGGCATCGAACGCGAGGTGCTGCCGGTCGCACAGCGCAGCGGGATGGGCACGCTCGTATGGGCACCGCTCGCGCAGGGGCTGCTCACCGGCCGGGTCCGCAAGGGCGAGCGGAACGGCCTGCGCCGCGCGGGCCTGCTCCGGCACCTCGCCGACGAGCGCCGGCTCGATGCCGTCGAGCGCCTCGTCGCGCTCGCCGACGAGGCGGGCCTTGCGATGGCGCACCTCGCGATGGCGTTCGCCCTCACCCATCCCGCGGTGTCCAGCGCGATCGTCGGGCCGCGCACGATGAGCCACCTCGACGACCTGCTCGCCGGCGTCGACGTCGTACTCACCGACGACGTCCTCGACCGGATCGACGAGATCGTCCCGCCCGGCACCGACGTCGGCGCCCTCGACCAGACGTACATGCCCCCGGCCCTGCCGCGTCCGGGCCTGCGGCGGCGGCCCACCGGCGAACGGGCCGCCGCCTGACCGCGGCCCTACCACCCCCGGTTATGAGCCCGCTTCGGACAGAGTTAATTCTCGGAGAAATCTCATACAACCTTTCGCCACGTCCGTCCGTCTGGTTTACGCAGGACCTGTGCAGAGGTTGACGAAGAGGAGCTCAGAACGTGACCGTGCGTTCCTTTGCCCGGCGGATACGCCCGCGAGTCGAGCGGAAGGCCGCCGAGAGGGTGTGGCAGCTGCGTACCATGCGGCGGCGCCGAAGGGCGGCGGTCACAGACCCGGTGCTGCGCCCGGTGGCGGTGCGCGGCCAGCAGTTGTACGGACGGGTCGTGACCCGGTTCAGCGCGGCCGAGGCGGCGGCGGCCAACCTCGGCCTGGTCGTGGCCGCGCTGGAGCGGGAAGGCATCCCCTACTTCCTGGTGCCTGCCTCCCGTACCCGCCACACGGTCGGCGTGAACGCCGTCGACCGGGAGCGTTTCCTGACCGCGCTGGAGGAGCAGAACGCGGGCAAGGCCGTGTTCATCGGCAGGCCGCTGCCCGGCGGCAAGCTCAACCATCCCGCGTTGTTCCTGGACGGGGTGCTGCCGGCCGCGCTGCGCACCTCCCCCACGCTGCGGATCGGTGAGAACCACCTCGGTCCGGCGGGCCAGTTGCTCGCCGGACCCGAACTCGCCTGCGACGTCGAGTTCTGGGAGGACGGCGGACAGCTCCTCGCCTCCCCCGACGGGCCCCGGCGACTGGCCAAGGTGCAGCCGCAGGCATCGGAGGACATCTTCGCCGAGTCCCTGATCGCGCCGCGGAACAACGGCATCACGGACGTGCTGCCGGCCGACGAGCAGCGGCCGGCCACGGTGCGCGTCGGCGACCGCGAGCTGCCGAGCTTCGTCCCGTTCACCCGGCCCACCGTGAACGACGTGACGTTTCCCGTCGACGTCGTCTACACCTGGGTGGACGGCGAGGAGCCCGCGATGCGGGCCAAGCGGGCCCGGTACCAGGAGCGCGGCACCGCCGAGATCCTGGACAAGGAGACCAACGCCTCCCGGTACACCAGCCATGACGAGCTGAAGTACTCGCTGCGTTCGCTGGCGATGTACGCCGACTTCGTCCGGCACATCTACCTCGTCACCGACGGCCAGAAGCCGCACTGGCTCGACGAGGGGGCCCCGGGGATCACGGTCGTCGACCACCGCGACATCTTCCCGCCGGACGTCCTGCCGGTGTTCAACTCGCATGCGATCGAGACCCGGCTGCACCACATTCCGGGCCTGTCGGAGCACTACCTGTACTTCAACGACGACGTGTTCGTCGGACGCCGGGTCACCGCCGAGCACTTCTTCCACGGCAGCGGCCTCATGAAGGTCCCGGTCTCCCCGCTCAAGATCGGCGTCGGCAAGCCGCACGCCGAGGAGACGGCCACCAACTCCGCCAGCAAGAACGTCCGGCGGCTGCTGCTGGAGAAGTTCGGGCGGATGACGACGAACAACTTCATGCACACTCCGCTGCCGCAGCAGCGCGCGGCGCTCACGGCCATCGAGGAGCTGTTCCCGGAGGACGTACGCCGCACCACGGCGTCCCGGTTCCGCTCGCCGCAGGACATCGCCATGACGGCCCCGCTGCTGTACCAGTACGCGCTGATGACCGGACTCGGGGTGCCGGGCAGGTTCAGCTTCCGGTACGTCAACATCAGCCGCCCGGACGCCGAGGCGCGCCTGGCCGATCTGCGCAGAAACCGCCGCTTCGATTTCTTCTGCCTCAACGACGTCGACGTGCCGCCCGAGGAGCGGGAGCGGGTCGGCATCCGCATGGGCGAGTTCCTTGAGGACTACTTCCCGTTCCCGAGCCCCTTCGAGAAGCAGAGCTGAGCGGGAACACGCCCATGGACCTACACCACCGCTTCCCGGCGCCCGCGGGCATGCGGGCCGCCCGGGACCTGTTCGTGTACCTACGGCTCCGGCAGTCCGCCCGGCTCTGGACGCTGCGTACGAGCCGGGCGCGCAGGCGGCTGCGCGCCGCCGTCCCCGGGCTGCACCCGATCACCTGCGGGCCGGTGCGGCTGTACGGGCGGACGGTCACCGACTACACCGCCGCGGACGCGGCCGAAGCCGACCGGGAACGGGTCTGCACATTGCTGGAGGCGATCGGCGTCCCCTACTTCGTCGTCCCCGCCGACCACGGATTCGGCGCGCCCCGGCCGGTGATCGGTGTCGAGGAGGAGTACCGCGGCACGGTGCTCGACCGGGCCGCGCAGCGGTTCGCCCGCACGGCCGGGTACGTCGGCGCCGTCGGCCCGGACGGCGCCGTGACCAGCGCGGTGCTGTGGGCCGACGGGAGGCTGCCGCGGGCGCTGCGGCGGGCCGCCGTGCTGCGTACCGGCGTGGTGCGCCTCGGCCCCGCGGGGCAGGTGCTCAGCGGCCTTGAGACGGGCTGCGACATCGAGTTCTGGTGCCGCGGCCGGGACCTGGGGGCGGGCCAGGACCCCTCCTGGCTCACCGTGCCCGGCAGCCGGCTTGAGGACGTCTTCGGCACGGCGCTCGTCGCCCCGCGCCGCAACCCGGTCTCCGAGGTGCTTCCGGCGGCGGCGCTGCGGCCGGCCACGGTGGCGGGCCGCGGCGGCGGCGTGCCGACGTTCGCGCCGTTCGCCGAGCCGGGCCTCGACGAGGTGCGCTTTCCCGTGGACGCCGTGTACACCTGGGTCGACGGCGACGACCCGGCGATGGCCGAGAAGCGCCGTGCCCATCAGGCGCTCTCCGACAACCCCATCGCTCCGCGCGAGACCGGAGCCTCCCGCTACACCAGCCATGACGAACTGAAGTACGCGCTGCGCTCGTTGGAGATGTACGCCGGGTTCATCCGGCAGGTCTACCTCGTGACCGACTCCCAGATCCCCGACTGGCTGGATCCGGACGCGGCGGGCCTGACCGTGGTCGATCACCGGGACATCCTCCCGGCCGACGCCCTGCCGGTCTTCAACTCGCACGCGATCGAGAGCCGGCTGCACCACATTCCGGGCCTGTCGGAGCACTACCTCTATTTCAACGACGACGTCTTCGTCAACCGCCCGGTGCGGGCCGAGCACTTCTTCCACGGGAACGGCATCGCCCGCATCCCGCTGTCCCCGTTGAAGCTCGGCGTCGGCGCCCCGCATCCGCTGGAACCGGCGCCGAACTCCGCGGGGAAGAACGCCCGCGAGGTGATCCGGCGCTTCCACGGCAGATACGTCACGCACAAGTCGCTGCACACCCCGCATCCGCAACTGCTGTCGGTGATGCGTGAGATGGAGGGCCTGGCGATCGAGGAGCTGCGGCAGACCTCGTACTCGCGCTTCCGCTCCGTCACCGACGTCGCTCCGGCGTCCACCCTGCACCACCACTGGGCGATCGCGACCGGCCGGGGGGTGCCGGCCGACTACCGCTTCCGCTACATACAGCTGGGCACACCGGACATGCGGCGCCGCCTCGACCGTCTCGCGGCCGGGGAGGACATCGACTTCTTCTGCCTCAACGACGTGGAGACGCCCCCCGAGGCCAGGGCCGCCGCCAGGGCGGCCATCCGCGCCTTCCTGGAACGCAAGTTCCCCTTCCCCAGCCGTTTCGAGCGTGCGTCACGGCCCCTCGCCCGGCTGCTCGGGCCCACCGCGGTGCCCCGCCCGCAGCGGGCGAGACTGGAGGACGCACGGCGCCACGAGTGAACTGCCCGCGCCCCTGAACCGCCCGTGCTCCCCGCCGGCTCACCAGCCGGCGGGGAGCGCCGCGTCTCAGGCGGCGAACGCGCTGACGCCGAGGGCGATCAGCGCCGCCGCCTTGGCCACCTCAAGGGCCACGTAGGCCAGATGGGCGCGGGAGCGCGCAAGGGTCTCTCCGGCGAGCACCCGGTCGGACCGCCGGTTGAGAACGGGCCGTACGGCGGCGAGTTGCAACGCCAGCAGGAGCACTGCGGCGGCGGCCGGCACGACCACCGACGCGGGCGGGCCCGAGGTGGCGAGCGCCGCCGCGACGACGACGGCCAGCGCGGCTTCGACGGTGTTGAGCGCCCGGAAGACGATACGGCCGATACCGAGTCCGACCGGCACGCTCACTCCCGGGGCGCGGAACTTCAACGGGGCCTCCAGGAAGGAGATCGCCAGCACCATCCCGAGCCAGATGAAGGTGGCTGCCGCGACGACGGCGGCGGAGGTGTCGCTCATGTCAGGTGCCTGCCCTTGCCGTTGATGGAATCGGTCGCGCCGAGGGGTACCGGGCCCGGCGGGGCCCGGAACCGCCGGGTCCGCCACGCGTCGGCGAGCCGGCGGTCCGGCCCGCACACCTCGTCGTGGATGTCCCGGGCCGGGACGCCGCGGCGCAGCAGGTCACCGCGCACGGACCGCGTGCACGGCAGCGGGCCGCACTGCGCGGGCACCCACGGTGCACAGCCCGGTCACTCCGGGCGGGAACCGACGAGTCCGACCAGCACCGGACCCGTGGGCGAGGCCACCAGGTCGGAGACGGTCAGCGGGTCGAGAGCGGCGTAGAACGCCTCCTGTGCGACGCTCAGCGCCCGGCGCAGCCGGCAGGCGCCGCGCAGCGGGCAGGGCGGATCGCCCTCGCAGGCGACGACCTCGCCCTCCCCCTCCAGTTCGCGGACCAGCCGGCCGACCGAGGCCACACGCCCGCGTTCGGTCAGCGCCAGGCCGCCCCCGCGCCCGCGTCGGGCCTCGACCACGCCGAGATGCTGGAGCCGGGCGATCGCCTTCGCCATGTGCGCGTACGGTACGTTCACCACCTCGGCGACTTCACGGGTGGTCAGGGCGTCGCCCCGCGGGGAGACGGCCAGACGCATGACCGCGCGCAGCGCCAGGTCCGTGAACTTCGTCAGTCGCACAGCGGTACGCTAACAAATGCGCATGCTAGATTCCAATTAAACGGCGGGGGTCGGCCCTGTGGCATCCGCCACGTGCCAGGGGCCCGCGCCCGCCACCACCCGGCCCCGAGCGGGCACACACGCACCGGACGCTGACGACACATGGCTGAGCCCCACCACGACCCCTCCCGCTCCACCCCGAGCACCGCCCCGGTTCCGCGGCTGCCCCACGACACCAAGACCCTCGCCGGCCTCGACTCCGCACGGACCGGAGCGCTGTGGCGACTGGCCGAGCCCGGACGGCAGCTCGACGCCAATCTCGTCCACCTCCCGCCGAACGGCGCCATCGACCGCCATGTCGAGCCCGACCTCGACGTCCTGCTCCTCATCGTCTCCGGGGACGGCACGCTGACCACCGCTCAGGAGCACCAGCCGCTCACCGAAGGCTGTCTGGCCTGGCTCCCCCGTGGCTCCGGCCGCGGCCTGGTCGCCGGCGAGCACGGCATGGCCTACCTCACCGTGCACCGCCGCCGGCCCGGCATGCGGATCCTCGGCCCGGCCGCACCCGGCACCGCACCCCCGTCCTGACCGGCGCGGAATGCCGCCGCCCGCCCCGCCGGGCGGCGTGTGCCCCGCCGGCCGCGCACTGGTCACGCCCGGCGAGTGGGGGGACGCTGAAGAGGCAGGAGGCAACCGGCACCGGCAGCGCTCCCGCCCACCGGGACACCGCGGCCGGACGGGGACGACCGACGCGAGGGAGACGGCCATGAAGGTCGGCATACTGACCGGTGGCGGAGACTGTCCCGGCCTGAACGCGGTGATCCGCAGCGTCGTCCGCAAAGGCGTGCAGAAGTACGGCTTCGAGTTCGTCGGACTGCGCGACGGCTGGCTCGGAGCGCTCCAGAACAACGTCGTCCCGCTCGACATCTCCAGCGTGCGCGGGATCCTGCCGCGCGGCGGGACCATCCTCGGCTCCTCCCGCACCAATCCGTTCAAGCACGAGGACGGGGTGCGCCGCGTGCGGGACACCCTCACCGCACAGGACGTGGACGCGCTCGTCGTGATCGGCGGCGAGGACACCCTCAGCGTGGCCGCCGAGTTGAGCCGGCAGGGGATCAGACTGGTCGGCGTGCCGAAGACCATCGACAACGACGTGTCCGGCACCGACTGCACCTTCGGCTTCGACACCGCCGTCGGCATAGCGACCGAGGCCATCGACCGTCTGCACACCACCGCCGAGTCGCACATGCGGACCCTCGTGGTGGAGGTGATGGGGCGGCACTCCGGGTGGATCGCCCTGCACGCCGGCGTCGCGGGCGGCGCCAATGTGATCCTCGTCCCGGAGCGGCCGTTCGACATCGACGAGGTGTGCGGCTGGGTACGGAGCCGGTTCAGGATCAACTACGCGCCCATCGTCGTGGCCGCCGAAGGCGCGGTCCCCAAGGAGGGGCAGATGATCCTCAAGGACCACACGGTGGACGAGTTCGGCCATGTGCGGCTGTCCGGCGTGGGCGAGTGGCTCGCCCGGGAGATCTCGCGGCGCACGGGCACGGACGCCCGTACCACCGTCCTCGGCCATGTCCAGCGGGGCGGTACGCCGAGCGCGTTCGACCGCTGGCTGGCCACGCGGTTCGGGCTGCACGCCGTGGACGCGGTCCAGGACGGCGACTTCGGTGTGATGGTGGCGCTGGACGGCACCGGGATCGTCCGCGTTCCGCTGGCCGATGTCACGGGCCGGACGAAGCAGGTCGATCCGTCGCTGTACGAGGAGTTCGAGGTGTTCTTCGGCTGACCGCACGGCGTCACGGGCGGGCCCGGGTCCGGCGACGCGGCCCGGTCGGCGGCCGGACTGCCGCGGCCCCGGCCCGCGCCGGGACGCCGAGGCCGGCCGCCGAGATCATCCGGCGTACGGAACGACCGCCGCGGGACAGCGAGCATGGTGCAGCACCGCACGGGTGACCGGCCCGAGCCGCCCCGCCGCCGTGCCGGGCCCGGTACCGGAGCCCACGACACGTCTGCGCGGCCGGGGCGGACACGCGGTCGCCCGGAAGCGCCGGAGCGACGTGCACGAGGCGCGCGGCGCGCCCCCGCGCGGCACGGCCACCCGGACGGCGGCTGGCTCGATCCGAGGACGACCGCGGCGCTCCTCGGCTGCTACGGGATTCCGCACAGCCCCTGGGCGTCTTCGGGGTCAGGGCCGCCCACCGTGACCTCGTCACCCGTTTCGGCGACCGGATGACCGGGGTGGTCGTCCAGCCCCTCGCCGAACGCGGCACCGAACTGCTCGCCGGTGTCGTCCAGGACGAGGTGTTCGGCCCGCTCGTGTTGTTCGGGCTCGGCGGTACGGCGACCGAACTGCTCGCCGACCACGCGGCCCGGCTCGCCCCGCTCACCGACCCCGATGTGCACGGGCTGCTCACCTCGCCGCGCTGCTCCCCGCTGCTGTTCGGCTACGGCGGCAGCCCGGCCGCCGACATGGGCGCCCTGGAACAGTTGCTGCACCGGCTGTCCCGGCTGGCCTGCGATCTGCCCCAGCTGGCGGAGGCCGACCTCAACCCGGTGCTGGCCGGACCGCACGGCGTCACGGCGCTCGACGCCCGGGTCCGGCTCGTATCGCGCCACCCGTACGACCCCTATCTGCGCAGACTGCCCTGACCCGGCCCCACGCGCCGAGGAGGTGCGCCATGAAAGCCACGGAAGCCACGCAAGTCAGCGCCGTGATGACCGAGGACGTGGTGACCGCCCGGCCGGGCACCCCGTTCAAGAAGGTCGCACGCCTGCTGGGCGAGCACCGCATCGGCGGGCTGCCGGTGATCGACGAGGACGACAGGGTCATCGGTGTGATCTCCGAGACCGATCTGATACGGCATCAGGTGCGCGCGCCGGGGCGGGAGCGGCGCCTCGACGCCTGGACGCGCCGGCTGTGGCGCGGTGCGCGCGAGAGCGCCGCCAGGAACCGGGCGCGCACCGCGGGCGGGCTGATGTCGGCACCCGCCGTGACGGTGCCCGCGCGGGCCACCGTCCACGAGGCGGCCCGGCTGATGACGCGGCGCGGTGTCGAGCGGCTCCCGTGGTCGACGAGGAGGACCCGCTCGTCGGCATCGTCACCCGCCGCGACCTGCTCCGGGTCTTCCTGCGGTCCGACGACGACCTGCGCCGTGCCGTGCGGCGCGAGGTGTCCGCCGACGCCCCGTGGCTCGCCCCGCACACCGTCGAGGCCGATGTGTACGACGGCGTGGTCACCCTCAGCGGGCAGGTGGAGCGGCGCAGCGACGCCGCGGCGGTGGTGGCCGTGGCCCGCCGCCTCGACGGGGTGGTCGACGTCGTCGACCGTCTCACCTACCGGCTCGACGACCGGCATGCCCGCCCCGCGGGACCGACCGTGCGCGGCACGGGCGACGACCGGCCGCACGGACCGTGACGGGCGCGAGGCAGGCGCCGCCGCGCGAAGGGGGCCGGTCGGCACTCGTCGGCGGGCCGTTTCCGTGGTGTGCTGGAGGTGACGGGAAGGAGCGTTGGCGACGCGGGGAAGCGGCTCGCGGCCGTGCACCGCGCAATCCGGATCCGCGAGAAGCGGGTGGCCCTTCCCGTCCCTTCATGCCGGCTCACCCGGCGATGTGCGCCGCGAACCGAGAACCACGAGGAGGAGGAGAGCATGGAGGGCAGCCCGCACCGGGTGGGTGACGTGATGACGCGCGCCGTCGTCGCCGTGGGACGCGAGGCCCGGTTCAAGGACATCGTGGAACGCATGGAGCAGTGGCAGATCAGTGCTCTTCCCGTGGTGGAGGGCGACGGCCGGGTGATCGGCGTGGTCTCCGAGGCGGATCTGCTGCCCAAGGAGGAGTTCCGGGACGACGACCCGGACCGGTGCACCCAGCAGAACCGCCTTCCCGACCTGGCCAAGGCCGGGGCGCTGACGGCCGAGCAGTTGATGAGCACGCCGGCCGTCACCGTCCGCGCCGACGCCACGCTCGCCGAGGCCGCACGCATCATGGCGCTGCGGCGGGTGAAACGGCTGCCCGTGGTGACCGCCGAGGGCCTGCTGGACGGCGTGGTCAGCCGCGGGGATCTGCTGAAGGTCTTTCTGCGTCCGGACAACGACCTCGCCGACGAGATACGGCGCGATGTCCTCGACCCGCTGTTCCCGGCGCCCGTCGAGCCCGTGCACATCACGGTCACCGACGGCGTCGCGACCCTGACCGGACGCGTCCCGGACGGCAGTCGGATTCCGCTGGCCGTCCGGCTCGTACGCGGCGTCGAGGGCGTGGTGAGAGTGGACTGCCGGCTCACCGCGCCCGACGCCTGAGCGCTCCGCTGGACACAGCCCCGCGCCCCTTCGTCTTCGGGGCGCTGTCGAACCGCAGCGGACTTCACTGGACCCGCTTGGTCCCCGCGCAGTTCCCGGCGTAGTTCCCGCCGGGCCGGCGGCACGCGGGGGTCGGGAGCGACACACCGGCGGCGCACGGGGGCGTCGGGCTCACACGGTGATCCGGCGTCCGGAGACGGTGAAGGGATGGATGCGCACCCACAGATTGCGGGAGCCGCCCGCCCAGGGCGCGCTGTACGCACGCCGCGTCAGCCGGCGCTGCTCCCGCGGGTCCGTCACCACCCGTGCGGTTCCGCGGGCGAGCACGCTCCAGCCCTGGCTGAACGCCTCGTCGATGTGGTCGACCTCGAAGCCCACCCGGCAGCCGTCGCCCAGCGCCGGTGTCGCGCCGCGCGCGGTGCGGAAGACGATCGCCTCGTCCACGACGCTGTAGTTGACCGGTACGATCACCGGCCCCGACGAGGTGGGAACCGCGATCTGCCCCACTCCGTGCGAGGCGAGCAGGGCCCGGCACTCCCCCGGGCGCAGTGTGGTGAACTCCGGGGACCGTCCGGCGCGTCCGGTACCGGCCGGCAGGTCGACGGTGCCGCCGCTCAGGTCGGTGACGGTGGTCTCCAGTGCCTCGGCCAGCCGCAGCAGCGCGCCCGTGCTGGGCGCCGCGCCGGGATGGTCCTCCAGGTGGCCGAGATAGCTGGTGGCCATGCCCGCGCGCGCGGCGGCCTCCCGCCGGCTCAGGCCGACCTGTATCCGCCGCGCGGTCAGGCGCCGGCCCAGATCGCCCAGCGGCTTCGCGGGCGCCGTGCCCGTGCCCGCAGTCGTCCGTTCGCTCATGGTCCCGCCAGCCCCTCGGGTCGGGCCGTGGGAACGGCGAGTTCGTGCTGCTCCCCGCCCAGCACCACCTTGAGCGCGCCCGTGTCGGCCGCCCGGGAGAAGACGTCGTACGCCTCCTCCATGTGGTCCAGCGGGAAGGTGTGGGTGACCAGCTCACCGGTCGGCAGCCGGCCGGCCGCGGCCATCCGCAGCAGCGTGGGCGTCGAGTAGGTGTCCACCAGCCCGGTCGTGATGGTCACGTTCTTGCTCCAGAGCTCTTCCAGGTGCAGCGTGGCCGGCCTGCCGTGCACCCCGGCGTTGGCCACATGCCCGCCGGGGCGGACCATGCGGGTGCACAGTTCGAAGCTGTCCGGCACGCCGACGGCCTCGATCACCACGTCGGCCCCGAGCCCGTCGGTGAGGTCGGCGACCAGTTGGGCGGGGTCCTCACGGCCGTCGGCGACCGCGTCGGCGCCGAACCGGCGTGCCGCCTCCAGCCGGGACGGGGCCAGGTCCACCGCGATGATCCGCTCCGGTGCGAACAGGCGTGCCGTGACGATCGCGGCGAGCCCGATGGGACCTGCGCCCACGACGGCCACGGTGTCGCCGGGACGTACGCGCCCGTTGAGCACGCCCACTTCGTAGGAGGTCGGGAAGATGTCCGCGAGCAGCACGGCGTCCTCGCTGCGGACGCCGCCCGGCAGCGCGTGCACGGACAGGTCGGCGTAGGGCACGCGCACGTACTCGGCCTGAGTGCCGTCGACGAGATGGCCGAGGATCCAGCCGCCGCCACCGAGGCACTGGCCGTAGCCGCCCTCCCGGCAGAACCGGCACCGGCCGCACGAGGTGATGCAGGAGACGAGCACCCGGTCTCCCGGCCGGACGGTGCGCACGTCGCTGCCGACCTCGACGATCTCGCCGACGGCCTCGTGGCCGAGCACCGTCCCGGAGTGCACCTCGGGCACGTCCCCCTTGAGGATGTGCAGGTCGGTCCCGCAGATCGTGACGGCACCGACCTGCACGATCGCGTCGGTCGGTTCCTTGATGTCCGGATCCGGGACGTCCTGCCAGGACGCCTGTCCGGGGCCGTGGAAGACGAAGCCTTTCATGACGCTCCTCACCTCTTCGGGGCCGGTCGCGGGGCCCGCATCCGGCGGACCCGGCCGAGGACGCTGTCGCGGACCCGGCACGGTGCCGGGGCCGCCCCGCAGTCTCAGCTTGTGCGGTGCGCGGGGGCCCGCGCTTGGGCCGACCGGCCCCGGCCCGCCGCCGGTCCGCCCATCGGCCGCCCCGCGCGGCCGCACGCCGGGACCCATGGCCCCCTCGCCGGCGCCGGAAGTGGGCCGTCCGTCTGCCGGCGGTGGCTCCATCGGCCCCTGGCAGCGGCGGCGCCGTCGGGCGCACCGTCGAGGCAGCACCGCGGCGAGACGACGGGCGACGGGGAGTGGGGTGTTCCGCGATGAGGGCGACACGGCGGCTGTGGCGGTGGCGGAGCAATCCGCTGCGGCGGCGCGAGGACGTCGTCGAGGCATGGATCGTCCTGGCCGTCTGGGTCGTGGTGGTGGTCGGCGGGGCGGTCGCCGGGGCGGTGAGTGCCCATGCCGCCGCGGACATGCTGGCGCGGCAGCGCGCCCACCGGCATCCTGTCCGGGCCGTCCTGCTCACCGACGCTCCCGCGGTGACCGCCTGGACGGCGAGCGGCCGGGTCCGGGACTCCGTGCGCTGGACCGCACCGGACGGCACCTCGCGTACCGGGTCGACGCTGGTCGAGGCGGGGCTGAAGAGCGGCGCCCGGGTGGTGGTCTGGCAGGACGACCGAGGCCGGCTGACCACGCAGCCGCCGGGCCGCGCCATGGCGGCCGTCGAAGCCGGTCTCTACGGCACCGCGGCCGCGTGCTTCGTGGCGGCACCGGCGCTGGGCGCGGGAGCCGTCGCGCGAGCACGGCTCGACCGGCGGCGCATGGCCCGTTGGGACCGGGAGTGGGAACTGATGGGACGCCCCCGAGGACCGAGAGCGGCCTGACCGCCCCGTCCGGCGAACTCCGCCACCCGGCGTGACCGGCCCGCCCCACGGGCACCACCGCCCGGCACCGACCCGCCCCGCCGGCTTCACCCACCCGGCCTGACCAGCCCTTCCCGCAGGAGCTGCCACCCGGCCCGACCGGCCCGACCGGCCCGCCCTGTCGGCTCCGCCACTCGGCCTGACCAGCCCGGCCCGCCAGCACTGCCACCCGGCCCGAACTGCCCGGCCCGCCGGCTTCAGCGGCCGGGCCTGACCGATCCGCCCCGTCGGCTCCGCCACCCTGCCCGAACGGCCCGACCCGGCCCGCGGACACTGCCACCCGGCCTGACCCGTCCGCCCCGCGGGCGCTGCCGCTCGGTCCGAATGGTCCCGTGGGCGGGCCGGGCGGCCCTTGGCTCGTCGGGCGGTGCCGGTCCACGCTGGAAGTGGCACATCCGCCCGCGAGTGACCCGAGGCGGTCAGCATGTACGGCGCTCCCCACATCGTCAGTGACGTCATGACCCACACGGTCGCCGCCATCGGCCCCCGGGCCCCGTTCAAGGAGATGGTGCGGCTGATGCGGGACTGGAAGGTCAGCGCACTGCCCGTGATCGAGGGCGAGGGCCGGGTGGTCGGTGTGGTCTCCGAGGCCGATCTGCTCCCCACGGAGGAACTGCGCGACGACCCGGACGTGGGCTACCTCCGGCTGCGCCGGCCCGCCGACCTGGCCAAGGCCGAGGCGGTCACCGCGGCCGAACTGATGACCTCGCCCCCGGTCACCGTCCGCGCCGACGCGACCCTGGCCGAGGCGGCGCGCATCATGGCGCGCGCCCGGGTCAAGCGGCTGCCCGTCGTCGACGACCTCCAGCTGCTGCAAGGCGTCGTCAGCCGGGCCGACCTGCTCAAGGTGTTCCTGCGCGAGGACGACGACATCGCCGAGGAGGTGCGCCGGGAGATCGTGTCGTACCTCTTCCCGCCGCCGTCGGCCGTCCGGGCCGAGGTGCGCGACGGAGTGGTCACACTGAGTGGCACGGTCCGCGACACCTCCCTGCTGCCCGTGGCCGCCCGCCTGGTGCGGGCCGTGGAGGGCGTGGTGGACGTGGAGTTCGACCTCGCACGGGAAGGCGCCGCGCCGCAACAGCAGCCGCGGTAGCCGCGCCGGGTGCCACCGGCGCTCCTTCGGACCGCCGCCGCTCCCCCGCGCACGGGCTCGGTCGGCGAAGGCGGGCTGGAGCGCGCTCGGTCGGTCAGGGCGTGCTGGACCTCGCCCGCCGCGCCGTCGTCGCCGTTCGGGCCGCGCGCGGGTGGGCGGCGGTCACGGAAAGTCCGGTACGACGGCCACGGGGCACAGGGCGTGGTGCAGCAGCGCGTGCGCGACCAGGCCCAGTTGCAGTCCTCCGTCACCGTTCCTGCGCCGTACGCCGAGGACCAGCAGATCCGCGGCGCGGGACCGGTGGAGCAACACCTGGCGCGCCGGTCCTTCGAGGACACGGCGGTGCACCCGCACCTGGGGGTACTCGCTCATGGGATGGCGCAGCACGTCGTCGACGAGCGCGGACGCCTGCTCCTCACAGTCCGCGGCCGTGACCGCAGGCTCCTCGTGTCCATGATCCCGGTCCCCCACGAGCAGGGGATGCCGGGCGGCCCGGTGCGCCGGGCAGAGCCAGGTGCGGACCACGTCGAGGGCGCAGTGATGT
Organism: Streptomyces diversicolor; assembly: GCF_057537855.1. Classification (NCBI taxonomy): domain Bacteria; kingdom Bacillati; phylum Actinomycetota; class Actinomycetes; order Kitasatosporales; family Streptomycetaceae; genus Streptomyces; species Streptomyces diversicolor. The sequence goes on from NZ_BAAJXA010000004.1 coordinate 49,890, forward strand.
GCCGCGGCCTCGCACAGCGCGAAGCGCGCCGCCTCGCCGCTCGTCCCCGGCTCCCCGACCGCGAGCACGATCCGTCCGTGCGCACCTGCGACGCCCTCGGCCGTGCCGCGGACCACGATCACCGGCCCGTCCGCGTGGCCGGCCACGGCCAGTCCCACCGAGCCGAGCAGCAGGCCGGGTATCTCCCCCCGGCCCCGGCAACCGGTCACCACGGCGGTGGCGTTGTGGCCCTCGCTCAGCAGCGCGTACACCGGGTCCTCCGCCAGGACCACGGCTTCGACCCTGACCGCGGGGGCGCGGCGCAGGGCGCGCGCCGTTGCGGCCGTCACGATCCGGTCGGCGCCGGCCGGTGGGACGGGCCCCGGGTCGCCGGTCGAGGGCATGTCGCCCTCGTACTGCTCCCAGAGCGACGCGTGCACCAGCCGCAGGGGCAGATCCGCGTGCCGCACCGCCTCGTCGGCCGCCCAGTCCACCGCCTGCAGGCTGGAGTCCGATCCGTCGACGCCTACGACCAGGGGCAGACGCATCACCCTCACCGCCTCTCGTCGGGCCGCGCCCGGCGCGGTACTCCCCGCTCCTACGCTCGCACGTCCCCGGCCGTCTCCGCAGGCGGAGGGCGGCCCCACGCCGTCCGACCGGGCCCTGCCGAGCGGGCCCGTCCGGCCCCGCGCCGCTTCGGGCAGGGCCGCGGGCGCGGGCACGAGGCCCGGATGGTCCACTCGTCCCCGTGTCGGGTCCGGGCGGCCCCTCCCCCGCCTCGTACGCGGCTCGCACACTGGGGGCGGAAACATCCACGGAGAACTCCTCCTCCTGCCGGGCGCGGCGCGGGCGTGGTCCGGGCCGCAGCCGGCCCTCCCGGCTGAAGGGTGGCCGCCGTGACCGCACACTCCCCGGACACGCACGCCGTCACCGCGCTCGTCGCGGCGGCCACGGCGGCGCCGTCGCTGCACAACGCGCAGCCATGGAGGTTCCGCTTCCTGCGCGCCGACGGCGTCCTGCGCCTGTACGCCGACCTGCGGCGCGCCCTGCCGCGCACGGATCCGGACCAACGGGGTCTGCACGTGGGCTGCGGGGCGGCGCTGTTCAACCTGCGCGTGGCCGCCGCTGCCGCGAGACGGGCGCCGGCCGTGCGGCTGCTGCCCGACCCCGTCGACACCGAACTGCTGGCGGAGGTGGACCTGAACCGTGCCGCGCCCCGCGACGAGTCGCTGGCCCCGCTGGAGCCGGCCATCCGCCGCCGCCACTGCAGCAGGCTGCCCTTCCGGGCCGAGGAGATCCCGGCCCCGGTGGCGGAGCGGCTGTGTGACGCGGCCCGCGCGGAGGGCGCGCAACTGCTCTTCCCGAGCGCCTGGCACGTACGGTCCATCCTGGAGCTGGTGCGGGACGCCGAGGGCCGGGAGGCGCTGGACCCGGAGATGCGGGGCGAGACGACGCGCTGGGCCCGGACGGGGCCGCCGGACGGCGCGGAGACGGCCGACGGCATCCCCGCCGAGGCGTTCGGGCCCCGCCCACGGCAGTGGACGACGCCCGTACGCGACTTCGCCGACGGCCGCTCGGTGCCCGGACGCCGCTGGGCGACCTTCGAGGAGAACCCGCGGATCGCCCTCCTGGGCACGGCCGGCGACCGGCCCGCGGACTGGCTTCGCGCCGGGCAGGCACTGGAGCGCGTGCTGCTTCGGGCCACCACGGACGGGCTGGTCGCCTCGCTGACCTCCCAGCCGCTGGAATGGGAAGACCTCCGGTGGGTGGCCCGCGACCCCCTCTCGGCCATGGCCCATGTGCAGATGGTGCTCAGGCTCGGTTACGGACCCGAGGGCCGGCCGAGCCCACGCCGTCCGGTGACCGACGTGCTCACGGTGCTCTGAGCCGCACGGTGGTCTGAGCCGCAGGGTCGTCTGAACCGCACGGTCGTCTGGGCAGGGCCGCGTCGCCCCCACGCGGGCGTGGGAGCGCCCCGAAGGGGCGCGGGGAACCGCGCGACCAGCCACGACGGCGCCGCAGACGACCCACGGCATGGCGCGGCATGTCCAGCGGAGCGCTCAGCGTTGCGGCACGACCGCGACCGGACACTGCGCGTGGTGCAGCAGCGCGTGGTTCACCCGGCCGAGCTGGAGCCCGAAGAGGCCCGCTGTCCGGTGCCGCGCGCCGACGATCACGAGATCGGCGGCCGCGGACCGGTCCACCAGGACCTTGCCGGCCGGTCCCTCGGGCGCCGCACGCCGGGTGCGGACGCCCGGGTACTGTCCGGCCGCGTCCGCGAGCGGCGCGTCGAACGCGGCGACGACCCGTTCCTCGCCGGCGTGCGGGTCGTCCGGTCGAGGCCCGGGCCCGCGGGTCGTGTCGCGGGCGGAGCGCCACGCGTGGACGACGTCGAGGACGCAGCCGCGCGCCTCGGCCTCACGGAAGGCGAACCGCACCGCCTCGTGCGTCGTCTCGGCGCTTCCCAGACCGAGCAGGATCCGCTCGTGCGTCCCGGCGATGCCCGCGCGGTCGCCGCGGACCACGATCACGGGGCACGGGGCACGGGCCGCCACGGCCAGGCCGACCGACCCCAGCAGCATCCCCTTGAGCTGACCGCGGCCACGCGACCCTGCGACGAGCGCGAAGGCGCCGTCGGCGGCCCGGACGAGGGCGGCGGCGGCATCGTCGGGCAGGATGTCGGTGGTGACCTTGACCTCGGGGTTGCGCCGCTCGGCGCGTTCGGCCGCGGAGGCCACGAGGTGTTCGGCCAGCACCTGTTCGCCGGGGCGTCCCGGGCCGGCCGAGGGCATGGCGCCCTCGTAGCGTTCCCAGAGGGAGGCGTGGATCAGCCTGAGCGGAACGCCGTGCCGGTACGCCTCGTCCACCGCCCAGTCGACCGCGAGCAGGGACGAATCCGATCCGTCCACGCCCACCACCACGGGGAGTGTCATCGTCCCCACCGCCTTTCGGGAGCCGCCGGGTGCCGCGGCACGTGGCGCCGATTTCACCGTCGCACCCCGGACCTGAACGGCACGAGGGCCCTTCGGCCCCTTCCGGGGGCCTTCGGCCCCACGGGGTGCGGGAGCCGCGCGGTCCCGGTGTGGACCACCCGGCCCATGCCGTCGCGGGCGTGCCGGCCGAGCCTGGAGTGTGGGACGACGATTCCGAGCAGCCCGGGAGGTCGAGATGACCGGCCGTCGCTACGCCGTCAGTGATGTGATGACCCGCAAGGTCGTCGCCGTGAAGGCGAAGGCTTCCTTCAAGGACATCGTGCGGACCCTGCGCCAGTGGGGGGTGACGGCGCTGCCGGTGCTGGACGACGAGCGACGGGTCGTCGGTGTCGTCTCCGAGGCCGATCTGCTGCCGAAGGAAGAGGCCAGGGGCGGCGATCCGGCCCTTGGCGGGCGGGCGGCGGACGGTTCGGCCGCCGCCAAGGCGGCCGCGGTCACCGCGGACCGGCTGATGACCGCGCCCGCCGTCACGGTGGCCGGGAGCGCGACGCTGGCCCTGGCCGCCCGGATCATGGCCCGCAACGGGATCAAACGGCTGCCCGTCGTCGACGCCGCCGGCGTGCTCACGGGCATCGTCAGCCGGTCCGATCTGCTCAAGGTGTTCCTGCGGGACGACGAGGAGATCGCCGAGGAGGTGCGCCGTGACGTCGTGGGGCGGCTGTTCGTGACGCCGCCCGAATCGCTGCGGGTCGAGGTGCACGACGGTGTCGTGACGCTCTCCGGCCGGGTCCGGGACAGCACGCTCGTACCCGTGGTGGCCCGGCTGGTGCGCGGGGTCGAGGGGGTGGTGGACGTCGACTGCGCGCTGATGGGCCCGCTGCGCCGCCCGGACCTCGATCCCGACCTGCCGGACATCGCCGAATTCCCCCCGGTCTGATCCGAACCCGGCCGAGGACCGCACCACCGCGTCGGCCCCTGACCGACCGCCGGGCCAGGGTGTCACCCCGCGAGTCCGGCCTCTGAAGGGCCGCGTCCGGGCCGGCACGCGCGTACCCGCCGCGGCGAAGGGGACCTGCCCTCGCACGAACCCCTCAAGGGACCGCCCGACCGAGCGGAACGGGGCGGGACCCGAAGGTCACCGCCCCGTCGGCGCGGGGCCGGCCGGCCCGCCCGTCACGGTCGCGCGGGCGCGTCAGTGCGCGAGTCCGGAAGACCGCTGCGTCTCCTCCTCGGCCCTGCGCTGCAACGCCGTCGTCGTCTTCAGCGGCGCCTCCTTGACGAACAGCACCGCGATCAGCGCGAGTACCGCGAACGGGAGGGCCATCAGGAACAGATCACCCGTGGCCACGCCGTAGGCGTGCTCGACCACGCCCTTCATCGGCTCGGGCAGGGCCGTCATGTCCGGGACGGCGCCGTGACCGCCGGCCGCGGCGCCCTGGGCGGCTTCGGCGGGCAGGTCCCTGAGCCCCTTGGCGATCTCGTCGGCGACCCGGTTGGCCAGCAGGGCACCGAGGACGCTGGTGCCGACGGTGCCGCCGAGGCTGCGGAAGAAGGAGAGCGTGGAGGTGGCGGCGCCCAACTCGTGCGCGGCCACGTCGTTCTGCGCGGCCAGCACGAGGTTCTGCATCAGCATGCCGACCCCGATGCCCAGGACGGCCATGTAGAGGCTGAGCACTGCGAATCCGGTGTCGGAGTCCAGCAGGGACAGCAGGGCGAGGCCTGCGCTCATCACGACGCCGCCGGCGATCAGGAACGCCTTCCAGCGTCCGGTGCGGCTGATGATCTGTCCGGCCACGGTGGAGGAGACCAGCAGGCCACCGATCATGGGCAGGCTCATCAGGCCGGCGACCGTGGGCGACTTGCCGAGTGCGACCTGGAAGTACTGGGCGAGGAAGACCGACCCGGCGAACATGGCGAGACCGACGAAGAAGCTGGCCACGGTGGTGAGCGTGACGGTGCGGTTGCGGAAGACGGTGAGCGGGATCACCGGCTCGGCCGCCCGGGACTCCACGAAGACCGCTCCCGCCAGCAGCACCGCGCCGGTGACGGTCAGCGCGGCCGTCTGCCAGGACGCCCAGGCGAACTCGTTGCCGGCGAGCGAGGTCCAGATCAGCAGGGCGCAGACACCGGCGACGATGAGGAAGGCGCCCAGCCAGTCGATCCGCACCTCACGGCGCACGGTGGGCAGCCGCAGCGTCCGCTGCAGGATGACGATGGCGGCCAGCGCGAAGGGGATGCCGATGAAGAAGCACCAGCGCCAGCCCAGCCAGTCGGTGTCCACCAGTACGCCGCCCACCAGCGGGCCGGCGACGGTCCCGACGGCGAACACCGCGCCGAAGATGCCGCCGTAGCGGCCGAGGTCACGCGGCGGGATGATGGCGGCCATGACCACCTGGGCGAGCGCGGTGAGACCGCCCGCGCCGATGCCCTGGATGACACGGCTCACGATCAGCAGGCCGACGCCCTGGGAGAAGCCGGCCACCAGGGAGCCGACGACGAAGAGGCTCAGCGAGAGCTGGAGCAGCAGCTTCTGGTTGAACAGGTCGGAGAGCTTGCCCCACAGCGGCACGGTGGCCGTCATCGCGAGCAGTTCGGCGGTGACCACCCAGGTGTAGGAGGACTGGCTCGCTCCGAGGTCGGCGATGATCCGGGGCAGCGCGTTGGAGACGACGGTTCCGGCCAGAATGGCCACGAACATGCCGGCCATCAGTCCGGACATGGCCTGGAGTATCTGACGGGACTGCATCTGGACAGGGGGCGCCTCGGCGCTCACAGCACTCACGGGTGATCCTTCGAAGGACGGGAAGAAATCGGTTCAGGACTCGTCGAGGGGGCGGACGAACCCCGCGGCGAGCTGATCGAAGACCTGGTGGAAGACGTCGAGGAACGCGGTGTCGCCGTCGTGTTCGTACCAGTGCGTCATCGCGACGCGGATCGCGGCGGTACTGAGCGAGGCGAGCAGCGTGGCGTACAGCGCGGCCCGGGGGCCGGTCGTGCCCTGCGCGCCCAGCCGCAGCGTGAACGCCTCGGCGAGCGCCCGCTCCTCCTCCGCCTGCAGGGACAGCAGCCGGGAGGTGAGTTCCGGGGAGCGGGAGAGCACCAGGGCGACCAGCGACCACAGTTCGCGATCCAGCTCCATGCCGGCGATCTGTTCGGCCATGGCCTCCCGGAGCACGTCCAGCGCGGAGCGCTCGGCGGGGGCTTCGCGCACCGCCTGCCGGATCCGCTCCCCCACCTCGGGGTCGGCCATGACGAACGCGTCTTCACGGCACTTGAAGTAGTTGAAGAACGTCCGCGGTGAGACGCCCGCCCGCTCGCTGATCGCCTCGACCGTCACCTGCTGCACGCCGTTGTCGGCCGCGAGTCGTATCGCCGCCTCGAACAGGGCGTGCCGGGTCGCTCTCTTCTTCTGCTCACGCAGCCCGACGGGGCGCTCCCGCTTCTCCACATCTTGCACACTACTGAAAAAATGCAGAGACATGCAAAATGATGGGCCCACGGCGACGGCTCGGAGGGCGGGGCGCCGTGATGTGATGGCGTCGTGAGCCGCGCCGCCGAGGAGACCAACCGCCGCATGCTGCGGGCCCGGGACGCCATGGACCGCGCCTACGCGCAGCCGCTGGACGTCGCCGCGCTGGCGCGGATCGCCCATGTGTCCCCGGCGCATTTCGCCCGCACCTTCCGGGCGACGTTCGGCGAGACACCGCACCGCTACCTTCAGCGCCGTCGCGTCGAGCGTGCGATGTTCCTGCTGCGGTTGGAGAAGCCGGGGCCGCCGGCCCTGTCCGAGGAGACGGCCCAGCAGGTCCGCGCGCTGCTGACCAAGGGCGCGGCGGGCGGCCATCTCATCTTCAGCACGGACGACTGCCGCAAGACGTACGAGACGCTGCTGGGCCGGGGCGTGGAGTTCACCGAGGAGCCCACCGAGCGCCCGTACGGCATCGACTGCGGACTGCGCGACCCCTTCGGCAACAGCATCCGTTTCACTCAGCCCAAGTCCTGAGACCTCGCGCCGGGAGGCGGCCGTCACCCGCACGGGAGCGCACCGCCTCCAAGGTTGCCGCCGGGGTGGGTGCTTCATCTGGCGGTCGGCACATCTTCATTCAAGTCGGGCACCGTGTACGCGGCGGCATCGCCTCCGTGGTGCCGTCCATCGCCATGTGGGCCAGTGGACGGCTTGCTCATTCGACATCCGGGCCGGGGCTGCGCACGGGCGGCGGCGAGGACGATCTGTGGCCAACCGACGTACCGTGCTCCGTGGCGTTCGCGACGTGGCGAAAGCAGCACACCCTGCAGGCCACGAGTGCGTGAGGAGCCAGATGACCGCCCGACCCCTGCCCCGCACCGACCGCCGTTTCACCCTGCTCGGCGCGCCCTACGACGGCGCCGCCACACTGGGCTGGCCCGGCAGCCGTTACGCACCCGACCGGATCCGGGCCGCGATGGCCTGGATCCTGCAACGACGCGAGGACGGGCGGATCTACTGCCTCGACCACGCCGCCCTCCATCCGTTCCCCGAGGACCTGCTGGCCGACGGCGGCGACGTGCCCACCGTCGCGCACGACCTGGAGGCCACGCTGGACGCCGCGACCGCCGCCGTCGCGGACACCCTCGCCGCCGGGCGCACGCCCGTGCTGCTGGGCGGCGACGACTGTCTGCTGTATCCGGCGGCGCGCGGGCTCGCCCGGTCCACCGCGGGCACGGTCGCCGTCGTCCACCTCGACGCCCATCTCGATCTGCTCGACGAGAACGAGCAGCAGGGCCGGTACAGCCACTCGTCGGGAATGCGCCGGGCCGGCGAACTGGCGAACGTCGACGTACGCGCCAGCGTCCAGCTCGCCTCCCGGCACTTCAACTTCCCGTCGTCCCTCGCCTTCCGCGAGGAGGCGGGACTGCGCAACATCCCGGCGGCCGAGATCCACCGGCGCGGCACCGAGGCCGTGGCGGCCGACGTGCTCGCCCACGTCGCCGCCGCGGACCGGGTGCTGCTGGCCTTCGACATCGACTGCGTCGACCCCGCGCACGCCCCGGGTGCCGGTGCCCACGAGCCCGGCGGCCTGACCTCACACCAGGCCCTCGACCTGGTGCAGCGGCTGGCCCCGTACAGCGACGCCATGGTGCTCACCGAGGTCAATCCGCTCACCGACGTCAACGACAGGACCGCCAACCTGGCCGCCTACCTCGTCGCGCACTTCGTCGTCCACGGCGGGCTCGCCGCAGCGTCCGGCGAAGGGGCACCGGCATGATCGACAAGCTCATCGTCCTGCTGTATCTGCTGGTGATGGTGGGGGCCGGCTACCTCGGCATGCGCCGCAGCCGCACCCGTGAGGACTTCACGGTCGCCGGGCGGCGCCTCGGGCCGTTCATGTACACCTCCGCCATGAGCACGGTGGTGCTGGGCGCGGCGTCCACCGTGGGCGGCGTCAGCCTCGGCTACCAGTACGGGATCTCCGGCATGGTGCTGGTGCTCTCGCTCGCGATCGGCATCGCCGCCATCGGGGTGTGCTTCGCGGGCACCCTGTTCCGCAGCGGCGTCTACACGGTGCCCGACGCGATGAGCCGGCGTTTCGGCGGCCCGTCGCGGCTGCTCGGCTCGGTCATCGTCGTCTTCTACACGCTGATGGTCGGCGTGGGTCAGATCATCGGCATCGGCACGGTGCTGACCGTGGTCTTCGGGGTCTCGCCGGGCACGGCCGCGTTCATCGGCTGGGCCACGATCATGCTGTACGGCGTCGCCGGCGGCATGTGGTCGATCACCCTCACCGACGTGGTGCAGTTCCTGGTCAAGACGCTCGGGGTCTTCGTGGTCCTGCTGCCGCTCGTGATCCACCGGGCGGGCGGCCTCGCCCAGATGCGGGACCGGCTGCCCGGCAGCTTCTTCTCGCCCACCGGTATCGGGGTGGGCACCATCGGCGCCTACTTCCTGCTCTTCTTCTTCGGGTTCCTGATCGACCAGGGCAACTGGCAGCGGCTGCTGACCGCGCGCTCCGAACGGGTCGCCCGCTGGGGCGCCGTCGTCTCCGGCCTGTACTGCGCGCTGTACGGCCTGGCCGGCGCGCTCATCGGCACGGCGGGCCGGGTGCTGCTGCCGCACCTCGCCAACCCGGACGACGCCTACGCCCGGATCGCCTCGCTGGTGCTGCCCGCCGGGCTGTTCGGGCTGGTGGTGGCCGCCGCCCTCGCCGCGTCGATGTCCACCGCGAGCGGCCTGCTGATCGGGGCGTCCACGGTGCTCACCAACGATGTGCTGCGCCCGCTCGGCGGCGCCCGGCTGAGCAGTGTGCGCGCCAACCGGATCGTCCTGTTCGCGGTGGGTGTGGTGGCGCTCGCGGTGTCGTACGCCGTGGACAGTGTGGTCGGCGCGGTGACGGTGGCGGCCGATCTGCTGGCGGCGGCCCTGCTCGTGCCCGTCGTCGGGGCGATGTTCTGGCGGCGCTCCACGACACCGGCGGCCATCGCCTCGCTGCTGGCCGGCTCGGTGGTGTGCGTGGCGTTCATGGCGGTCTCCGGGCTCTACGCGAACGAGCCCGTCATGTACGGGATGGCCGCCGCCCTCGTCGTCTTCGTGGCCGTGAGCCTGGTCACCCGGCCGGATCCGGCCCTCGCCGCCCTGCACTTCGAGGAGTTGCCCGACCCGAACGCGGCGCCGTCGGCGGCGCACGAGCCGGTGGCGACTCAGCCGGTGCCCTCCTCGCGCAGGGCGTGAGCGGCCAGCGCCAGGGACAGTTCCAGCCGTACGTACGCCGCGTCGAGGTCGCGGCCGAGCACCTTGCGCACCACGCCCAGGCGATGGTGCAGGGTGTGGCGGTGCACGCCCAGTTCGGCGGCGGCACGCGCCACGGAGCCGTTGTGGTCGAGGAAGGCCCGCACCGTCGCGACCAGCGGGACACCGCGCTCGGCCTCGGCGCGGCGGAGCGGGTCGACCAGCCGGGTGACCAGGAGTTCCGGCACCGACCGTTCGGCGGAGGCCAGCAGCAGTTCGATCGCGCCGAGGTCGCGGACGCGGGTGACGGACCGGCCCTCGGTGCGGCCGATGGCGAGCGCCTGCCTGGCCTGGCGCAGCCCCTGTGCCAGGGCGTGCGCGGGCACCGCCTCGCTCACCCCCGCGGGACCCGGGCACGCCTGGCCGAGCGGCGAGTCCGCGTCCCGCAGACTGGCGAGCAGCGGTTCGGGGCGGGAGGTCAGCAGGACCGTCTCCCCGACGTCCGAGGTCGCGGCGAGGACCGGGTGGGCGTAGTCGGTGAGCACGAGGTGCACGTCGTGGCGGTGCGCGCCGGCCGCGGGCCGTGTCTCGTCCGGGGCGTGCGGGTCGGGGTGCAGGACGACGACCGTGACGTCCGCGGGGTCGATCCCCCAGGCCGAGACCAGCCGGGTGGCCGCTGCGGGGTCCGCCTCGTCGCGCAGCGCCTCGCGCAGGGTGTCCGCGTCGGCCCGCCGCGCCTCGGCTCGCGACCTGCGCCGTTGTTCGAGGTCGTAGGTGATCAAGGAGGCGGCCGCCGCGACCGTGTGGTCGGTGCGGGTGAACGGCTCGGCGCGCCACAGCAGCAGCCGTCCCCGCACGGTGTCCGCGCCCAGGGTGTGGCCGACGAGGTGCCCCGCGAGGTCGACGGCGGACAGCGACCGGCCGGACCACACGGCGTCGGCCGCGGTCCGTTCGGCGGCCCGGGCGGCGGACCGCGGGGCCACCGTGAGCACGTTTCCCGCCGGGTCGGTGACGGCCGCCCAGCCGCCGTACTCCTTGACCAGTTCGCGCGTCGCGCCGCGCACGGCGCCCTGCTCCAGCGCCGCGGCCGTCAGCCGCGGATAGACGCGCAGGGCGCGCCGCAGCGCCGAGCGTTCCTCGCTGGCGATCCGGTCCGCGACCGCCTGGGACAGCGCCACGAACGGGGTGGCGTACGGCACCATGAGGACCGGCAGCCCGGTCTCCTCGCCGACCCGGACGACTTCTTGCGGCACGGCGTCGTAGACGAGGTCGACGGCGATCCCGACGGCCGCCGCCCCGGTGTCGGCGAGCCTGCGCGCCGTCGCCGCCACGGACTGCGGTCCCGGGTGTCCGACACCGGTGATCAGGACCAGCGAGCCCGCCTCCAGCCAGGGCGTGGGGTCGGGCACCTCGCTCGCGTGCACCCAGCTGATGGCACGGCCGAGCCCGGCCGTGCCCGCGGCCACGGTGAGACCGAACTCCCGCCGCGCGACGAGTTCCCGCACGCTGAGCGGCATCCGCGCTGCTCCTTCCGCCTCCAGACGCGCCGCCGGACGCGGACCGCGCATCGCAGCGTACGCCGGACGGCCGGTGCCGTGTCCCGTCGGCCATGCGACGAAACCGGCGCCGCGCCGGCGAACCCCGACACCGCGCGGGGCCCACCGCGCGACGCGCCGATCGCCACGGTCAGCAGAGCGCTGCCCCCGGGCACGGACAGGATCACCGGCCCGTCGCCGGACACGGCATACACCGCAACCACTTCCGCGCGCCCCCCGCGCCCGCGCATCGCAGCGTACGCCGGACGGCCGGTGCCCTGTCCCGCCGGCCATGCGACGAAACCGGCGCCACGCCGGCGAACCCCGACACCACGCAGGGCCCACCGCGCGACGCGCCGATCGCCACGGTCAGCAGAGCGCTGCCCCCGGCCACGCACAGGATCACCGGCCCGTCGCCGGACACGGCATACACCGCAACCACTTCCGCGCGCCCGCCCCGTGCGGTCGCCGTGCCGGGCACGCCCCCGTCCGTGCCGCGCGTCGGGAGGTGACCGTGGCCCGGTGGGTTTGGCCGGGGGGCCTGGCCGGAACCCATGGCGCATGATTCCCTCTCACGTCGACGAGACCCTGCCGGAGCTGGCTCCGTTCGTGCACGCCGTACAGGCCCGGCGGCCCGACGACGGCACATGGTGCGAGGCATGGACGGTGCGCGACATCCTGGTCCACCAGACGGGCAACGCCGAAGAGCTGGCCCGGGTCCTGCACGGCTTCCTGACGGGAGCGCCCGTGGAGACCCGGGGCTTCGAACGCGAGGCGCCCTACCGGCGGATGTCGGACGCCGACCTGTGGGCCGCGTTCCTGGCCCGCTGCGCACGGCTCACCGAGATCGCCGCGGCCGCGGCACAGGACCTGGACCCGGAGGCGGAGGTGATGTGGACGGGCCGGATCGTGAAGGTCCCCTTCTTCGCGGAGCACATGCGGGAGGAACTGATCCTGCACCGCTGGGACCTGACCGGCGACGACAGCACCGCGGTGCGGGCGCTCGACGAGCCGTGGATGACGGAGCACAGCGTGGTCTCGGTCGGCCGGCCGCTGCTGGTCCGCGGCCGTGCCCGGCTGGCACCCGGTGAGCGGGTGGAGGGCCGGCTGCGCACCCCGGGCACCGACGACGTCGTGGTGGTCGCCGACGCAGACGGCGCCGGCATCCGGCTCGCCGCCCCCGAGGGCCCCGCGACGATCGAGAGCGACGCGGCCACCCGTGTCCTGCTGCTGTGGGGGCGGCGCCCGGCCGATCCGACGCGCTGGCACAGCGCCGCCGGGCCGGACGCCCTGCGCCGGGTACGGACCCTGCTGGGCGGCTACTGACGCGAGCGTCCGGGTTCAGCCGCCGAGGACGCCCGGCAGGGCCAGCGCCCCCAGCGCGGCGGCCCCGAGCAGCAGCCAGGCCACATAGTCGCCGACGTGCCCGGACTGCAGCCGCCGCAGGCGCTGCGCCCAGCCGGGAGCCGGCACCCGGCGCGGACGCAGCACGGCGCGGCGGGCGAGGGCCGCGGCCAGCCCCGTGGACAGCAGCCCGAGCAGGACGCCCGGCGGCGTCCAGCGCGCGTCCCCGGAGCCCGCGGGGCCGACACCGCGGGCCACGGCCGCGGCGAAACCGGGAACCACGCCGACGGCGAGCGCGGCGGCCAGCAGCACCGCCGGGACGGCCGTCATGGTGTCGGGGACGCGCAGCAGTCTGCCCCCGGTCTCGGGCTGCTCTCCTGAGCCGGTGGTCTCATAGCCGGACGAGTCCTCGGGACGTGGGCCAAGGCCCCAGAACACCCGGGCGGTGACCCGGAGCACCGCGGCGGCGGTGAGCGCCGACGCGGCGACGTACAGCACCGTGAGCGGGCCGCCGACGGCCTCTTCGACGGTCGACTTGCCGAGGGCCGTGCCGAACGGCGGCAGGCCCGCGAGGCCGAGGGCGCCCACCGCGAACATCGCGCCCACCCCGCGCAACGGGCGGGCCCTGCCGTGCAGGGCGTGCTCGTCGAGGCTGCCGAACCGGTCGAGGAGGACGCCGGCGCAGGCGAACAGCGCGGCCTTCACCCCGGCGTGTCCGAGGATGTACAGCGCCACTCCGTCCTCGGCCGCCGGCTTGAGCACGCCGATGCCGACGAGGAACAGACCCATGTGGGCGATCGTGGAGTAGGCCAGCAGCCGCTTGATGTGCCGCTGGTACCAGCACATGAGGGCGCCGGTCACCGCGGTGAGCACGCCGAGGGGCACCAGCGCGCGCTCGAAGGCGCCCGCCGGGATGCCACCGGGCCCGGCGAACACGGTGGTGTACACCCGCCAGACGCCGTACGCGCCGAGTTCCACCATGACGCCGGAGAACAGCATGCACACCGGGGTGGGGGCGACCGCGTGGGCGTCCGGGAGCCAGAAGTGGAACGGCGCGGCGGCGGCCTTCACCAGCAGGCCGGTCGTCACCAGCACGAACGCGGCGAGGGCCAGTGCGTCGGGGCCGCCGTGTGCGTCCAGGCCGTCTTTGATCCGGGCCATGCCCAGCTCGCCGGTGCGCGCGTACAGCAGCGTGATGCCCATCAACAGGCCGTAGGCGCCCAGGGAGTTGACGACGCCGAAGGTCAGAGCGCCCTGCACGGGCTTCGCCTCGTCGATCCGGTAGCCGGTCAGCGCGTAGGCGACGACGCCCATCAGTTCGAAGAACACGAACGCGTTGAACAGGTCGCCGGCCAGGGCGAAGCCGGACATGCCCGCCTGGAACACCAGCATCAGGGCCGGGAAGGAACCGGCGTGGCCGCGCGGCGGCTCGTCGAAGTAGTGCCAGGAGTACGCCAGTGCGGCGAGCGTGAGCAGCGCGACGAGGGCGGCCATGCCGAGCGCCGGTGCGTCGCCGATCAGGACGATGCCGATGCCGGGCCCCCATCCGCCGACGTGTTCGGCGAGGGCGGGCGAGGAGTGCGGCAGCAGCACCAGCGCGAGAGCCGCGGCGCCGCCGGACACGGCGCACGCGGTGCTCTCCGCGGCGAGCCGCGGCAGCCGGCGGCCCGTGGCGACCAGCACCGCGGCGCCGAGCAGCGGCACCGCCGTGAGCAGCGGGAGCAGATGGTGCATCAGCCGCGCAGCTCCATCAGTTCGTCGGGGTCGACCGTGCCGTGCCGCTTGGCGATCTGCAGGACGAGTGCGAGCAGCAGCGCGGTGACGGTGGCGCCCACGACGATGTCGGTGAGGGTGAGGGCCTGTACGACGGGATCGACCAGGGGCCTGGTGCCCGGCTTCAGGTCGGAGAAGACGGGGGCGGTCCCGCCGTCCCGGTAGCCGACGGCCAGCAGCAGGACGTAGGTCGCGGACTGGCACACGGACAGACAGCCCACGGCGTGGATCAGGTTCCGGCTGGTCGCCAGGCCCAGGCAGCCGGCCAGAAAGATGTAGACGGCGACCAGATAGGGGAATACGTGCATCACGGACGGCTCAACTCCCCTGCTCCTCCTCGATCTCGACGGCCTGTTCAAGGAACCGGGCGAGCAGCACCACGACGGCGCTCGCCACCTCCATGCCGATGGCCGCGTTCAGCAGGGGCACGGTGCCGCCGGACGACAGCGTGTTGAAGGTGCCGTACGGCAGCAGCGTGTTGGCCAGGAACGCGGTGCCGGCCAGAACGCCGGCGAGGCCAAGGACCAGGTAGGCGCCGGCGGCGAGCGCGTCGCAGACCTCGAACGCCCCGATCGGGCGGACGCGTTCCAGGGCCCGGTAGTCGGCGCCGAGGTAGAGCAGGTGCAGTGCCGTGGCGGCGACCACCCCGCCCTGGAAGCCGCCGCCGGGGCTGAGCTGGCCGTGGGCGATGACGTAGACGCCCACGACCAGGGCGATGGGCAGCACGATGAGGGCGTAGCGGCCCACGGGCGGTGCCACGTCGGCGGGTGCGGGCGGCGCCCGGTGTTCGTCCCGGGCCTGCCGCAGCAGGACCACACAGCCCAGTACGGCGGCGAACAGGATGCTCATCTCGCCGAGGGTGTCGTAGGCGCGCAGATCGAAGTTGATGGAGGCGATGGTGTTGGCGGTGTGCCGGGCGAGTGAGGCGCGCACGGCCCGCTCCCCGTAGGGATGCGATCGCCCGCCGAACGAGGGCAGGTCGAGGCAGGCGAGGACCAGCAGCACGGCGAGGCCCGCGCCGCCGCAGGCCAGCACGGCCAGCCGCAGTCGGCGGCTCATCCCTCGCCGTCCGTGTCCCGGGTCCGGGCGCGCCGCTTGAGCTTGCGCACGGACAGCATGATCAGCAGCGGGGTGAGGGCCGAGCCGACCGCCAGTTGCGACAGGCCGACGTCGGGGGCCTGCACCACGGTGAACAGCACGGCGAGGACGGTGCCCAGCACGGACAGCACGAGCGCCTGACGGGCCGGATCGCGGGTGGCGACCGCCGCCGTCGCGGCGGCGGCCACCAGCACCAGGACCACGACGATCGACGCGTCAGCCACCGCGCACCCCCCGAAAGCCGCCCGCCAGCGCGCGGGAGGCGACCAGGTTCCCGCCGATCAGCAGGGCGCCGGTCACCAGGAGCTTCACCATGGCCCGCCCCGGTCCTGCGGCCACGCACACGGCGGCCACGACGACCGCGCCCACACCGGCCGCCGCCCAGGTCAGCCGCCAGGCGGACGCCCCGGAATCCGCCAGGTCCTCGGCGAGCAACCGTGCGAAGACGAGCGTGCCGACCGGTCCCAGCAGCGCCAGCAGCAGGGCGAGATCCACATAGGAGGAGCGGTCGTAGCCCTGGGCGAGGAGCAGCAGGCTCGGGCAGGCCACGGACGTGGTGAGGTTCTGTGCCACCGCCCTGCGGGCCGGCGGCCCGCTCGCCACGCCCCAGACGGCCGCCGCAAGACCCGCGCCGAGCAGGATCGTCGCCGCGAGGACCCAGCCGTTCAACGCTCCCTCACCGCCCGTCGCGCGGCCCGCGCGGCGAGCGCGCCGAGGGCCGCCGCGCCCGCGCCGACCGCCGCCTCAAGGGGCTGGACCGAGCTGATGAGCACCAGCCACAGCAGGGCGAGCCCGGCCCACCAGGCCGCCAGTTCACCGATGGCGCCAAGGACCGTACGCCCCGTCATGGCCCGCCTCCTTACGCCGCCACCGGCATCCAAGCACCGCGGGGCCGCCACAGCCCCGCGACGCGCAGGCACGGCGCCCTCGGGTGCCCGGTGGGAGTCAGCCGAAACGAAGAGCGGGTCCGGTCGTTTTCCGGCCGTCCGCCGGGGGACTCGGCTCTTCATGGTGCACATCGGATACACGATGATGACCGAGCAGTCCGGCCCGCGTGACCTGGTGGACCATGTCGTGCGTGCCGAGGGCGCGGGCTTCGACTTCTCGGTGATCTCCGACCACTTCTTTCCCTGGCTGCGCTCCCAGGGGCATGCCCCGTACGCGTGGAGCGTCCTCGGCGCCGCGGCCCAGGCCACCTCGTCCATCCCGTTGATGACGTATGTGACGTGCCCGACCGTCCGCTACCACCCGGCGGTGGTGGCCCAGAAGGCGGCCACCGTGCAGCTGCTGTCCGAGGGCAGGTTCCGGCTCGGGCTCGGTGCCGGGGAGAACCTCAACGAGCATGTGGTGGGCGGCGGCTGGCCGCCGGTCGACGTGCGGCACGAGATGCTGGACGAGGCGGTGCGGATCATCCGCGCCCTGTTCGAGGGCGGCCATGTGACGCATCACGGCACGCACTTCCAGGTGGAGTCGGCCCGCTTGTGGGACCTGCCCGAGACGCCGCCGCCGATCGGCATCGCTGTGTCCGGGGACCGGTCCTGCGCGCTCGCCGGGCGGCTGGCGGACCTGCTCGTCGCCACCGAACCCGTCAGGGGTCTGCTGGACGCCTTCGACCGGCACGGCGGCACCGGCAAGCCGCGGGTGGGTCAGCTCCCGGTGAGCCACGACCGCGACCGGGACACCGCCGTGCGCCGCGCCCACGCGCAGTTCCGCTGGTTCGGGCTCGGCTGGAAGGTCAACTCGGAGCTGCCTCACCCGGACTCCTTCGAGCAGGCGACCCGGTTCGTGACCCCCGACGACGTGGCCGCGTCCATCCCGTGCGGCGACGACCCGGACGACTTCGTGGCGGCGGTACGGCCCTACGCGCAGGCCGGGTTCACCGACGTCGCCCTCGTCCAGATCGGCGGCGACAGCCAGCCGGAGTTCCTGGACTGGTCGGAGAAGACGCTGCTGCCGGCGCTGCGCGACGCGTTCGGCTGACGCCCGTCGCGGCCCGGGGCGCGGTCACCGGTCGGACCCGGCCTGCCGCACCACGCCGTGGCGCGCGGCCTCGTCCCGGATCAGCAGCGACAGCAGGGAGGCCACCGTCAGGTCGGCCTCGGCCGGATGCCGCAGGATCTTGCTCGCGTCGATCCGGTAGGTGTTGCCGCGCCCCTGGCGGGTGTGGGAGAGATAGCCGTCCCGCTCCAGATCCGAGATGATCTTCTGAACGGCGCGTTCGGTGAGCCGGCAACGCGCGGCGATGTCGCGGATGCGCGCCGTGCGGTTGTCGGCGATGGTGGCCAGCACACGCGCGTGGCTGGTGAGGAACGTCCATCCGGTGTGCGGCTCGGGCACCCCATCCACTCCGACCATGGGGAAAGCGTACGGCCCGGCGTGCACGTACTCAAAAGAGCGAAATAAAATTCATGTATATCTTGACGGGCTGCGCACGGCGGGCGACGCTGGTGGGCGGGGACACGCAGGACCCACGGAGAGGCAGTCATGCCGCAGCCGCCCGACACGACCCGATCGACCGACGGGCACGAGCCCGTCTGCACGAGAACGATCTCCTCGTCGATCGTCACGCGAGGTGACGACGACCATGTCGTCGTGCGCATCGTCGGAGAACTCTGCTTCGAGGACGCCGAGTTGCTGGAGCACACCCTGCGCTCCGCACTGGACAAGCCGGTCTCCTGTCTGGACCTGGATCTCGGCGATCTGACGTTCTGGGACTGCTCCGCGCTCAATGTGCTGCTGACCCTTCGCCGGCAGGCGCTCGCGGCGGGCCAGACGATCGCCGTGACGGCCGCCAGTCCCGTCGCGGAACGGCTGCTGACCCTCACGGACACCCGCAGCCTGTTCACACCGGCACGGGAGGGCCCGCACGCCGTCACGCACGAGGACGGCGCATTCGGTGAGTACGGCGAAGACGCGCACGAGGGCGCCGGTGACAGCCTGCGCTCGGAGGTGGTCCAGCTTCGGCGCGCCCTGCAGACCCGCCCGGAGATCGACATGGCCCGCGGCATCCTGATGGCCTCCTTCGGACTGAACGCCGACGAGGCATGGGACGTGCTGGTCATGGCCTCCCAGGGCACCAACACGAAGCTGCACCGGCTTGCCTCGAACGTGGTCACCGCGGTGACCGGGGACACGCTGCCGCAGCCGGTGCGGCAGCAGCTGACGGCGGCGATCGCCCGGCGACGGGCGGCGGGCGCACGGAGCGCCCACGCGCCGGCGCCGCCCCGCGCCCCCCGCCGGGCAGACACCAGACGCGGAAGGCCCACCCCATGAGGCGCTGCGCCCCGCCCGGCAGGCGGACGCCGTCCTGAAACGGTCGGGGAACCGGTTGGCGCTCGCCGGGATCGCGGCGGACTGCGCCCACGGCGGCGACCGCCCGCGGTCACACATCCGGGTGACCACCGTCGTGGGGCGGGTCCTGGTGCGGTGGCGACGGCCCCTTCGCGGCGGTGTGCGGGGTGGCCGCGGCGGTGTGCCGCACGCGGGCCAGGCGCGGCGGTGTCCCGCGGGTGCGGGCCAGGCCGAGTGTCGCGTGGGCCGCGTTCACTCTCGCAACCGATCCCTTCACCCGGCGTGGCGCCCGCAGCCGTAGGGCGGCGCCGGCCGGGGCCGGGTACCCGGGGCTGGTCCGCAGCCCCAGGGCGGTGCCGGCCGGGGCCGGGCACCCGGGGCTTTCCTGGCGCCACGGATCACCGCGGACCTCGCGCCGTACGCGCCGTTACGCGGCGGCGCAGGCCGGGCATCCCCGCCGCCCGGCCGGCGCCGCGTGCGGAGCGGGTTCGACGGTGCGCTCCTCCGGGTACTCGAAGGCGCGGCCACGTTCCACCAGGAAGGCGCACAGATGGCTCACTTCGGATATTTCCTGTCCTGCGAGGAGCACCCCCCGGCGGCGCTCGTCGACCAGGCCCGCATGGCGGAGCAGGCCGGGTTCGACGCCCTCTGGATCTCCGATCACTACCACCCGTGGAACGACCGGCAGGGCCAGAGCCCTTTCGTGTGGTCGGTGATCGGCGCCCTGTCGCAGGCGGTGTCGTTGCCCGTGGAGACGGCGGTGACCTGCCCGCTGGTGCGCACGCACCCCGCCGTGATCGCCCAGGCAGCCGCCACCTGTGCGGTACAGCTGGGCGGCCGGTTCCGGCTGGGGGTGGGTACCGGGGAAGCCCTCAACGAGCACATCCTGGGCACCGGCTGGCCCGAGGCCCCGGTGCGCCTGGCCATGCTGGAGGAGGCCCTGCAGATCATCCGGAATCTGTTCACCGGCGAGCAGATCAGCCACCACGGCAGGTACTACACCGTGGAGAACGCCCGTCTGTACACCCTGCCCGACGAGCCGGTGCCCATCGACGTCTCCGCCTTCGGCCCGCAGGCCGCGGAGAGCGCGGCGCGCATCGGCGACGGGCTGATCACGATGATGCCCGACCGCGCCCTGGTGGAACGCTTCCGGCGCGGTGGCGGTGGCGCCAAGCCGGTGTACGGCGGCTTCAAGGCGTGCTGGGGCCCCGACCGGCAGGAGGCGGTCCGCACCGCGCACCGGCTGTGGGCGAACGAGCGACTGCCCGGCGAACTGGGGCAGATCCTGCCCACCCCGCGCCACTTCGAGCAGGCGAGCGAACTGGTCACACCGGAGCAGGTGGCATCCGCCGTACCGTGCGGCGACGACCCGGACGCCCACGTCGAGGCGGTGAACGCGTTCGTCGACGCGGGTTTCGACACCGTGTACGTCCAGCAGATCGGCGAGGACCAGCAGGGCTTCTTCGACTTCTACCGCACGAAGGTCCTGCCGCGGCTGCGCGGCTGACGCACCGGACGGTGGTGGCGGCCATGCACGGCAGCACGGAGACGGCGGGTCTCGCCCTCATCGTGATCGACATGATCAACACATACGACCACGAGGACGCCGAACTGCTCGTGCCCTCCGCACGGCAGGTCGTGCCCGTCCTCGCGGAGCTGATCGGCCGGGCCCGTGCGGCCCACGTGCCGGTCGTGTACGCGAACGACAACTTCGGGCTGTGGCGTTCCCACCACGGAGAACTGCTGGAGACCGCGCTGTCCCGGCCGCACGCCGACCTGATCGAGCCGATCAGGCCCGACGAGGAGTCGCTGTTCGTCGTGAAGGCCCGCCACTCGATCTTCTACGAGACACCCCTGTCCTATCTGCTGTGGCGCCTGGGTGCCGGACACGTGGTGCTGAGCGGCCAGGTCACCGAGCAGTGCGTGCTCTACTCCGCGCTGGACGCGCACATCCGCCATCTGGAGGTCACCGTGCCGCGGGACGCCGTCGCCTCCATCCACCCGCACCTGGCCGACGCGGCCCTGGACATGATGGAGCGCAACATGGGGGCACGGATCGTCGAGGCGAAAGATCTCTCGTTCCTGGGTACCCGATGGCCCGTACCCGAGGGACAGCCGCGTCGGCCAGGAGGTGGACCATGAGCGAACCCGTCCTCGAAGCGCCGGCGGACCGGCTGGTCGCGGCGCTGCGTGCCGAGACCGACGCCGAGGTCCGCTTCGATCCGGGCACCAGGGGTGCCTACGCCACGGACGGCTCCAACTACCGGCAGGTCCCGCTCGGCGTGGTCGTGCCCCGCACGGTCGAGGCCGGCGCCCGCGCGGTCCAGGTGTGCGCCCGGTTCGGGGCCCCCGTGCTGTCCCGCGGCGGAGGCACGAGCCTCGCCGGTCAGACGACGAACACGGCCGTCGTGATCGACTGGAGCAAGTACTGCCATGCCCTGGTCGCTCTCGACCCGGACACCCGTACGTGTGTGGTGGAGCCCGGGATCGTCCTGGACGAACTCGACCGGCGCCTTGCCGATCACCGTCTGCAGTTCGGTCCCAAGCCGTCCACCCACAGTCACTGCGCGCTGGGCGGCATGATCGGCAACAACTCCTGCGGGGCGTCCGCGCAGGCGTACGGCAAGACGGTCGACAACGTGCGCCGCCTGGAGGTGCAGACCTACGACGGCCTGCGCATGTGGGTCGGCCCGACCTCCCGGGCCGAGCGCGCGCGGATCGCCGCCGAGGGCGGTCGCCGGGCCGAGATCTACGCGGGTCTGGACCGCCTCGTCGCCGGGCATCTGGCGGACATCCGGCGCGGCTACCCGGACATCCCGCGCCGGGTCTCCGGCTACAACCTCGACTCGCTGCTGCCGGAGCGCGGCTTCGACGTCGCGCGGGCCCTGGTCGGCAGCGAGGGCACCCTCGTCACCGTCCTGCACGCCGAACTCGACCTCGTCCCCGTGCCGCCCTACCAGTCGCTGCTGGTCCTCGGCTACGACGACATCTGCCGCGCCGCCGACGACGTACCGCGCCTGCTTGAGCACTGTGCACCGACCCAACTGGAGGCCCTGGACGGGCGGATGGCCCAGCTCATGCGCGAGGAACACGCCTACCTGGACTCCCTCGACGCGCTGCCCGACGCCGAGAGCTGGCTGTTGCTGCAGTTCAGCGGCGACAGCCAGGAGGAGGTCGACGAGCAGGCGCACCAGTTGCTCAAGGCGACCGGCCGCGGGGAGAAGGACCCCTCCGTCGCCTTCTCCGACGACCCCGACCGCGAGCAGCGGATGCTCAAGGCGCGCGAGGCCGGCCTCGGTGTCACGGCCCGGCCGCCGGACGACCGCGAGACCTGGGAGGGCTGGGAGGACTCCGCCGTCCCGCCCGACCGCCTCGGTGACTATCTGCGCGACCTGAAGCGGCTGTTCGTGGAGTTCGACTACGACCACCCGTCCCTGTACGGCCACTTCGGGCAGGGGTGTGTGCACACCCGCATCCCGTTCGGGCTGCGGACCGCGGACGGGGTGGCGGACTTCAGGCGTTTCGTGGAACGGGCCGCCGACCTCGTGGCCTCCTACGGAGGGTCGCTGTCCGGCGAGCACGGGGACGGCCAGGCCCGCGGCGAGCTGCTGACCCGGATGTTCGGCGAACCGCTCGTGACCGCCTTCCGGGAACTGAAGGCGCTGTTCGACCCCGGCAACCGGATGAACCCGGGCAAGGTGGTCGACCCGCATCCGGTGGACGGGCAACTGCGCCTCGGGCCGTCCTGGCAACCGGCGCCGGACGGCACGCACTTCGGCTATCCGGAGGACGACCGCTCCTTCACCCGGGCCGTGTTGCGCTGTGTCGGCATCGGCAACTGCCGCAGCCACCGGGGCGGCGTGATGTGTCCCTCCTACCGGGCCACCCGGGAGGAGGAGCATTCCACCCGGGGACGTGCCCGGTTGCTGTTCGAGATGCTGGACGGGCACCCGGACTCGGCGGTCACCGACGGCTGGCGCTCCACGGAGGTGCGCGACGCCCTCGATCTGTGCCTGGCCTGCAAGGGCTGCAAGTCGGACTGCCCGACCGGCGTCGACATGGCCACCTACAAGGCGGAGTTCCTGGCGCACCACTACGCCGGCCGGCCACGGCCCGCCGCCCACTACTCGATGGGCTGGCTGCCGCTGTGGGCCCGGCTGGCCCGGCCGGCCCCGCATCTGGTCAACAGTGTGCTGCACGCGCCGGGCCTCGCCGGTGCGGGCAAACGGCTGGCCGGTGTGGACGGCGACCGGCAGGCGCCGGTGTTCGCCGACGAGTCCTTCCTCCAGTGGTGGCGGGCCCGCCACGCCGATGAGGTGGACCCGGCCGATCCGGCGGCGGTGGTCTTGTGGCCGGACACCTTCAGCACCTACTTCCACCCGTCCGTCGCGACCTCGGCGGTGCGCGTCCTGGAGGACGCCGGCTTTTGCGTCACCGTGCCCGGCGCCCCCGTCTGCTGCGGCCTGACCTGGATCTCCACCGGCCAACTGCCCACGGCGAAAAGGGTGTTGCGCCATACGCTGCGCGTCCTTGGCCCCTATCTGGACGCGGGCACACCCGTCGTCGGCCTGGAACCCTCGTGCACGGCCGTCTTCCGGGCCGACGCCCCCGAGCTGCTGGCCGGCGACCCGGACGCCCGCCGGCTCGCCGGGCAGGTCCGCACCCTCGCCGAACACCTCCTGCGCGCGGACTGGCGACCACCGCGGCTGGCCCGGCACGCGACGGTGCAGACGCACTGCCACCAGCACGCCGTCATGAAGTTCGACGCCGACCGTGAACTGATGCGCCGCGCCCACCTGGACGCCGACGTCCTCGACGAGGGCTGTTGCGGGCTGGCCGGCAACTTCGGGTTCGAACGAGGTCACCACGAGGTCTCCCTGGCCGTCGGCGAGCTGGGCGTGCTGCCCGCCGTCCGCGCCGCCGCACCCGACGACGTACTGCTGGCGGACGGGTTCAGCTGCCGCACCCAGATCGAGCAGGGCGGCACCGGCCGGCGGGCCCTGCATCTGGCCGAGGTGCTGGCCCTAGGACTCGACGGCCCGCTGCCCGGCGACCGGCCCGAGCGCCTGGCCCGGCGCCCCCGCGTCCCCTCCGCCCCGGCCCGGTGGGCGGCCACCGCGGGCGCCGGCGCGCTGGCCGCCACGGCCGCCACGGCCGCCGTGGGTCTCGTACGCCGTCTGCGCCCGTAGTTCCGTACTCACACGTTTCTTGCGGAAAGGATCCGACCATGTCGACGAAGGTCTCCGACTACCTCCTCCAGCGGCTGCGCGAGTGGGGCGTGGAGTACGTCTTCGCCTATCCCGGAGACGGCATCAACGGCCTGCTCGCGGCCTGGGGACGCGCGGACGACAACCCGCGGTTCATCCAGGCGCGGCACGAGGAGATGTCCGCGTTCGAAGCGGTCGGCTACGCCAAGTTCTCCGGCCGGGTCGGCGTCTGCGCCGCCACCTCGGGACCGGGCGCCATCCATCTCCTCAACGGCCTGTACGACGCGAAGCTGGACCATGTGCCCGTGGTCGCCGTGGTCGGGCAGACCAACCGCAGCGCCATGGGCGGCTCGTACCAGCAGGAGGTCGACCTGGTCAGCCTGTACAAGGACGTCGCCTCGGACTTCTGCGAGATGGTCACCGTCCCCGAGCAGCTGCCGAACGTGCTCGACCGGGCGCTGCGCACCGCGCTGGCGCGCCACTCGGTGACCGCCGTGATCGTCCCGGCCGATGTCCAGGAGCTGGACTACTCCCCGCCCGAGCACGCGTTCAAGATGGTCCCCTCCAGTCTCGGCATGCCGCACTACGCGCCGGTGCCCGCCGACGAGGACCTGCAGCGGGCCGCGGACGTGCTCAACGCCGGCGAACGCACCGCCGTGCTGATCGGGCAGGGCGCGCGCGGGGCCCGTCCTGAGGTGACGACGGTCGCCGAACGGCTCGGCGCCGGCGTCGCCAAGGCGCTGCTGGGCAAGGACGCCCTCGATGACGACCTGCCGTATGTGACCGGCGCGATCGGCCTGTTGGGCACCCGGCCGTCGTACGAGCTGATGCGGGACTGCGACACCCTCCTCGTCGTCGGCTCCTCCTTCCCCTACACCCAGTTCCTGCCGGAGTTCGGGCAGGCACGGGCCGTGCAGATCGACATCGACCCGCACATGGTCGGCCTGCGCTACCCGTTCGAGGTCAATCTCGTCGGCGACGCCGCCACGACGCTGCGCCGGCTGCTTCCGCTCCTCAAGCAGGCCGACCGTCCCGCGTGGCGGAAGAAGGTCGAGGACAACGTCGCGCGCTGGTGGGAGGTCATGGAGCGGCGCGCCGCCGTTCAGGCCGATCCGATCAACCCGGAGTACGTCACGCACACCCTCGGCGGGCTGCTCCCGGAGAATGTGATCCTCAGCTCGGACTCCGGGTCCGCCGCCAACTGGTACGCCCGCCATCTCAAGCTGCGCGGTGCCATGCGCGGTTCGCTGTCGGGCACGCTGGCCACCATGGGGCCGGGGGTGCCGTACGCCATCGGGGCGAAGTTCGCGCACGGCGACCGGCCGGCGATCGCCCTGGTCGGCGACGGCGCGATGCAGATGAACGGCATGGCCGAGCTGATCACCATCGCCAAGTACTGGCACGAGTGGCAGGACCCGAGGCTCGTCGTCGCCGTGTTCAACAACCGGGACCTCAACCAGGTGACCTGGGAGATGCGGGCCATGTCGGGCGCCCCGCAGTTCCTGCCCTCGCAGTCGATCCCCGACGTCGCCTACGCCGACTTCGCCCGTTCCGTCGGGCTGACCGGGCAGCGCGTCGAGAAGCCGGACGAGGTGCGCGGCGCCTGGGAGGCCGCGCTCGCCGCGGACCGGCCCTGCGTGCTCGACTTCGTGACCGATCCCGCCGTACCGCCCATTCCGCCGCACGCCACCCTCGACCAGATCGAGGCCGCCGCGACGGCCGTCCTCAAGGGCGACAGCGACCGTGCCGCGATGGTCAGGCAGGGTTTCAAGGCAAAGGTCCAGGAGTTCCTGCCCCACGGCCGCCACGGAACGGGCGGACGATGACCGCCGCCCCGCTCGCACAACGACCGAAGGGCCCCGCCCCCGGACAGACGGCCCACTCCCCCGGGACCGCAGACCCGCCGGGCACCGCACACCCGACCGGGACGGCACACCCGACCCGGACGCCGTGCCCGACCCGGACGCCGTGCCCGCCCAAGACCGCACACCCGACCCGGACGCCGTTCCCGACCGGGACGGGACAGCCGACCCGGACGCCATGCCCGACCGGGACAGGACACCCGCCCAGGACCGCACACCCGACCGGGACGCCGTTCCCACCCAGGGCGGCACACCCACCCAAGACCGCACACCCGACCCGGACGCCGTTCCCACCCAGGGCGGCGCACCCGCACAAGACCGCACACCCGACCGGGACCGCACATCCGACCGGAGGGATCGATCATGCCGCAAGTCGTCGTCATCACCGGGGCCAGCGCCGGTATCGGCCGTGCCACCGCCTGTCTGTACGCGCGACGCGGCGCCGCCGTCGCCTTGATCGCGCGTGGCCGGGGCGGGCTGGAGGCGGCGGCGCGGGACGTGGCGGACCTCGGCGGGCGCCCCTTCGTCCAGCAGGCGGACACCTCCGACGCCGGCCAGGTCTCGGCCGCCGCCGACGCCGTCGAGCGGGCCCTCGGCCCCATCGACGTCTGGGTCAACTGCGCGTTCACCAGCGTCTTCGCGCCTTTCACGGAGATCAGCGCGGAGGAGTACCAGCGGGTGACCGACGTCGCCTACCTGGGCTTCGTCAACGGCACCCGCGCGGCGCTCGCCCGCATGCTGCCGCGCGACCGCGGCACCATCGTGCAGGTGGGCTCCGCCCTGGGCGAGCGGTCGATCCCGCTCCAGTCCGCCTACTGCGGCGCCAAACACGCCATCAACGGCTTCACGTCGTCCGTGCGCCTGGAACTGCTCCACCGGGCGAGCAATGTGCACATCACGATCGCCCAGATGCCCGCGGTCAACACCCCGCAGTTCTCCTGGGTCAGGTCGCGGCTGTCCCGGCACCCGCAGCCGGTGCCGCCGATCTATCAGCCGGAGGTCGCCGCGCGGGGCGTCCTGTACGCCGCCGACCACCCCGAACGCAAGCAGTACTACATCGGGGCCAGCACCGCGGCGACCGTCTGGGCCAACCGGATCGCCCCCGCCCTCCTCGACCGTTACCTGGCCCGTACGGGCTTCGACTCCCAGCAGACCGACCGCCCGGCCCCGACCGGTGCGGACAATCTGTTCAGCCCGTCCGACGAGCCGCCGGGCAGCGACTACGGCGCCCACGGCGTCTTCGACGAGAGGTCCCACCCGCACTCCGCCCAGGCCGCCCTCGCCCGGCACCCCGTGGTCACCGCCGCCACCACGTCGGTGGGCCTGGCGGCCGCCGCCGTCGGCCTGGGGCGACGGCTGAGCGGCCGGACCGGGCACGCCGGGACACGACAGGGTGACGGGCTCGCACGGCTCCCACGGCTCACTCGGTCACGGCTCCCACGGCTCACTCGGTGAGGCTGCATCCCCGCCGTCCCTCCCGGGAGGGACGGCGGGGATGCCGGGGCCCGCAAGGTCGGCGATACCGGGGCGGTCAGCCGACCTTGCGGCCCCGCAGGGGTTCCGTGTCCGCTCCCTCGCCCGCTCGCAACCCGCCCAGGAACTCCCGCACCACGTCGGGCGCGCCGTGCTCCGGCTCCCAGCCCAGTTCGCCGTGGGCCCGGCCGCAGTCCATCAGGGGCAGCCGCAGCACCGCGTCGAAGAGCTGCGGGGACGCGGGGAGCAGATGGAGCCCCCAGGCCGCCGCGATCGCGGACCGGGCCGCGGTGCGGGGCAGCCGGACCGGGCGCAGGCCCAGCATCTCGCCGAGCCGGCCGGCGTCGAGAGGCGGTTCGGCGGCGAGGTTGAAGGCGCCACGCGCATCGCTGCGCCGCAGGGCGAGCTGAAAGGCGCGGGCCGCGTCGTCCGTGTGCAGGACCTGCACCCGCAGGCCGGGCACATCCGGCAGGAAGGGCAGCAGTTCGGGGCGGAGCAGCGGGCCGGGCAGGAACCGGCCGCCGAAGATGCGGCGCTGTTCGCTCGCGGACTCCCGCTTGAACAGGAACGCCGGCCGCATGCGGACCACCCGGATCTCGGGGTGGTCGCGTGCGAAGGCGTCCAGGGCGCGCTCCAGGTATGCCTTCTCCCGGCAGTAGGCGGCGTCCGGCCAGCCGTGCGTGGGCCAGGACTCGGCCACCGCCCGGTCCTTGGGGCCCGGGGAGTAGGCGCCGACCGAGGAGGCGTGCAGCAGCACCGGTACCCGGGCGGCGGCCACCGCCTCGAACACCCTGATGCTGCCGAGGACGTTGGTCAGCCAGGTCTTCGCCGGGTCGTGCGTCGGCTGGAACGCCCACGCCAGGTGGACCACGGCTTCCGCTCCCTGGAACACCGGGGCGAGGTCGGCCTGCTCGGACGCGAGGTCGACGGCGTGCCATTCGGTCCTGTCGGGTGCCCAGCCGGGTGTGCGCCGGGCGATGCCGCGCACCCACGGGACCCGCGGGTCCTCGCTGAGCAGGCGCACCACGCTCGTGCCGAGGTTCCCGGTGGCGCCCGTGACGACGACCCCGCCGCCCGTTTCGCTGCTCATCTGCGGCTCCTTTCGGTGTGAGGGTGCACGTCACAGCCGAACCGCGGCAAGGCAGGTCCGGCTGTGACGGCGTCGGTGGCCGCCCGGGGCCGCGGGCAGGGCTCTCCCGTCAGCGGCCGAGCGCGTTCTCCAGCTCCTTCTTGCTCATCGAGGAGCGTCCGTGGATGTTCCGCTTCCTGG
Organism: Streptomyces diversicolor; assembly: GCF_057537855.1. Lineage (NCBI taxonomy): Bacteria > Bacillati > Actinomycetota > Actinomycetes > Kitasatosporales > Streptomycetaceae > Streptomyces > Streptomyces diversicolor. The sequence goes on from NZ_BAAJXA010000004.1 coordinate 78,358, forward strand.
CCTCGTCGTACAACTGGTCCTTCGTGGGGCCCTGCGCGCCGCGGTGCGAACGCTGCCCACCGCGCTCGTACGACGATTTGGGGTCACGGGTCGAGGCCCTGCCCGCGGTCTTCGACTCGCCCGACCTCGCCCTCTCCTTGTTGACCGTGCGCGCGGCGATCTCCTTGGCGCGCCCCGTCGACTCGCCGCGGTCCTCCGCGCTCTTCTTGATGTGCTCGTACTGTCGTTCCCGTTTGGAACTTGATCCGGCCGGCATGGTGCCTCTCCTGTTCGGCGTACCGGGCGTGCTGCCCGCTCACGTGGTCGTACGGGGGACGAGTTCCCCGACGGAGCGGCCCGACGCGTGGGGTCCGCGACGGGCCGTCAGAGCATCGAGCCGGGGTCCTCGGGCCGGATCCGTCCGCGCCAGGCACCGCTCTCGCCCTCGCGGCCTTCGATGTAGTCCTTGAAGCGGCCCAGGTCTCCCTTGACCCGCCGGTCGATCAGGCCCAGCGCGTCCGCGCCCTTCTCCGCGACGCCCTCGGGCTCGACCTCCATCGTGAGTTCCACCCGGGTGTGCGTGTCGTCCAGCCGCTGGAACCGGACCGAGCCCCGCTGGCGTACATCGCCGGCGATGGCGCGCCAGGTGATCCGGTCGTCCGGGAGCTGGTCGACGATCTCGGTGTCGAACTCGCGCCTGACCCCGCCGATGCTGGAGGTCCAGTGGTTGTGCCGGTCATCGAGCTGCCTCACCTCCTCGACGCCCTCCATGAAGTTCGGGAACTCCTCGAACTGCGTCCACTGGTTGTAGGCGGTACGCACGGGGACGTCGACGTCCACCGTTTTGCTGACCGTGCTCATGTCGTCCTCCTTGTCGTTGGCCGCTCGCGCCGGACTGCCGGCGCACCATGGGTCCACACGAGACCGGGTACCCACCCCACGCGGACGACACGACACATGTCGACGGGCGGACGCGGCCTCGCGGAATGCGGCCCACCGGCCGGCCGGGTTCCCGCAGGTGTTTCGCCGGGTACCCGGTCCTGACCCGGGACCGCCCGTGGTCCCCGACGCCGGGAGGCGTGATGGCGCAGATGCGGCGAGCGGCCGTGTTCGACGTGGACGGAACTCTGGTCGACACCAACCATCTGCATGTGGTGGCCTGGTGGGAGGCGTTCCGCCAGGCCGGCCACCGGATCACCGCGCACGCCATCCACCGGGCGGTGGGGCTCGGCTCCGCCGACCTCGTCGCGCATCTGCTGGGCGAGACGCGGGCCCGGAGCGAGGCGGCGGATCTCAGCGGTGCCCACAAGGTGCTCTACGCCGAGTACTTCGAGCGGCTTTCCGCGCTGCCCGGCGCGGGACGCCTGCTGCGGCGCCTGGCCGACGACGGCCGGCAGGTCGTGCTGGCCACCTCGGCGGCCGGCGACGAACTGTCCGCGCTGCGGCGGGCGATCGACGCGGACGACGCCATCACGGCGACGGCCAGTGCCGACGACGTCACCGAAGGCAAGCCCGCGCCGGAACCCGTGGAGCGGGCGCTGGAGCTGGCGGGCGTTCCGGCGGAGCGTGCGGTGTTCGTCGGCGACACGGTGTGGGACATGCGGGCGGGCCGGCGCGCGGGGGTGCGGTGTGTGGCGCTGCTCTGCGGCGGCATACCCCGCGCCGATCTGGAGGAGGCCGGCGCCGAGGCCGTCTTCCGGGATCCGGCGCATCTGCTCGATTCACTGGCGCGCAGCCCCTTGGCGTGACCGGGGGCGCGCCGTTGCGTGTCCCGTTACCTCCGCCGTGCCGGGGTACTCGGACGGCGCCGTCGGCGCGCCCGGCGTGCACACGTGTCGTCGATCGCTCCGGGAGCAACGGTGAAAGCACTGGTCGTCAACTGCACGCTCAAGAAGTCCCCCGAGCCTTCGAACACCGAGGCACTGGCCGCCGTGGTCGTCGGGCGTCTTGCCGAGCACGGGGTGGCGGTGGAGCAGGTCCGGGCCGTGGACCTGGACATCGCGCCGGGCGTGGTCACCGACGCGGGCGACGGCGACCAGTGGCCACAGGTGCACGACAAGCTGCTGGAGTCGCAGATACTGGTCATCGCCTCGCCCACCTGGCTGGGCCGGCCGTCCTCGGTGGCGCAACGCGTGCTCGAACGCATGGACGCGATGATGTCCGAGACGGACGACGCGGGCAGGCCCGTCGCCTACAACCGGGTGGCGGGCGTGGTGGTCACCGGCAACGAGGACGGCGCCCACCATGTCATCAGCGAGATCTCCGGGGCGCTCGCCGACATCGGCTACACCGTTCCCGGTCAGGCCTGGACGTACTGGCATCTCGGCCCGGGTCCTGGCCCCGACTATCTGGAGGAGCGGCGCGGCCGTGACTGGGCGCACCGCACCGGCCGCACCATGGCCGACAACCTGTGCGGGGTGGCCCGGGCGCTGGCCTCCCTGCCGTTGAAGGCAGCCGGGTGACCCGGATGACGCAGGCATCCCCGATGACCGCCGACACGCTCACCGCGTCCTGGCCGCGCTGCTGGGTTCCCCGGGGCGTCTACGCCCCGCAGGCCGACACCCGGCTGCTGCGGCGGGCCATGTGCCGTGAGCGGATCGCGAGCGGTGCGGACGTCCTGGACCTGGGCACGGGCAGCGGTGTGCTCGCCGTGGAGGCGGCCCGCCTCGGCGGTCGCGTCACCGCGGTGGACATCTCCTTGCGGGCGGTGGCCGCCGCCCGGTTCAACGCCCTGCTCAACGGGCAGAGCGTGCGCGTGCGCCACGGCGATCTGGCGTCCGCGGTGCCGGGCCGCCGTTTCGACCTCGTGGTCGCCAATCCGCCGTATGTCCCCGCCCCGGGCGGGCTGCCGCGCCGGGGCCCGGCGCGGGCCTGGGACGCCGGCAGCGACGGCCGTGCGCTGATCGACCGGGTCTGCGACACGGCCCCGGCGATCCTGCGGTCCGCGGGAGCGCTGCTGCTCGTGCACTCGCATCTGTGCGGCATCGAGGACACCCTGGACCGTCTCGAAGCGGCGGGACTGCGCCCGGCGGTCGTCGACCGGGCCCGGCTGCCGTTCGGGCGTGTGCTGCGCTCGCGGCTCGGCTGGCTGCGCGAGCGGGGACTGGCGTCCGACACCATGACGGAGGAGCTGGTGGTGATCCGTGCCGAACATGCCTGAACGCCCCCGCCGTATCCGCGTCCAGCGCGACGGGCCCCTGCTGGTGGAGGGACCGGTCGAAGTGGTGGGCGAGGACGGTGAGGTGATCGTCTCGAAGCGTTTCATGGTCGCGGTCTGCACCTGCCGCCGCAGCCGGATCTTTCCCTGGTGCGACACCAGCCACCGCCGCCGCGACAGGCGGCACAGCGGGGGCGAGGACGTATGACGGCCACGCCCGCCCGGCGGCACGCCCCGCTGCGCCCGCCGCCGCTGCCCGAGCCGCGCGGTGCGCTGTCGGCCGCGGTGCTGGCCGCACTGCGCGCATCGGGGCCCGGCCGTCCGCCGGTCCCGGTGCGGGGCTGCGCGTACGGCGACGATCTGCAACTCGCGTTGTATGTCCTGTACGAGCTGCACTACGCGGGCTTCGCGGGCGTACCGGACCGCCTCGAATGGGACAGCGGGCTGCTGGCGCTGCGCGGTGCGATCGAGGACCGCTTCCTCGGTGCGCTGCGCTCGGACGTGCCGGTCGCGGGCACCGACACGGCCGCGCGTGCGCTGGACGAGCTCCAGCTGGAACCGGTCGGCGACGCCGCCGGCGGTGTCTCGCACCATCTGTGCGGCGCGGGCACACTGCGGCAGCTGCGCGAGTACGCGGCGCTGCGCTCGCTGTACCACCTCAAGGAGGCGGACCCGCACGCCTGGGTCATTCCCAGGCTGCGCGGCCGGGCCAAGGCGGCCATGGTCGCCGTGGAGTTCGACGAGTTCGGCGCCGGCCGCGCCGACGAGATCCACGCGGAGCTGTTCGCCGATCTCATGGCGGACCTCGGCCTTGACACCGCGTACGGGCGCTATGTCGACAGCGCTCCGGCCGAAGCGCTCGCGACGGTCAATGTGATGTCGCTGTTCGGTCTGCACCGGGCGCTGCGCGGCGCGCTCGTCGGGCACTTCGCCGCCGTGGAGGTGACCTCGTCCCCGGCCTCCCGCCGGCTCGCCGAGGCCCTGCGCCGGGTGGGGGCCGGTCCGGCGGCCGTGCGCTTCTACACAGAGCACGTCGAGGCGGACGCGGTGCACGAACAGGTCGTGCGGCACGATGTCGTCGGCGGGCTGCTGGAGAGCGAACCCCGCCTGGAGGCCGACGTGGTGTTCGGCATCCGCGCGACCTCCTACCTTGAGGAACGGCTCGCGGCCCGGCTGCTGGGAGCGTGGCGGGGCGGTGCCACGGCCCTGCGCGCGGCAGGGCCGTCTTCCTGAGCCCTCTCGCCGGGCCGGGCCTCAGGTCGCGCCGCCGCCCCCGCCGCCGAAGGACCCGCTGGAACCGGACCGCCAGCGCGGCCGGTCCTGGTTGCCGCTCGGCCGGTCCGGGGTGTTGCCGAGTTCGTGGGGCGTGGGCCGGTGACCCTCCGTCACCCGGGGCACCTCGCTGGGTTCACGCATCTGCCGTTCCTCGCCCACCGGCCCCGACCGCGGCGGCCTCGTCCGGGCGGCGGGCCGGTGCGGCAGTTGCTCCCGTCGCAGCACCCTGGCCCCCAGCCGCAGCGACCACACCAGTGCCGCCGTGACGAGCAGCCCCCCGACGACGATGACGATCATCCCGGCCGTCGACCCGGCGGCGGCCAGGTACTCAGGTGTCGTGTTCATCGGTGTCGTGTTCATCGGCATCGAGTACCCCGCCCTGTGCCACCGGATTCAGGAAAGCGTGGCGCGACCGGTATTCATCGCCGTCACCGGTAGCGTCGTCACGCACAGGAGTCGCCGGTTTCCCGTCCGCCGGGCGGAGCACTCGCCCGGTGCTGTCCGCTGTCGGCCGGGGTGAGGAGGACCATGACCGAAGTGCCGCAACGCCTCGGCGAGGGCGAAGGGGGCACGTCCGCGCGGACCGCGACCTCACTGGGGCGGACGTTGCTGGGCTGGGCCTCGACCACCGACCACAAGGTGATCGGCCGGCTGTACATGGTGACCTCCTTCTGCTTCTTCCTTCTGGGCGGGCTGCTGGCGCTCGCCATGCGCGCCGAACTGGCCCGTCCGGGGCTGCAGTTCGTGACCCAGCACACCTACAACCAGTTCTTCACGGTGCATGGCACCATCATGATGCTGCTCTTCGCGACGCCGATGTTCGCCGGGTTCGCGAACGCGGTGATGCCGTTGCAGATCGGCGCGCCGGACCTGGCGTTGCCCCGGCTCAACGCGCTGTCGTACTGGATGTACCTCTTCGGCGGCCTCATGGTGGTCTCGGGGTTCCTGGTGCCGACCGGCGCGGCCTCGTTCGGCTGGTTCGCGTACGCGCCGCTCAACAGCGCGTACTACTCCCCCGGCGCCGGCGGTGACCTGTGGGCGATGGGGCTGGTGGTGACCGGTGTGTCGACCACGCTGAGCGCGGTCAACTTCATCACCACCATCCTGTGTCTGCGTGCCCCGGGGATGACGATGTTCCGGATGCCGATGTTCACCTGGAACGTGCTGTTCACGTCCATCCTGGTGCTGCCCGCGTTCCCGGTGCTCACCGCGGCGCTGCTGGCCCTGGAGTCCGACCGGAAGTTCGGCTCGCACGTCTTCGACGCGACCAACGGCGGCGCCCTGCTGTGGCAGCACCTGTTCTGGTTCTTCGGGCATCCCGAGGTCTATATCGTCGCCCTGCCGTTCTTCGGCATCATCTCCGAGATCATCCCGGTGTTCTCGCGCAAGCCGCTCTTCGGCTATCTGCCCATGATCGGGGCGACGACCTCGATCACCATGCTGTCGGCCGTGGTGTGGGCACACCACATGTTCGCCACGGGCGCGGTGCTGCTGCCGTTCTTCTCCGTCATGTCGTTCCTGATCGCGGTGCCGACGGGGATCAAGTTCTTCGCCTGGATCGGGACGATGGTGCACGGGTCGGTGTCCTTCGAGACACCGATGCTGTGGTCCCTCGGTTTCCTGGTGTCGTTCCTGCTGGGCGGGCTCAGCGGCGTGCTCGTCGCCTCGCCGCCGCTCGACTTCCATGTCACCGACTCGTACTTCGTCGTCGCCCATCTGCATTACGTGCTGTTCGGCACCGTGGTCTTCGCGATGTTCGCCGGGTTCTACTTCTGGTGGCCCAAGTTCACCGGGAAGATGCTCGACGAGCGGCTGGGCAAGGTGCACTTCTGGCTGCTGTTCCCGGGGTTCCAGCTGACGTTCCTCGTGCAGCACTGGCTCGGTGAGATGGGGATGCCCCGCCGCTACGCCGACTATCTGCCCTCCGACGGCTTCACGCTCTTGAACACCCTGTCGTCGGCGGGCGCGTTGCTGCTGGGCGTGTCCACCCTGCCGTTCCTGTACAACGTCTGGCACACCTCCCGGTACGGGCGGCGCGTCGAGCTGGCGGACCCCTGGGGGTACGGGCGGGCCCTGGAGTGGGCCACCGACTGCCCGCCGCCCCGCCACAACTTCGTGGCGCTGCCCCGGGTGCGGTCGGAGTCCCCGGCGTTCGACCTGCACCACCCCGACGTCGTACGCCAGGCGAAGCGGGAGGGACTGCAGTGAAGGTGGAGGCCCTGCTGTTCGGCGGTGTGGCCGTCTTCTTCGGCGGTACCGCGGCGCTCTACGGGGCCTGGTCGGGCGATCCGACCGGCACCGCGGCGCTCATCGTCGCGTTCGGCATGGCCGCGCTCGTGTCCTTCTTCTGCGCGGTGCAGTACGCCCGTCGCGGCCGGCGCCCGCAGGACCGCACCGAGGCGGAGGTCACCGATGCCGCCGGGCCGCTGGAGTTCTTCCCGCCGCACAGCCACTGGCCGATCGTGACCGCGCTCGGCTTCTCGGTCGCGGCGACCGGTGTCGTCTACGGGCTGTGGCTGTTCCTCATCGGCCTCGGTGTTCTGGCGCGGGGTGTCCTGGGTCTGGTGTTCCAGTACGCGAACCGGGGCGTCGAGCGGGAGGACTGACCGGGATGCGCGGGGCGCCCGGCCGGAAGGAGGTGACCGGACGGTGGCCGGACTCGTATCCGCCCGCCAGGGTCTGGCGCACCTCGCCGGTCTCCTCACCCTCCCTCAGACGCTCCTGCTCGGCGGCCACGAGGGCGTGGCACAGCGCACGGACGAGCGCGAAGGCGAGGATCGGCGCCACGATCAGGGCGATGCGCAGCACCCAGGTCAGGCTGTTCACCGAGATGCGGAAGGTCGCCGCGATGACGTCGTTGCCGCCGGCCAGCAGCAGCACGCCGTAGAAGGTCACGCCCGCGACGCCGAGTCCGGTGCGCACGGGCCGCTCCCGGGGCCGGTCGCACAGGTGCCGCTCCTGCCTTCCCTCCCCGGTGAACCGCTGCTCCACGAACGGATACGCGTACAGGACGAGGAAGAGCAGCGCGGGCAGCACGACGGCCGGCACAAGGACGTTCCACATGAGGGTGTGCCCGGCGAAGTTCGTCTCCCAGGGCGGTACGAGCCTGAGGGCGCCCTCCAGGAAGCCGACGTACCAGTCGGGCTGGGACCCGGTCGACGCCTGGTCCGGCCGGTAGGGCCCGTACACCCACACCGGGTTGATCTGCGCGATGCCGGCGAGCACCGACAACACCCCGAACACGGCGAGGGACAGACCGGCGGACGAGGCCGTGAACCGCGGATGGAGCGGTTTGCCGACGGCGTTCGCGTTGCTGCGGCCTGGCCCGCGCCACTGGGTGTGCTTGAGGTGGAAGACCAGCATCAGGTGCACCGTGACCAGGGCGACCAGCGCCCCCGGCAGCAGCAGGATGTGCAGGCTGTACAGCCGGGTCACCATGTCGTGCCCCGGGAACTGGGACCCGAACACGAACAGGGCGAGGTACGTCCCCGCCACCGGAATGGACAGCATGATGCCCTGGGCGATCCGCAGGCCCGTGCCGGAGAGCAGATCGTCCGGCAGCGAATAGCCGGCGAAGCCCTCCGCCAGGGCGATCGCGAAGAGCGTGACGCCGATGACCCAGTTCAGCTCGCGGGGCCTGCGGAAGGCGCCGGTGAAGAAGATCCGCAGCAGGTGCAGGCCGATCGCGGTGACGAAGACCAGCGCGGCCCAGTGGTGCAGTTGCCGGATCAGCAGGCCGCCGCGCACGTCGAAGCTGATGTCCAGGGTGGAGGCGAACGCCGTCGACATCCGCACCCCGCGCAGCGGCCGGTAGGAGCCGTCGTAGACCACCTCCCGCATCTCGGGCTTGAAGAAGAAGGTCAGCCACACGCCCGTCAGCAGCAGCAGAACCAGGCTGTAGAGGGCCAGTTCGCCCAGCAGGAACGACCAGTGGTCGGGGAACGCCTTGCGCAGCAGCGCTCCGCCGCCGTCGTACACGGGCAGCCGCCTGTCGGCCGCGTCGGCCAGTCGTTCTCCCCGGTGGCGGGCCGCGCCCGGCTCGGGCGCCGTCACACCGAATCCACGGCGCGGCTGACGGTTCCCTCGTGCGGCACACCGTTCACGACAGACCTCCTCGCGGTGTCACACCCCGTGTTCTCCGGCATCCGTTGCCCGGGGGGTGCGCGACGAGTACCCCGCCCCCGCGAAACACCCGTGCGACCGTGGCCCGGCACCCGATCGGCCGACAGGCGTGCGTGCCGCACCCACGGCCCCGCCGGCGCCGGGGGCCGCGCGTGTGTTCCACGGCGTGCGGGGCACCCACTGCGGTGTCGCGCGTTGTCCTGCGCCGGAGCCGTGCCGAAGGGCTTCGTGGTGCGGGCGGGTCAGGGATGCAGCAGGGTCTTGATCATGCCGTCCTCCTTGGCCTGGAACATCGCGTATGCCTTCGGGGCGTCCTCCAGCGGCATGTCGTGCGTCTTGAAGGTGTCGACGCCGAGCGGATCCTCGTCCGTGAGCAGCGGCAGGATGTCGTCCACCCACCGCCGGACGTTCGCCTGGCCCATGCGGACCTGGATCTGCTTGTCGAACATCGTCATCAGCGGCATGGGGCTGACCGCTCCGCCGTAGACACCGGACACGGAGATCGTGCCGCCCCTGCGGACGAGGTCGATGGCGGTGTGCAGCGCGCCGAGCCGGTCCACGCCCGCCTTCTCCATGAGCGGCTGGGCCACGCCGTCGGGCAGGTGGCCCACGAACCACTGGGCGGCCTTGGCGAACGGGGCGCCGTGGGCCTCCATCCCGACGGCGTCGACGACGGCGTCGGTTCCCCGTCCGTCGGTGAGGTCCCGCACCGCCCTGCCCAGGTCCTTGCCGCTGTCCCGGACGTCCAGGCAGGTGACCCCGTGGGCCCGGGCGCGTGCCAGGCGTTCGTCGACCAGGTCGATCCCGATGACCAGCCGGGCTCCCCGGTGCTGGGCGATCCGGGCGGCCATGTCGCCGATCGGCCCGAGCCCGAGCACGGTCACCGTCCCGCCCGGCGGGATGTCGGCGTACTCGACCGCCTGCCAGGCGGTGGGCAGCACATCGGACAGATACACATACCGGTCGTCGGGCGTGCCGTGGGGCACCTTGACGGGCAGCCGGTTCCCGAACGGCACGCGCAGGAACTCGGCCTGCCCGCCCGGCACCTGCCCGTACAGCTTCGTGTAGCCGAACAGCGAGGCGCCGGTGCCGTACTCGTGGACCTGGGTGGTCTCGCACTGCGAATGCAGGCCCTGGTCGCACATGAAACAGTCACAGCACGAGACGTTGAACGGAACCACCACGCGGTCGCCGGGGGCGAGGGCGTGCACCTCGGGTCCGACGTCCGCCACGATCCCCATCGGTTCGTGGCCGAGGATGTCACCGTGCTCCAGGAACGGCCCGAACAGTTCGTACAGGTGCAGATCGGAGCCGCAGATGCCGGAGGACGTGACCCTGACGACGATGTCGTCCGGCTTCTCGATCGTCGGATCCGGGACGGTCTCCACCCGTACGTCTCGCAGTCCCTGCCAGGTCAGTGCGCGCATCGTCTCGACTCCTCCGCTCACGGCTGTACCCGGTCGGCCACGGCGGGCCGTCCGCGGTACTCCGAGTCCCCTGCCCGCGGGTTCCGACACGCGCGTGCCGGGTACGCGCACGGCGGTGCTCGTTTCGGCCCGGGACCGTGGGTCGCTCGTCACGTTCCCCGCCGGGCAGGTGCGCGGGCGGTTCCCGGCGCGCGTGCGGCGGGCGGCCGTGCCAGGCTCGAAGCAGGGCCGCGGCGAAGGCGGGACAGGCCGAGGAGCGGGTGCCCTGATCGAGGAGGGCGAGCCATGACCCACAGCGATGTCGGCGGGACACATCGGCCGGAGCGGGACGCGGTGCACGGCAACCAGCTGTTCGGTCCCCAGCCGGACGTGGCGGGCGCCTCCGGGTACCCCGACGCCCCGCCGCGCATGGGCTTCTTCACGGACACCTCCGTGTGCATCGGCTGCAAGGCGTGCGAAGTGGCCTGCAAGGAGTGGAACGCCGTCCCGGAGGACGGCCTGGAGCTGACGGGCATGTCCTACGACAACACCCAGGGGCTCGGCGCCGACACCTGGCGCCATGTGGCCTTCATCGAGCAGCGCACACCGGTGCGCGCCGGCTCCGGCGACGGGCACGGGAACGCCGATGCCGCCGATGCCGTCGGTGCCCTCGATGTCTTCGACGCCGCCCGCGGCCTCGGTGCGGCGGCCCCGGCGGCCGGCACCGCGGCCGAGGACGGCCCCGGCGGGCAGATCTCCCCGGTGTCCCCCGACGGCCGCACGGAGTTGCGCTGGCTGATGTCCTCGGACGTGTGCAAGCACTGCACCCATGCCGCCTGCCTGGACGTGTGCCCCACCGGATCGCTGTTCCGCACCGAGTTCGGCACGGTCGTCGTCCAGGAGGACATCTGCAACGGCTGCGGCTACTGCATACCGGCCTGCCCCTACGGGGTCATCGACCAGCGCCGGGGCGACGGGCGCGCCTGGAAGTGCACCCTGTGCTACGACCGGCTCGGGACCGGCCTCGAACCGGCCTGCGCCAAGGCGTGCCCGACCGAGTCGATCCAGTTCGGCCCCCTGGACGAGTTGCGGGAACGGGCGGCGAACCGGGTGGCACAGCTGCACGCGTCCGGGGTCACCGGGGCCCGGCTGTACGGGGAGAGCCCCGACGACGGGGTGGGCGGGGACGGCGCGTTCTTCCTGCTGCTGGACGAGCCGGAGGTCTACGGCCTGCCGCCCGACCCGGTCGTCACCACCCGGGACCTCGCGGACATGTGGCGGCACGCGGCCGTCGCCGCCGTCTCGCTCGCCGCGCTCGCCGTCGCCAGTTTCGCAAGGAGGCCACGATGACCGGATCCGCTGGGCCGCGCCGCGGGAAGCGGGACGCCGAGGCCGGCCGGACGGCCGCCGCCACGGAGCCCAGCAGGCGCCGCCGACGCCGCCGCGGGCGCGGCGAGCAGGCCATGGTGCCCGAGGCCCGGTTCTCCTCGTACTACGGCAGGCCGGTCCTGAAGAAACCGGTCTGGGCACCGCTCGACATCGCGGGATACCTCTACCTCGGCGGGCTCTCCGGTGCCTCGTCGCTGCTGGCCGCGGGCGGACAGGCCACCGGGCGTCCCGCGCTGGCCAGGTCGGCGAAGCTGGCCGCGGCGGGCGCCATCTCGCTGTCCCTGGTCGCGCTGGTCCACGACCTGGGCCGGCCGGAGCGATTCCTCAACATGCTGCGCGTCTTCAAGCCGACCTCGCCGATGAGCCTCGGGTCCTGGCTGCTGGCCGGATACGTCCCGCTGACCATGACCGCGGCGGCCGCGGATCTCGCGGGCCGCTGCCGGCTCGTCGGCTCCGCCGCGACGGGGGCCGCGGCGCTGCTCGGCCCGGCGGTCACGACGTACACCGCCGTGCTGATCGCGGACACGGCGGTGCCGTCCTGGCACGAGGGCCGTCGCGAGCTGCCGTTCGTCTTCGCCGGTTCCGGCGCCACCGCGGCGGCCGGGCTCGCACTGGCCGCCGCCCCCGTCGCGCAGACGGGCCCCGCGCGCCGGCTGGCGCTGCTCGGGGCGGCCCTGGAACTGGGCGCGTACCAGGCGATGAAGCGGCGCATGGGCCTTGCGGCCGAACCCTACGAGCAGGGTGGGCCGCGGGCGCTGATGCGGTCGGCGGAGATCCTCACGGCGGGCGGCGCGGCGCTCGCCGGAAGCGCGGGACTGCGGCACAGCCGGCCGCTGGCCGCGGCGGCCGGGGCCGCCCTGCTGACCGGCTCGGCCGCCCTGCGCCTCGGTGTGTTCCACGCCGGGGTGGCCTCCGCCGAGGACCCGAAGTACACGGTCGTGCCCCAGCGCGAGCGCCTGCGGGCCCGCACCGGCTGACGGAGGTGCACGCATGGTCACGGGAGACATCGCACCGGGTGGGTACCCGCTGAGCGAAGATGCCGTCACCGCCGTACCGCGGGACAATCGACCGGGGAACAGGTGGGAGCGGCCGGAAGACGCCGGGGCCGCGCGGGTCGCCGACCGCGCGGCAGGCGGGCGGGAGGTCTGACTGATGGGTGTGCGCACCTGGATCGACTCGTGGCCGGTCTACCGCCAGCTCAGGGGCACCGACCCGCTGGGCCGCGGAGCCGCGGCCAAGAGCGCGCGCAGCGCCCGGCTCGCCCCGCGCACCGCGAGCGCGGAGCGGGTGGTGAAGTCGGTGTGCCCGTACTGCGCGGTGGGCTGCGGCCAGAACGTCTACGTCGAGGGCGGGCGGGTCACCCAGATCGAGGGCGACCCCGACTCCCCCGTCTCCCGCGGCCGGCTGTGCCCCAAGGGCTCGGCGAGCCTCCAGCTGACCACCGGTGACGCCCGCGAGCACTACGTGCTGTACCGGCGTCCGCACGGCACCGGATGGGAACGGCTCGGCCTCGACCGGGCGATGGACATGATCGCCGACCGGGTGATCGAGGCACGGCGGGCCGGCTGGCAGTGGGAGGTCGAGCAGACCCGCACCCGGCGCACCCTCGGCTTCGCGAGCCTGGGCGGCGCCACGCTCGACAACGAAGAGAACTACCTGATCAAGAAGTTGTTCACCGCGCTCGGCGCCATCCAGATCGAGAACCAGGCGCGCGTTTGACACTCCTCCACCGTTCCCAGTCTGGGAACCTCGTTCGGACGCGGCGGCGCGACCACCTTCCAGCAGGACCTGCAGAACTCGGACTGCATCGTCATCCAGGGCTCGAACATGGCCGAGTGCCATCCGGTCGGCTTCCAGTGGGTGATGGAGGCCAAGGCCCGCGGCGCGAAGGTGATCCACGTCGACCCGCGCTTCACCCGCACCAGCGCGCTGGCCGACCTGCATGTGCCGCTGCGCGCGGGCACGGACATCGTCTTCCTCGGCGGGATCATCAACTACGTCCTGGAGAACGACAAGTACTTCCGTGACTATGTGGTGGCGTACACCAACGCGCCCACCGTGCTGCGGGAGGACTTCCGGGACACGGAGGACCTGGACGGCGTCTTCTCCGGCCTGGACCCGGACAACCGCCGATATGACAACAGCAGTTGGCAGTACGAAGGCATGCAGGTGCAGGCGGCGTCCGGCCAACGCGACCGCTGGTACGACGAGCGCACCAGAGGCGGCAGGTCGCTGACCGAGGCCGCGCGCGGCGAGGTCCACGGCTCCGGCGGCGCGGACATCGGCGTGGGCGAGCCGGAGCGGGACGAGACACTGAGCCACCCGCGCTGCGTGTTCCAGGTGCTCAAGCGGCACTACGCCCGCTACACACCGCGGATGGTGGAACAGATCTGCGGGGTGCCGCAGGACCTGTTCCGGCAGGTGTGCGACCTGGTCACGGACAACTCGGGCCGGGACCGCACGACGGCCTTCGCCTACGCGGTCGGCTGGACCCAGCACACGGTGGGCGTGCAGTACATCCGCGCGGCCTCCATCCTCCAGCAGCTCCTCGGCAACATCGGCCGGCCCGGCGGCGGCATCCTCGCCCTGCGCGGCCACGCCTCCATCCAGGGGTCGACGGACATCCCCACCCTGTTCGACCTGCTGCCCGGCTACATCCCGATGCCGCACGCGCACCTGAACCAGGATCTGGACGCCTTCGTCGAGGCGGACTCGGCACGCAAGGGCTACTGGGGCGACATGCGCTCCTACCTGGTGAGCCTGCTCAAGGCGTACTGGGGCGATGCCGCGCGGGCCGACAACGACTTCTGCTTCGACTACCTGCCGCGCCTGACCGGCTCCCACTCCACCTACGAGACGACCATGGCCCAGCTGGAGGGCACCTGCAAGGGCTACTTCCTGTACGGCGAGAACCCGGCGGTCGGCAGCGCCAACGCCAAACTCCAGCGCCTCGGCATGGCCAACCTGGACTGGCTGGTGGTCCGGGACTTCTCGCTGATCGAGTCGGCCACCTGGTGGAAGGACGGGCCGGAGATCGAGACGGGCGAGCTGCGCACCGAGGACATCCGCACCGAGGTGTTCTTCCTGCCGGCCGCCGCGCACACCGAGAAGGACGGCAGCTTCACCAACACCCAGCGCATGCTGCAATGGCACCACCAGGCGGTCGAGCCGCCCGGCGAGGCCCGCAGCGACCTGTGGTTCACCTACCACCTGGGACGGCTGATCCGGCGCAAGCTCGCCGGCTCCACCGACCCGATGGACCGTCCCGTGCTGGATCTGGCCTGGGACTACCCCACGAAGGGCGCGCCGGCCGAACCGGACGCGGAGGCCGTCCTCGCCGAGATCAACGGCCGCGACGCCGACGGCCACCCGCTCTCCTCCTACCTCCAGCTCAAGGACGACGGCTCCACCCTGTGCGGCTGCTGGATCTACTGCGGGGTGTACGCCGACGGGATCAACCAGGCGGCCCGTCGCAAGCCGGGCGCGGAGCAGAACTGGGTGGCGGGCGAGTGGGCGTGGGCCTGGCCGGCCAACCGCCGCATCCTGTACAACCGGGCCTCGGCCGACCCGGACGGCAGGCCGTGGAGCGAGCGCAAGGCGCTGGTGTGGTGGGACGCGGAGCAGGGCCGGTGGGTGGGCCACGACGTCCCCGACTTCCCGCAGGGCAGGTCGCCGCACTACCAGGCGCCGCCGGACGCGACCGGCGCCGACGCCCTGTCGGGCACCGACCCGTTCATCATGCAGGCCGACGGCAAGGCATGGCTGTACGCGCCCTCGGGGCTCACCGACGGTCCCCTGCCCGTGCACTACGAGCCGCAGGACTCCCCGTTCCGGAACCTGCTGTACGGCCGGCAGCGCAATCCGGTACGGCATCTGATGCCGCCGCTGCCGGACAACCGCTACCAGCCGAGCGCCGACGAACCGGGCACGCAGGTGTTCCCGTACGTCGCCACCACCTACCGGCTCACCGAACACCACACGGCGGGCGGCATGTCCCGCTGGCTGCCCTATCTGGCGGAGCTGCAACCGGAGTTCTTCTGCGAGGTCTCCCCGCAGCTGGCCGCCGAGCGCGGACTCGCCCACACCGGCTGGGCGACGATCGTCAGCGCCCGCAACGTCATCGAGGCCCGGGTGCTGATCACCGACCGGATACCGCCGCTGACCGTGCAGGGGCGGACCCTGCATCAGATCGGGCTGCCCTACCACTGGGGTCCCAACGGCTACAGCACGGGCGACGCCGCCAACGAACTGCTGCATCTGTCCCTCGACCCCAACACCCACATCCAGGAGGCCAAGGCGATCGCCGTCGACATCCGGCCCGGACGGCGCCCCCGGGGCCCGGCGGCCGTCGAGCTGGTGCGCGCCTACCGGGCTCGGGCCGGCATCGACGACCGTACGGGCACGCAGATGTGAGGGCGCCGCACTCCTTCGCAGCCCACCTCGTGGTCCGCCGTCACCGGAGCACCACGGAGTGCGGTCCGCACGGCACGAGTTCCCCGATCACCGGCGCCCCCGGCACCTCGCCGGCGACCAGGAGCCCGCCGGAGGTCTGGGCGTCGGCCAGCAGGATCCGTGTGTCCTCGTCGGTCGTGCCGAAGTCCGTGACGGGTGCCACCCACGCCAGGTTGCGCCGGGTGCCGCCGCTGACATATCCGTCCCGTACGGCCTGGCGTGCGCCGTCGAGGTAGGGCACGGCGGCCGTGTCGATCACCGCGGTCACCCGCGAGGCCCGGGCCAGCTTGTGCAGATGGCCCAGCAGTCCGAAACCGGTGACGTCGGTGGCGCAGACCGCCCCGGCCGCCAGGGCCGCGGCCGACGCGTCCCGGTTGAGGGCCGCCATCGTGGCGACGGCCTGCTCGAACCGTTCCCCGGTGGCCTTGTGCCGGTTGTTGAGCACGCCGAGGCCGAGGGGTTTGGTCAGCGACAGCGGCATGCCGGGCCGGCCGGTGTCGTTGCGCAGCAGCCGTGCCGGGTCGGCCAGTCCGGTGACGGCCATGCCGTACTTGGGTTCGGGGTCGTCGACGCTGTGGCCGCCGCCGACGTGGCAGCCGGCCTCGGTGGCGACCTGGAGCCCGCCGCGCAGCACCTCGCGGGCCAGCTCGAACGGCAGCACGTCACGCGGCCAGGCCAGGAGGTTGACGGCGACGACGGGCCTGCCGCCCATCGCGTACACATCGGACAGGGCGTTGGCCGCGGCGATGCGTCCCCAGTCGTAGGGGTCGTCGACGACCGGCGTGAAGAAGTCAGCGGTGGACACCACGGCCTGTGCGGGGCCGCTCTGCGCGGGCAGCGCGACGACCGCGGCGTCGTCCCCGGTGGCGAGGCCGACCAGGAGGGGCGTGTCGACGGCCGATGCCGGCAGCGGTGCCGCAAGGGCGCCGAGGACGTCCTCCAGCTCACCGGGCGGGATCTTGCAGGCGCAGCCGCCGCCGTGGGCGTACTGCGTGAGTCGTACGGACGCTTGGCGGGTCGTGGTCATCGCGGTCTCCTGCGCGCGTAGCCTTGGGGGTCGGTGGAGGCGTGTGGGTGCCTGGTGGCCCTCCCGGTCTTCAAAACCGAGGTGCCCGAGGATCTCGGGCAGGCGGGTTCGATTCCCGTCCGCCTCCGCTTGCGGTGCCGGTCCGGCAGCGCCGCCGCCGGTCGTCGATGCGCTCCGTGTACCCCTGTGCGTCCAGGTGCTCCAGCAGCGGCACGGCGACCCGCCGGGTGGTGCCGAGGGCCTGCCGGGCCTCGCTCAGCGTGAACGGCTGGGGCAGCCGGGCGAGCACCGCGGCGGCCCGCGCGTCCGCGCCGGGCAGCAGCACGATCCCGTCGGCGACCCGCAGCAGCGCGCCCGCGGCGACCGCGGCGGCCACCGCCTTGCCGGTCAGGCCCAGTTCGGTGAGGCGGTCGGCCTCGGGCGCGCGAAACGGTGCCGTCGTAAGCTCCCGCCCCACGGCGTCGACGGCCGCGCGAACGGCGGGCGGCAGGACGGGCCCGGGGCTTTCGCCGCGGTACAGCCTGCCCTGACGGCGGGTGAGCGGCGGGCCGCCGGGCGCGTCGGCCAGGGCGTCCACCAGTGACCGGTCGGGCAGGCCGAGCAGATGCCCGGCCGCCTGTGTGGGCAGGCCCGGCTCCAGGGGGTGCGCTCGCGCGTACCGGTCCACCTCCGCGGTCAGGCGTTCGCGCAGTGCGGTCCAGTGCGCCGGGTCGGCGAGCCAGTCCCCGGCGACCGGCGAGGCCGGCGCCGGTACGCCCATGGCGAGCAGTTCCGGGCGCCGGATCAGCCGGCGGCGGCGCAGTTCGGCCGGCCCGTCCGGGACGCCGGTCATGGCGGCCAGTTGCTCCGCGCGGGCCCGGCCCGCGCCCCGCCGGGTCAGTGGCGGCGGGCGGACGTCCAGGACGGTCACCGCGCACGGCATGCGGCGGCCTCCCGGTTCGCGCAGCACCGCACGGTCGCCGACGCGCAGCGGCAGGCCGCGGTCCAGGGTGAGCCGTGCGGTGTCGGTGCCGAGCGGGCGGACGGCGGCCGGGACGGCGGCGGTGCCGATGTGCAGGGTGACCCTCCTCGGCAGGCCGTCGACCGGTTCGCCGGTGACCCGCACGTCGATGAGGTGGGTGAGCAGCCAGCGCTCCGGTGCCAGCAGTACCTGACCGCGGCGCAGCGCTCCGGCCGCCGGGCCGTGCACGTTGACCGCGACCCGGGCCACCCCGCTGACGACGGAGCGTTCCTCGTTCAGCGTCTGCAGACCGCGCACGCGCAGCGTGGCGCCCTCGTCGCCCGTCACCAGCCGGTCGCCCGCCCTCAGGGTGCCGGCCCCGAGCGTGCCGGTCACCACCGTGCCGTGCCCGCGCACCGTGAAGGCCCGGTCCAGCCACAGCCGTACGTCCGCGTCGGCGGGCGGGACCGGGAGCGCGGCAACCGACCGGGCCAGTACCGCGCGCAGTTCGTCGAGTCCGGCGCCGGTGACCGAGCTGACCGCGACGGACGGTACGGCGCCCAGCGAGGTGGCCGCCATCCGCTCCAGCGCGGCGGCGCGGGCCGGGCCGGGGTCGGCCAGGTCGCTGCGGGTCACGGCGAGGACCGCGTGGCGCACACCGAGCGCGTCGAGGATCGCCAGATGCTCCTCGGACTGGGCCTGCCAGCCCTGGTCGGCGGCCACCACGAACAGCACCGCGGGCACCGGCCCTGCCCCGGCGAGCATGGTCGGCACGAACTTCTCGTGACCGGGCACGTCCACGAAGGCGACCTGTTCCCCGTCCGGGACGAGCCGTGTCCACACGAACCCGAGGTCGAGGGTCAGCCCTCTGCGCCGCTCCTCCTCGAAGCGGTCGGGTTCCATGCCGGTCAGCGCCCGCACCAGGGCGGACTTGCCGTGGTCGACATGGCCGGCGGTGGCCAGAACGCGCATGCCGGCTACCTTTCCGCGGCCGACCGGACCGCCGCGGCCAGCCGTTCGTCGTCCTCGGGCGGCACCGCGCGCAGATCGAGCAGGCAGCGCCCCGCCTCCAGCCGTCCGACGACCGGAGTGGGTCCGGCGCGCAGCGCGGCGGCGAACGGCTCCGGCAGGGACAGCGCGGCACTGGGCAGGGTCACTCCGGGCGCGCCGCCGCCACCGACCGTCGCCGCGCTCGGCACGGACCGGACGTCGATGCCGTGTGCGCCGAGGAGGCGGGCGAGCCGGTCGGCGCGGGCGCTGAGCGCGGCCGGGTCGGCCGAAAGCGCCTCGGCGGTCGGGGTCGGCGGTCCGGTGAGCGTGGCCTGAAGGGCGGCCAGCGTCAGCTTGTCCACGCGCAGGGCGCGGGCCAGCGGGTGCCGGGCCAGGGTGCGGACCAGTCCCGCCTCGCCGAGGACGAGGCCGCACTGGGGTCCGCCGAGCAGTTTGTCCCCGCTGGCGGTCACCAGCGAGGCGCCGGCCCGCAGGTGCGTCTCGGCGTCGGGTTCGTCGGGCAGCAGCGGGTGGGGGGCGAGCAGCCCTGAGCCGATGTCGACGACCACCGGCACGCCCAGCGCGGCCAGTTCCCGGGCGCCGGCGCCGCTCGTGAAGCCGGTGATGCGGAAGTTCGAGGGGTGCACCTTGAGCACGAAGCCGGTGCCGGGTCCGATCGCCGCGGCGTAGTCGGCGGCGGTCGTGCGGTTGGTGGTGCCGACCTCGTGCAGCCGGGCCCCGGTGGACTCCAGGAGGTCCGGGAGCCGGAAACCGTCCCCGATCTCCACCATCTCGCCGCGGCTGATGACGATCTCCTTGCCTGCGGCGAGCGCGGTGGCGGCCAGTACCAGGGCGGCGGC
This sequence comes from Streptomyces diversicolor, assembly GCF_057537855.1. Taxonomy (NCBI): domain Bacteria; kingdom Bacillati; phylum Actinomycetota; class Actinomycetes; order Kitasatosporales; family Streptomycetaceae; genus Streptomyces; species Streptomyces diversicolor. The sequence continues at coordinate 97,955 of NZ_BAAJXA010000004.1, forward strand.
GCCGTTGTTGACGACGTGCGCCGCCGCGGCGGACGGCACCCGCTCGCGCAGCGCCCCGAGCGCCGTGCGCCCGCGCCGGGCCCGTACGCCGGTGGCCAGGTCGAGTTCCACGTCGGTGGGGCCCGCTGCCTCCGCCACGGCCCGGCGTGCCGCCGCCGACAGGCTCGCCCGGCCGAGGTTGGTGTGCAGCAGGACCCCGGTGGCGTTGATCACCGTGCGCAGTCCGCCCGCCGTCCGCGGCAGCAGCGCGACGGCCGTGTCGGCGGTCCGCTCCGGCGGGACACGGCCGGTGCGGGCACGCTCCTGTGCCTCGCGTACCGCGGCCTTGACGACGGACGCGCCCAGCCGACGGGCCGCCTCGGTCAGCCGCGGTTCCCGCAGGAGGGCGTCGGTGCGGGGGATCCTGCGCCGTACGTCCTCGGGCGGACCGCCGGTCCCCCCTTCGGGCGCGGGCGTCGCGGCCCGTGCCTTCCCGGCTTCCTCCGATGCGACCTGCGGCTCCACCCGGTCCTGCCTCTCCGCCCGCCTCCGACCGTCCGAGATGTCCTGCGCGACGTCCATCGTCCCCCAGTGCCCCGGGCGGTGCGCTCGACACGCCGCGGCCGACCGCACCGCGTCGCCACCGGTGCGGCGCGCCCGCCGGCGCGGGTCAGGCGGGCGGTGGCCCGTTGCCGTCCTCGCCGGGTGCCGGCGAGGACTGTGCGGGCTCGTCCACGACGTGCACGGCTGCCTCCTCGGCGGATGCCGCGCCACCGGCGACACCGGTCTCCTCCGCCACGGTGTCGTCCGCCGCCCCGGCCCCCCGGGACGCTTCGCCGGCCGCGGTCAGCCGCCCGGCGCGCCTGTCACCGGCCTCCGTGTCGACGCGCTCGCCGCTGCCGCCCGGAAGGTCCCCGATCCCGTCGCCCGGCGGCGGCCCCACATCGGGTCGTTCGGCCCGCAGGCGCTCGTCCAAGGACTCCCGCTCGCGTTGCTCCGCGGCCGTGGTGCCGCGGCTGTGTGCCGCGAGCGGCTTCTCGGGCGGCGAGTACCCCTCGTCGATCGCGGGGTCGACGCCGCGCTCGTCCAGGCTGTCCTCGGGGTCCAGCACCCCGGCGTCGTCCTGGACCTCGGACCGGTCCGGCTGGTACACCTCGTCGCCCATGTGCTCGTACTCGCCCTGCTCGTCGGACATGCGTGCTCCTCGCGCGGTCGGATCGGGTCCGGCGTGTGACCGCGGCGCGCGCACCGGACGGTGCCGTGGCCGCCGGCATGGCCCCCGGAAGTCCTCGCGCCCGGGTTTCCGGTTGCCGGACCCGTGAAACCCGTCAGCACGAGCCCGGGACCCGCGGTCCGACTTCGTCCACGTTGCGAGGCGTCATGAGTTCCACGACGACCAGGAAGAACTCCAGCGACCGCACGGAGAAGGCGGTCGTACGGGCCCTGCTCGACCGGCAGCAATCGACCTACCTCGACCAGGCGGGCATCCGGTTGCGGAACACGCCCGGTCCGCTCTACCAGGCGCTCGTCCTCGCCGTGCTGCTGAGCGCCCGCATCAAGGCGGACATCGCGGTGGCCGCCGCGCGGGCGCGGTTCGAGGCGGGCATGCGCACCCCGCGCGCGATGGCGAAGGCGTCCTGGCAGCAGCGTGTCGACGCGCTCGGCGAGGGCGGATACCGGCGCTACGACGAGCGCACGGCCACCATGCTGGGCGACGGCGCGGACCTGCTGCTGGAGCGGTACGGCGGTGATCTGCGCAGGCTGCGTGAGCGGGACGACCCGAGGGACGCGCTCCAGGAGGTTCCCGGACTCGGGCCCACGGGTGCCGACATCTTCCTGCGCGCCGTGCAGACGGTGTGGCCCGAGTTCGCGCCCTATGTCGACAAGAAGGCGCTGGACGGCGCCAGGCGGCTGGGGCTGCCCGCCTCGCCCGAACACCTCGCGAGCCTGGTGAGCAGGCGCGAACTGGCTCGCTTCACCGACGGACTGGTCCACGCGGCGCTGGACAAGCCGCTCGCCGACGACGTCCTCGCCGAGGCGAAGGCCGCGTAGCGGCACCGGGCCGTCCGCCCCGAGGAGACGAAGGACCGAGGCCATGAACGCCAAGCACGCGCACCGCGCCACGGGTTCGCACCGCGTCCGCAGGGTCGCGCCGAGGCCCGGGGCGCCGCCGGCGGGGCCGGCCGGCGGGAACGACGGGTCGGCGGCCCACCCGGTGGAGGGCATCGCCGTACCGGAGGACACCGCCATGGCGCCCGGCGCCTCGCCGCCCGCCGAGTCCGGGGTGTCCGGGCTGGCCGCCCCGGAACGCGAGGCGCTGCGCCGGGGTTGGTCGCTCGCGCCGCTCATCGTCATCGGGATCGTCGTCCTGCTCGTCGCCATCGGCCTGGTGGCCATGGCGGTCGTCCTGGCGACGACCTGACGCGTCGCACGCCACCGGAAACCCGGACCCCCAGAGTCCCGTGTCCGACGCCCTGAGCCCGGAACCCGACGCCTTGAGCCCGGGTTTGGTCTCGCCCGTGCTGGCTACGCGGCAGGGGACAGCACACGGCCCAGGCGGGATGCGGGATGCGGGAGGCGGAGCTCGATATGACACGGCGGATTCGCGAGGTGATGACCCCCGACCCGGTCACCGTGGAACCGATGACCTCGGTGGAACGGGCCGCCGCGGCGATGCGCGAGCGCGATGTCGGCGACGTCCTGGTGGCCTACGACTGCGATCTGTTCGGTGTCCTCACCGACCGCGACATCGTGGTCCGCGCCCTTGCGGCCGGCCTCGACCCGCACACCACGACCGTCGGCGACCTGTGCACCCGGCCGCCCCTGGCCACCGTGACCCCCGAGGACACCACCGGCCACGCGGCCGAGCTGATGCGTGAGCACGCCGTGCGCCGGCTGCCCGTCGTGGAACGCGGCGGCTGCCCGGTCGGCATGGTCACACTGGGCGACCTGGCCGCGGGCGACGACCCGCGGTCCGCGCTCGCGGACATCAGCAGGGCCCGGCCGAACCGCTGAACAGGCAGCAGGAGCACGAGCCGTGAGCCCCGTTCACCGAGGAGGACGACCATGAGCCCCGAACCTCCCGGGCACCCCGAACCGCCGGCGCCGCGGTCGCGCTCCGGCACCATCGGCCGGCACGCTCCGCGCACCGGCGACGAACCGGTCACCGCGCGGAGCCCCCTGCGGCTGCGGCGACTGCTGAGCGGGATCTTCCTGCCGGTGTTCGTGGCGGCGGCCGTCCTCTTCGCGCTGTGGGCGCGGGTCTCCGGCCCCGGGAACAGCCCGCACCGCGCCGTGCTGATCACGATCGCCGCCCTCTGCGCGATCATCGCCTTCCTCGCCGTCCTGGACCTCGTGGTGGTGGTCCGCCGGCTGCGCCGCGAGCGGGGCGCCGGACGCTGACGACGGACGCTGACGACGCCGGTCCGGGGGCCGGTCGGGAAAGCCACGCCGGTCGGGAAAGCCACCAGGGTTCGGGGCCGGGCCCGCCGGTCCGTGGGGCCGCCCGGGTTCGGGTCGGCGTCGTCAGCCGGCCATCGGGCCGGGCGTGGTGGTGCGTGGTCCGCGGGTCCGGTGCAGACGCGCCGTCCTGCGCCGGTGGTGGGTGGCTCCGCCGGCCACGATGGCCAGGCCCAGGCAGAACAGCAGGGCCAGTGCAAGACCGGAGCAGAAGATGCCGAGCGGGCCGAGGGTGGCGATGTGCTGGCCGAGGATGGACACCGCGTAGTCCGGACCGCCCGACAGATTGCCGAGGATCGCCAGGGCGGTGAAGGCGCCCGTCGCCACGAGGAGGAGCAGTCCGAGGAACACCATCTGATTCATCTCCTCAGGAAGTCGTTCTGAGGAGGCGAGTACCTGCAATGCGGCGGATCTACACCAGGTCGTCCAGACGCCGTTGCGCGGTGCTCAGCGAGCGCCGGCAGCGGCCGAGTCCCTTCCACGGGTCGCCGTACCTGTCCAGGCGCTCGGGGAGCGTGCGCAGGGTCCATCGCCGCGGGCCGAGTCCGGGATCGTCGAGTTCGTCCCAGTGCAACGGGGTCGCGACCGGGGCGTGCGGGCGGGCGCGTACGGCGTAGGGGGCGACCGAGGTCTGGGCGTAGGCGTTGCGCTGGGTGTCCAGATAGAGCCGGCCGCGGCGCTTGTTCTTGCGGGCCTCGGTGGTCAGCCGGTCGGCGTGGCGTTCCGCGAGCAGGTCGGCCACCCGCCTGGCGAAGCGCCGGGCGGTGTCGAAGTCGGTGCGCCGGTCGAGCAGGACGACCAGGTGCATGCCGCGCGATCCGGTGGTCATCAGCGCCGGACGCAGCCCGAGTTCGGTGAGCAGGTCCCCCAGCGTGCGGGCGCTCCAGCGCACGGCCGCGAAGCCGGCCCCGTCCTCGCCGTCCTCGCCGTCCTCGCTGTCCTCTGGAGGATCGAGATCGAAGACCAGCCGGTCCGGGCAGTCCAGGCGGTCCGCCGTGCTCAGCCAGGGGTGCGGTGTGATGCACGCCTGGTTGGCGAGGTAGGCCAGGGTGGCCGTGTCGTCGCAGACCGCCATGGTGAGGCTGCCGCCCTCCTTGGGCACCCGTACGGTGCGGATCCACTCCGGGAAGTAGTCGGGTACGTCCTTGTGGTAGAAGGACTTGCCCCGGTATCCGTCCGGGTAGCGCTCCATCACCAGGGGCCGCTCCCGCAGCTGGGCGAGCATCGGGCGGGCCACGGTCCGGTAGTAGTCGATCAGCTCGGCCTTGGTGATCCCGTCGTCCGGGAAGAGTTCCTTGTCGAGATGGGTCACCGGCACCCGCCGGTCGCCCACCCGGATCTCGTCCTTCGCGGTCGCCCTGGCACTCATCGGCCTCTCCTCGCCTTCTGTCCGTGCCGTCGTCCTCCAGCCGTTCCTCCCGGGGGACGGTCGCGACCGCCGAGTGCCCGCCGGGCGCGCCGGCATGCGGGCCTGCTCACACGACGTGACCGCGGACCGGCCGTGGCGCTCGCCGGCTCAGCTCACCTCGGCCCCCTTCGAGGCGGCCTCGGCCTCCGTCCTCGCCCGGCCGGTGACCAGCGTGCCGCCCGCGTTCTCCAGGTGGGCCCGCACAAACCACTGGAACTGTTCCAGATCCCGCAGCTGCTCGATCAGCAGGTCCTCCGTGGCGACGTCGACCTGCCCGGCCTCCTTGATCGCGGCCCGCACACCTTCGATCACTCCGGTGTACACGAGGTCGAGCGCGCCGAGATGAGCGATGGCGTCGGCCCGGCCGATGGAGTAGTCGTCCCAGGTGCGCTCCGCGACCAGCGCCCCCGGCGTGCCCTGGGCGACGCCGCCGAGCGCAGCGATCCGCTCGGCCACGTCGTCGGCCATCTCCCGCACCCGGTCCACCTGCGGGTCGAGCATCTCGTGGACCGCGATGAAGTGGGGTCCGACGACGTTCCAGTGCACGTGCTTGAGCGTCAGATGCAGATCGTTGAGCGTGTGCAGCCGGAGCCGGAGCAGACCGATCAGCCGGCCGGCCGCCTCGCGTCCGATGCCGGGGACCGTGTACTTCGGGGTCGGTTCCTGCGTCATGGTTCACCTCGGTTCTCTTCGGCAGCGTGGTGGTACGCACCGACTCTGTTGCCCCGGTTCCGCCGTCTCAGACCCGCGGATCCCGGGCCCGGACCGATGCCGGGGGCCGCGTGGCGGCCGCGGGCGGGCCGGGCGTGGCGCCCCCGGCCCTCGTCAGAACTGGCACGGCCCGGCGAGAAGGTCGATGATTGACACAGGGATAGAAGGTGACTGATCACGAACGACCGTGAGCGGAAAGAGGCGCCCGCCCCGTCGTCCGGGGAATCCGCCCCGGAACGGGTGTCGGCTCCCGACGCGATGAAAGGCGCGACCGAGCAACTGGCACAGTTGCTGGGGCGGGCCCCGGTGTCGGTTTCGGCGCTGCGGCCGACCGATGGGGGCTGGGAAGCCCAGGTCGAGGTCGTGGAGCTGGAGCGCGTACCGGACACGAGCAGCGTGATGGCCAGCTATCAGGTCGTTCTCGACCCCGCGGGCAGGCTGATGGCGTACGAGCGCACCCGCCGCTACACCCGCGCACAGGTCGACAGAGAAGGCCGTCGCTAGGGATGTCTTGAGACGACAGGACATCCGCTGGGCGCGGCATCCCCTTCGTGTGAAGGGAACAGACTGTGACTGTTGTGCCGCAGGGCAACGCCGGCGCGGCCGCCGGGCCGTCCGGAGGTTCGGGAAACCTGTACGACGTGCTGGAACTGGTCCTGGACCGGGGCCTTGTCATCGACGCGTTCGCCCGGGTGTCCCTCGTGGGCATCGAAATCGTCAAGGTCGACGCACGGGTGGTCGTGGCCAGCGTCGACACGTATCTGCGCTTCGCCGAGGCCGCCAACCGGCTGGATCTGGAGGCGGGCCGCAAGGCCCCCGCTCAGCTGACCGACGTCGTCGAGAGCGCTTCCGAGGGCGGCGCCCACGGCAAGAGCAAGGGGGCGCTGACCGGTGCCGTCGAGGCGTTCACCGAGTCGTTCCAGAAGGGCCGCTCGGACGAGGACGAGAAGCGGCCCGAGCATGCCGAGCGCGGCTCGGGCCGCCGTTCTTCCAGGGAGCGGGAGGAGTGAGCGAGCCGATGTCCGTGTATGTGTACGGGATTACCGAGGACTCGCATCCGCTGGACCTGAACAGCCTCAAGGGCGTGGGCGAATCACCCGGTGAGCTGCACGTGGTGAGCGGCGGGTCGTTGCGCGCGGTCGTCAGTGAGGCCCCCGGGGATCTGGCGGTCACCCGCCGGGACCTGGCGGCACACTACGAAGTCCTCGACCGTCTGTGGGAGGACGGCACGGTCCTTCCGCTGAGCTTCGGGTTCGTCGCCCAGGACGAGGACGCCGTACGCGCCGTGCTGGAAGAGGGTGCCGAGCGGTACGCGCAGCGCCTCCACGAGTTCGCCGGACGGGCGGAGTTCAACGTCAAGGGCGTCCAGGACGAGGACTCGCTGCTGCGTGACATCCTCGCGACGTCCGAGCAGGCCCGTGCGCTGAACGAGGCGACCCGCGAGGGCGGCGGGACCTACGAGGACCGGGTGGCGCTCGGGGAGTTGGTGGCCCAGGAGGTGCAGCGGCGGCAGGACGCGCTCGCCGCCGAGGTGCTTGAGGCCCTGCGGCCGCTCGCGGCGTCCGAACGGCTCGCGGAGCCGTCCCAGCAGTACTTCGTCAGCGTGTCCTACCTGGTGGACCACGAGCGGTCCGAGGAGTTCACGCGTACCGCCGGGGAGTTGGCCGAACGGTACGGCGAGGGCGTCGAACTGCGGGTACGCGGGCCGCTGCCGCCGTACAGCTTCGCCTGACCCCCGCCGTCCTGATCCTTCCTGATCCTTGAGGAGTCGGTATGGGACTGGTCACCGAGATCCTGGTGCTGCCCGCCGCGCCCGTGCGGGGCATCTGGTGGGTGCTGGACAAGGTCGTCCGTGCCGCCGAGGACGAGTACTACGACCCCGCTCCGGTGCAGGAGGAGCTGGTGAAGCTGGAGCAGGCGCGCACCGAGGGCCGTATCGACGAGGAGGACTTCGCGCGGCGCGAGGGGGAACTGATGCGCCGCCTGGAGGAGATCAGGGCCTTCCAGCTGCGCAGCGGCGGGCAGGGCGGTCTGTGAGGCGTGGGCAAGGAAAGAAGACACCATCATGAACAACGCCAAGATCGGTGCGGCTGTCCTCGGCGGGTATGTGCTGGGCCGCACCAAGAAAGCCAAACTCGCCCTGAGCCTCGGTGCGCTGATGGCCGGGTCACGGATCAAGCCGGGGCAGGTCGTGAAGGCCGTCCAGGACTCCCCCTTCCTCGGCCATCTCACCCAGCAGGTGCGCACCGAGCTGACGGGCGCGGGAAAGGCGGCGGCCACGTCCGTGCTGACCGCGAAGGCCGACAGCCTGGCCGACACCATCCACCAGCGCACCACGGCCCTGCACGAACGAGCGCATCCGCACGCCGAGGACGCCGAGACGGACACCGCGGACACCGCGGACAGTGAGGACACCGAGGACAGCGAGGACACGGAGGACGAGCAGGACCGGTCGGCGCGGCGGGGCAGCGGCCGGGGCGCGGACCGTGAGGACGAGCCACGCGCCGGACGCGATCGGGACGACGCACGCGAGGGCGGGCGCGGCCGGAGCGAGCGCCGCGGGGGCGAGCCGGGCCACAGCGAGGGCCGCGCGAAGAAGGCACAGCACCGCGGGCCGGACGAGGACGAGGACCGGGGCGAGTCACGCGGCAGGAGGCCGGCGGGCAGGACAGCGGACGCCGAGGGGCGTTCCAGCGGCTCGGCGGCACGAGCGAGGAGGCCGGACGATGGCTGAGGGCAGGTCGGCGGAGCGCGGCTCGGGCCGTGGCACCGGGACCCTCGACAAGGTCCGTGAACAGGCGTCGCACAACCCTGGCGCGAACCGGCTGAAGGACGAGCTGGAGCACTACCTGGAGGCGCGGCTCGAATTGATGTTGGAGGGCGTGGGCCACCGGCTCGGCGAGGGGGCGCGCAAGCTGACCGAGACACACCTCGGGCCCCGCGCGCTCACCGGCGCCGCGGCCAAGGGCGGCCGGCAGCTCCTCAAGCACGCGCCGTCGGGCGAGATACTGACCTCGACGGCGTCCCATGCCAAGGACGCGTTGCTGGACAAGGCCAAGGACCTCACGGGGAAGCGGCACGAGAAGGCCCCCGAAGCCACCGGCACGGGCAGGGGCTTGACGATCATCGAGGACATCGACGTCGGCGTGCCCGTGCGCGAGGCGTACAACCAGTGGACGCAGTTCACGGAGTTCGAACGGTTCGCCAAGGGTGTCGTCAGCGTCGAGCAGAGGGACGAGGTCACCACCCAGTGGGAGGTGAAGATCGCCAAGGCGGGCCGGCGCTGGCGCGGCATCATCACGGAGCAGGTGCCGGACGAGCGGATCGCCTGGACGTCCGAGGGGGACAAGGCGACCACCAAGGGCGTCGTCACCTTCCATCCGCTCGGGGACAACCTCACCAAGGTGCTGCTCGTCCTGGAGTACTTCCCGAAGGGCGTGGTGGAGAGGACCGGCGGCCTGGTCCGGGCCCAGGGCCGGCGCGCACGGCTGGATCTGAAGCTCTTCCGCACGTTCGTGATGATGCGCGGCAAGGCCACCGGCGGCTGGCGCGGGGAGATCCACGAGGGCGAGGTGGTGAGCGGTCCGGAGGACGCCGAGAAGGCCGAGCAGGACCACGAAGAGGAACCCGAGGAAGAACACGAGGAGGAAGGGGAAGGCCGGGACGAACACGAGGAAGAGGCAGAGGAAGAGGACAGGGACGAGAACGAGTACGACGGTGAGAAGGAGAACACGGAGGAGGACGAGGACGAGGACGAGGACGCGTACGAGGGCAAGGACCGCAAGGACGAGGACGAGGACGAGGACGAGGCGCCGTGACCGAGCCCGCCCCCAGGTCGTCGCGAGCCCTGTCCCCGTACGGGCAGGGGCAGTCCGCGAACCTCGCCGACATCCTTGAACGCGTCCTCGACAAGGGGATCGTCATCGTCGGCGACATCAAGATCAACCTTCTCGACATCGAGCTGCTGACCATCAAGCTCAGGCTTCTGGTGGCGTCCGTCGACAAGGCCAAGGAGATCGGCATCGACTGGTGGGAGCACGACCCCGCCCTGTCGTCCCGGGCCGATCACCGACGCGAGCTGCGGGAGCAGAACGAGCGACTGCGCGCCGAAGTGGAGTCGCTGCGCAGGGAACTCGGCGAGGTCTCTACGGAGCTGACCGAGGGCGGCTCCGACGGCCGTCGCGCGCGTGACACCGAGCAGGGGCGGCGCGAGCGGCGTGCCGAGCCGCGCCGCGAACGCCGTGGTTCCGGTACCGACGGTGCCGACGAGTACGACGACAACGAGAACGACGAGGACGACGAGAACGACGAGGACGACGAGGACCGGAGCTGACAGCGGTGGACGAGCGGCTGTGCTACGCCTACGCGGTGGTGAGATCCGCAGACTCGGAGCGGATCGCGCTCGCGGGTGTCCGCGGTGTCGCCGACGCCCCGGTGGGCCTGGTCGCTTCGGGCCGGGTGGCCGCCGTGGTGAGCGAGGTGCCCCGGGACGAGTTCTCGGAGGCGGCGCTGAAGGACGCGCTGGAGGACATGCGATGGCTGGAGGCGACCGCCCGGGCCCACCACCGGGTCATCGAGGCCGTGTCCGCGCGGACCACGGTCCTGCCGCTGCGGCTGGCCACCGTGTATCTCGACGAGAACCGGGTGCGGGACATCCTGCGCGAGCGTCAGGCGGCGTTCGACGCGCTGCTGGACCGGCTGGCCGACCATGTGGAATGGGGCGTGAAGGTGTACGTCGAGGCGGCGCCCGCCCCCGCGCCGGCTCCGGAGGCGGCAGGCGGCCCGGCCGACGAGGCGAATCCGGGGCGCGCGTATCTGCGCAGCCGCAGGCGCCAGCGCCAGCAGCGACAGGACGCGTGGCGGCTCGCCGAGGAGGCCGTCCGGCGCACCGAGGAACAGGCCCGCGCTCTCGCGGTCGAACGCGCCCGGCACCGGCCGCAGGAGGGCAGCCTCGCCCAGGTGCCCGGGGAGAACGTCGCCAATGACGCCTATCTGGTCCCGCGGCGGCTTGCCGAGGAGTTCCGTGACCGGATGCTGCACGCCGCGGACGGCCTGCACGGGGTCCGCGTGGACGTCACCGGGCCCTGGGCGCCGTACTCCTTCACCGTCCCGCCGGCCCCGGACGAGCAGGAGGAGGCCGGGCGGCGGTGAGCGAGTACGACGCGTACGACGACCGCAGGGGACGGCAGCAGCAGGTCGCCCTGATCGACCTGCTGGACCGGCTGCTGAGCGGTGGTGTGGTGCTCAGCGGAGATCTCGTGCTGTCCATCTCCGACATCGACCTCGTGCGGATCTCGCTGCGCGCCGTGGTGATCGCCATCCGTGAACAGCTGGACGAGCAGTGGGCGACGTTCCTTCCGGGGCGGCCCGTGCTCACCGAGCCTGGCGGCGGCGGTGACGAGCCCGGCTGACCGCCCGCCCGCCGGGTCCGCCGGCCGCATGCGGGAGGCCGACCGCATGCGGGAGGTGGCCGAGGCCGCCGACCGGGCGTTCTCGCTGCTGCCGGCCCGCCCGGACGATCTCTCCCCGTCCGGGCGGGGATCGGGCGCCGCGCGTCGGCTGCGCGCCGACCCGGACACGGTGGAACGGGACCTCGTCAAGCTCGTCCTGACCATCGTCGAGCTGTTGCGCCAGCTGATGGAGCGGCAGGCCCTGCACCGGGTCGACGAGGGCGACCTGACCGAGGAGCAGGAGGAACGACTCGGCCTGACCCTGATGCTGCTGCACGACCGCATGGCCGAACTGTGCGACCGCTACGGCATCACCCTGGCCGACCTCAACCTCGACCTGGGACCGCTCGGCACCCTGCTGCCGCCGTGACGGCCGGCACCCCCCGTCCCGGCGTGGGTCGTTGCCTGGAGGTCGCTTCGTGCTGAAGGTGTGGGGATGCAGAACCTGCTGGAGTTCGTCCTGAAGGCCCTCATCGGCGGCCTGTTCGTGGTGGGTTTCGCGCTGGTGGCGGAAACCGTCCGGCCCAAGCGGCTCGCCGGGATCTTCGCCGCGGCCCCTTCGGTGGCGCTGGGCGGGCTGATCCTGACGGTGGTGTTCAAGGGCGACGCGGACGCGGCGACCGCGGCACGGGGCATGGTCGCCGGAGCGGTGGCCTTCACCGCCTACTGTCTCGTCGCCGTCCCAACCCTCGCCCGGTTCGGTGCCTTGCGTGGGTCGGCGGCGGCACTTGTCGTGTGGTTCGCGGCGGCGGCCGGCATCGCCTACGCGGTGGCGCCGTGAGCGGGTCGCAAGGCCCCGGGAGCGCAAGCGGCGACGAGGACACCGACCGGGTGCGGGTCGAGTGGCGGGCGGCCCTGCGCACACCGCGCAAGGACGTGCTGGTCCGCTTCGGCTTCGGCGCGGGCGTTTCACTGGTCGCGGCCGTCGTGTCCGCGCTGTTCGGACCGTACGTCGGCGGCGTCTTCCTCGCCTTCCCCGCCATCCTGCTGGCCAGCGTGACCCTCGTCGCCGAGGAGGAGGGCCTGCGCCGCGCCCGCGACGATGCGCGCGGGGCCGCGCTGGGCACCCTGGGTCTGGTGGCGTTCGCGGTCGTCGTCACGGTGCTCGTGCGCCACCACTCGGCGTGGCCGGCGCTCGTGGCCGCGACGGCCGCCTGGGCCGTGGTGTCGGCGGCCGCCTACGCGATCGCCCGAGCCGCGGGCCGGGGAGGCGACGAACGATCCGGCGGATAGCCGCGCCGGCGCGGCGCGCGGGCCGAGGGGGTGCGCTGTTCAGAGTTGCTTGCGGATCCCCGGTTCCCTGGGCAGGCGGGTGTGCTGGTCGGGCAGGCCCTCCTCGATGGCCCGGCGCGCCTCCCCACGGCGCAGCACGGGCAGCACCGTGTGCTGGCGCAGATCCTCGACGAGAAAGGCCGTACCGGCGTACCACGCGAGAGCGACCAGCAGCAACGCGGCGGCGCCGTTGGCCCGTTGCAGGGCCTCGGGAGCGCCGAGCTGGTAGGCCGCGGCGAGGACGGCGCGCAGCACCGAGACGGTCAGCACGGCGCCGAGCAGTGCCTTGCCGAGGAAGGCGACCACCATCAGCGGCAGCAGCATCAGGGCGAACGCGCACAGGTACATGCCCACGGCGGTGCTCGTCCGGTCGGCGGGAGACACGGCGTACAGCGCGCCGAGACCGGCCCAGGAGGTGGCGAACAGCCCGAGCGTGCTGGCCGCTCCGGTGTCACGGGTCAGATAGGCCATGATCGCGGCGAGGAGTTCGAGGGGGAACACGAAGACGGCCAGCAGGATGCCGGCCGTGCGGATCTGGTCACCGGTGATCAGATCCAGTCCCAGGCCGCCGAGCAGCGCCATGCCGATGCCGAAGGAGAAGAATCCGAGCGGAAGCGGGTTGCCGTAGGGCCGGACGACGACCGTGGCCGCCTCGGCTCCCTGCGGGACCGGCGGAGGGCTGCTGCCCGTGTCCTCACTCATGAGCTCCGGTGGATTCGTCGGCGGTGCTCGATGGCCGCGCCGCCCGTGGTGGACGGCGGCTTCGGCCCGAGTATCCAGGCCCGAAGGGACGGAAACGGGCGGGGCCCCTCCGGGTGGACGGTGCCGGACCGTGGGTACCCGGTCGCGCGGAGCGGTGGACGGCACCGCGACGAGTGGAAGACGAGTGGACGACGAGTGGAAAGGTACGCGAGATGGCTGAGCATGTACGCGACATCATGACCGGCACGCCGGTGACCGTGGAACCGCAGGCGTCGGTCACCGCGGTCGCCCGGCTGATGCGGGACCAGGACATCGGCACCGTGCTGGTGACTCACGGCGACGAACTGCACGGTGTGGTGAGCGACCGCGACCTGGTGGTGCGGGCGATGGCGGAGGGCATGGACCCGGACCTGACGACCGCGGCCATGGTGGGCAGCGGCGAACTGGTGACCGTCGGCCCGGACGAAGACCTCGGGCGCGCGGTCGCGTTGATGCGCGAGCACTCCGTGCGACGGCTCCCCGTCGTCGAGAACGGGCATCCGATCGGCATCGTCGCCCTCGGTGACATGGCGATCGAGCGTGACCCGGGATCGGCGCTCGGCGACATCAGCGCCGCCAGGCCCAACAAGTAGCCGGTCTCAGAAGGGAAAGGGAACGGGGGAATTCAGCGGGCGGGGCCCGTCGCACCGCCGACGCGTCGGGCCCCGCCCGCGGTTGACGCCCACGGAGGTGTTTTCGCCGTACGGCCCGGGGAACTCGGAGAACGCGGCTGAGCGGCCGTGGGTTGCAGGAAGGACCCGGGTACCGGACTCCCCCCGCCCGGCGCCCGGGTCACCTGCGCACGGCTGCCGCCCCGGCCGCCGCAGGCCGGTCCTCACGCGTGGTCCGAGGTGCGCGCCCCGAAGGGGCGCGGGGAACTGCGCGACCAGCCACGACGGCGCCGCAGACGACCGACGGCATAGCGCGGCGCATCCAGCGGAGCGCCCCGCTCAGCGCGGGGCGAGGCGGACCTCGACGGCTCTGCCGGCGACGACCCGGCAGTCGAACCGGGGCTGGGGCGCGGTCGCCGGGCCATGCACATTCGTGCCGTCCGCGAGCCTGAACCGGCTTCCGTGCCACGGGCATTCGATGCAGCCCTCCAGGACCTTGCCCTCGTGCAGCGGGCCGTCCATGTGGCTGCACCGGTCGGCCAGTGCGTGCAGCACCCCGGGCGCGTCCTGGACGACGACCAGGGCCACCTCGCCGGCCGCCCGCCGTACGGGCTCACCCACGGGAAAGTCGTCCAGCGTGCCGACGCGGTGCCAGCCCGGCTCGACCAGCACGGGCACCGCTTCCGCGTGGTTGACGCCGGCGGCCTGCCGGTAGGCGAGGTGGCCGCCGAGCAGACCCCCGACCGTGGCCACCGTCAGCCCTCCGTAGCCCAGCACCCGGCCGAGCACGGGGCGCCCCTTCGTGCGCGCCGCCAAGGAGGCGGCGTACGCGAGGACCGCGGCCGCGTTGGCGGCGGCGTGCACCAGGCCCACTCTGGCCTGCCGCGGGCGCTGCTCCGCCCATTCCACCCAGCCGGCCAGCGCGGCCGGTCCCGCGGCGGCCAGGCCGACCGCCACCAGGCGGCGCGCGGCCCGGCTCTCCCCGGGGAACAGGTCGAGCACCGCGGCGGAACTCCATGAGCCGATGGGCAGTTGCACCAGCACGGGGTGGAGGGGATGGCCGAGCCAGAGGCCCCGCAGCATGTCCCTGCCCCGGCCCAGCGGAAGCGCGCGCACGCTCTTGCGCAGCGCCCCGCTGATGCCGTCGAGTCGTTCCTCGCCCTCCAGGGCGTCCATGACCGACGCGAGCGCACCGCTCAGGTCTGCGCGTGTCCGTGCCGCCTGCGTCGTCCGTGTCGTCTGTGTCGTCCGTCTCGTGAGCCTCATACCGGCCGGCCTTCCCCTTCGCTTCACCACGATCACCGCTGCCGGACCCGATGAGGACCACCGGGTGTCGGCGCCGGGCCGCGCCGGGCGGCCCGGGCGGTTCAGGACGTCAGCCGGTCACGCAGCAGTTCCATGCCCAGCTCCGCGCCCTTGCGGCTGTCGGCCTGGGCCTTGCGGAAGAGTTCCGCGAGTGCGCTGTCCTTCTCGCGCTCGGCATCGCCGATGTAGGTCTCCAGCCGCAAGGCGTTGTTGAGGCATGCCTCCACGTACCAGATCAGGTTGTAGTCCTTGTCGAGGGTGCCGGTGATGTCACCGGTCTCGGTGCTGCTGGTCATCTCGCCTCCTTGGGACCCCTTCGGGACCCGGGCGGGTCCCTGTGGCCGTCCTCCGAGTGCCCCAGGGCCGGCCCGCCATGCCGCAGTTCCCTCCGTCCGGCGGACATCCGCTCACGCGCATCTCTCGTTGATGCACGCGTGACAGCACAATGGCCCGGGGGAACAGCGAGCGTGCGGTACGCCGCCTGGAAGGAACACCTGCGCCGGGCGCTGGCCCGCGGAGAGCCGATGTTCGTGGCACGCCTCGGTGTCGTCCCGGACGAGCCCCCGGCGGAGGCACGTGCCTCCGTCGTCGAGTCGCCCGGTTCCGGGCGCCCTCGGGGCGGGAACGGAGCGGTGCCCCGGCGGGAGACCGGCTGGCTGCCCCCATGAGGCAGGCCGGCACGGCTCACGGAAACATCGCCCCGGCGCGGGACGTGGGGCGTGACGGCGTCAGTCCTCACCTCGGACGACGTTCCCTTCGTCGCCGCGCCGCCCGTCCGCGGCCCTGCCGTCGGTCCTCGCCCGCACACAGGTACGTATGCCCTGCCCGCGCAGCCGCCGCGCCGTCGCCCACCCCGTCTCGGGGCTGCGCGGGGCGGTCGTCTCTCTCCTGGGTGTTTCCGCAGTCACACCGGTCCACTTCCTTCGCTGTCCGAACCCTTTGCGCTCCGGTCCGGGAGATCACCGGGTTTCCGCGGAACGACGAGAGAAACGTGTCCGGTCACATGTGCCGACGCTATCCGCGGCGTTTCATGGGTGCGGGCCCCCGTTCTCGCTGAGCAACCAGCACACCGCGGTCAGCAGGTCGGGCGCGGTACGGGGGGCCGCGGCGATCTCCTTCGGCAGCGTCGCCGCCGTCGGCACCAGCACACCTCGCGCGCCCGCCGCCCGGGCGGCCTCCAGATCGGCGGCGATGTCACCGATCACCACACAGTCCGCGGGCGCCACGCCCAGCCGCCGGGCCGCCTCGGTCACGAGCCCGGGACGCGGCTTGCGGCAGGTACAGCCGTCGCCGGGCGCGTGCGGGCAGTACACCCAGGTGTCGAGTCCGCCGAGCAGGGCGTCGGCCCGCGCGTTCACCCGGCGGACCGACGCATGGGTGAGCAGCCCCCGGCCGATGCCCGACTGGTTGCTGACGACGCCGGTGGCAAGGCCCGCCGCGCGCAGCAGGTCCAGGGCGGGCCGGGCACCGGGCAGCGGTCGCACCCGGTCCGGGTCGCCGTTGTACGGGACGTCCTCGACGAGGGTGCCGTCACGGTCGAAGAGCACGGCGGCCGGCCGGTTCACGGCGCGTCCCGGCGGTCGGGCGATCCGGGCACGATGCCCCCTGTCCTGTGTTCCAACGGTGCCTCCGGTCCTGTGTTCCTTCTGTCCTGTGTTCCACGCAGCGCGGGCACGGATGCCCGGCCCGCCTGGTCCGGTGGCACCCCCACCGCCTTCGCCACCGCCCTTGTCGCCCTTGTCCGTGCCGTGGGCGTCGGTCTGCGTGCGCGGCAGCGAGTTCCCCGAAAGCGGACGTCCGACGCCGTGCCGGACCCGCGGAGCGCGGACGGCGGGTCTGCCGTGGGTGCGTGAGAACGCCGATGCCGGGGACTCGGGTGTTACAGCGGACGGACCGCTGGGCTGTGTCAGGAGGTGGACGACATGGGACACGGTGGAAACGTGATCGACGAGCTCACCACCGATCACCGGGAGGTCGAGGAGATCTTCGGGAAGATCGAGGCGCTGGCGCCCGGTGACAAGAACCGGAAGGCGTACGCCGACCAGGCCACCATGGAGCTGGTACGGCACTCGGTGGCCGAGGAGGCGTATCTCTACCCGGCTGTGCGCGAGCATGTCGCGGGAGGTGACGCGCTGGCCGACAAGGAGATCGAGGACCATGCGAAGGCCGAACAGATCATGAAGGATCTGGAAGGCGTGGACGCGAAGGACGCGGAGTTCGACCGGCTGGTGGGCGCGCTCATGAGCGAGATCCGCGCGCACATCACCGACGAGGAGCAGAACCTCTTCCCGAAGCTGCGCGCCGCCTGCCCCGCCGACGCCCTGAACGATCTGGGCGACAAGGTGCGGCAGACGAAGAAGATCGCGCCGACCCGCCCTCACCCCTCCGCGCCGGACAAGCCTCCGGTCAACAAGCTGCTGGCACCGGGCGCCGGTCTGGTCGACCGGCTCCGCGATGCGCTGACGGGCCGGGGCAAGACCGGCTGACCGGCCGCGCGGCGACCGGCCGCGCGGCCGAGGACGGGGCCCGGCGCCCTGCCCTGCGCAACGCCTGCCAGATCCGCAGGGCCACCCGGTCCACCGGGCCTACCCGGCCCGCAGGGCCTGCCCGGTCCATCGGGCCCGCCCCGGTCCGCAGCGCCGTCGTGGTCCACGGCGCCGCCCCGGTTCGCCGGGCCCGCCCCGGTCCGCGGGGCCTGCCCGGGGGCCGGGGCGGTCAGTTCATGGCCGCGCGTCCGCACTCGTCGAGCCGGGCGAGCAGTTGGGCACGGTGCAGTTCGGCGACGGGGGCGAGCAGGTCGGGGTGTCTCAGCAACGCTCCGGCACGCCGGTCGCCCTCGTCGGGGGTGCGCAGCCGCCGGAAGTCGACCCGTGCGGCGGCGGTGTGCTCTCCCCCGGCGAGCGCGTCCACGGCGCGCCCGGCCAGGTCGGGGTCGGCGAGGAAAGCGGCCGCCCAACTGGCGACCACCTCGTCCACCCAGGTGCGCCAGGCCGTCTCGGCCGTCTCGGGGCCGTGCGCCGGGTCCGCGCCGGTGATCCAGTCGAGCCGTGACGAACCCCCGGGCCCGGCCATCGCGACCAGTCCGGCGTCGAGCGCGGTCGGATACCGCAGCCATGCCGCCACGGTCACCGCCTGCCGCGCCTGTGCCTCGCACAGGGCCGAGGCGATCACGCCGCCGTCCGGTGGAAAGGCGGTCGTCAGCCAGCGGGCCGTCGCCGCGATGAGCGGGGAGAGATCTGCGAGCACTGCTTGCCGTCCCAGGGCCGAGGGGAACAACGGGGAGCGAGGGGGAACGAGGCGGAACAACGGGAAACAGGGTGAACAGGGGAGAACAGGGGGGACCAAGCGGGAAGAGCGGGGAAGCGGACAGGACTGGATGAAACGGTAATCCGGGAAGCGGCCGTACGGGGAGGCCACCGCCTGCTTCCCGCGTGGCCTTGGCCACACACACCCGCCGGCAGCCCGGCGGCTCACCCCACGTACTTGCGGGCGGTCGAGTCGTGCCGGGCCCGCTCCAGGGCGGCCAGCCGTTCCTCCAGGGCCGGCGGGACCGGGGCACGCGACCTGAGGACCCAGGGCAGCCCGCCCGCCGCGCGGGCGAAGGCGCGCAGCGAGGCCGTGTCGCGGGGCACGGTCAGCATCAGCTCGGCCGTGCGGCGCAGCGCGGGCAGCAGCGGGCGGCGCAGCCAGGTGAACCACAGGGTGTTGCGCAGGCCGGTGATGCGCCGTTCGGTGCCGTCCCGCAGCGCCGATGCCTGATGATGGACGGTCAGCTCGTCGGCGTAGCTGAGCCACCAGCCGTCGCGCTGCAGATCGGTGGCGAGCAGTTCCTCCTCGCCGCCCAGCCACAGTCCGGGGTGGAAGCCGCCGGCGGACCGGAAGGCGTCGGTGCGCAGCACGGTGGCGGCGGCGAGGAAGGAGCCTAGGGCCGGCCCCGGCAGCCAGTCGGGCCCCGACAGCGGCGAGCCGCGCAGCTCCGGTACGACGGGGTCCTCGGTGCCGGCGGGCTCGACGACGATACGGGCGGTGACGGCCGCGAGCCGGGGCCGCGGGTCGAGCAGGTCCGCCGCCCGGCGCAGGCTGCCCGGCTCCCACCAGGTGTCGTCGTCGCAGAAGGCGACGTAGGGCGTACGGACGTGGCGCACCGCGAGGTTGCGTCCCACGGCGCCCAGATTGCGGCCGGGGCACAGCAGCCGGACGTCGGGGAAGGCGCGCCGGACCGCTTCGGCCGTGCCGTCGGTGGAGGCGTTGTCGGTGACGATCAGGGCGGGCCGCTCGGGCAGCCGGCGCATCAGCTCCAGCGTGCGCAGCAGTTCGGCGCGCCGGTTGTGGGTGATCAGCACGACGCTGGTGCGGCGGTCGGGCGCGGCGGTGTCCGTGCTCATGGCCGCCCTCCCCCGCGGCTCCGCGGGGTCGGGGTGCCGTCCAGCAGCCGGGCCGCCCGTTCCACCTCCGGTGGCAGCGGGCGGCGCCGGCCGAGCGCGGCCGGCAGCCGCACGAGCAGGTCCCCGAGGGCCCGCCGGGCGCCGGGGCGGCCGGCGATCGCGTCGCCTGCGAGGCGCGCGCTGCCCCGCAGGGCCACCGGGAGGGGGCGGCGCAGCCACAGGGTGAGGACTTCGTTGCGGCGCACCAGGTGGCCCCGGCCGGTGCGGCCCGACGGGGCGGGATGGTGCCGGGCCGTCAGGGACGGCTCGTAGGTGACGCCCCAGCCGCCGGCCGCGAGGTCGTAGGCGAGCAGGGTCTCCTCCGCGCCGAAGAAGAGCAGCGGGTGGTAGCCGCCCGCGGTGAGGAAGGCGGCACGGCGCGCGATGCAGGCGCAGCCGAGGAAGCCGAGGACGGGCCGCCCGGGCAGGTCGGGCCGGCCGGGCAGCGGGGAGGCGGCGAGTACGGCGTTGAGCGGGTCCTCCGTGGACCGGGGGCCGACGAGGGTGCGGGCCGCCAGCAGACCGAGCCGTGGGTGGGCGTCGAGCAGATCGGCGGCCCGGCGCAGTGTGCCCGGCGTCCACCAGGAGTCGTCGTCGCTGAAGGCGACGTAGGGAGTCGTGGCGTGTCGTACGGCGAGGTTGCGCCCCAGGGAACCGGTGTTCCTGCCCGGGCTGAGCACGCGGGTGGCCGCCGGGTGCCGGCGCAGCGCCCGCAGCGTCGCCTCGTCGGAGCCGTTGTCGACGACGATGACCTCGGGGCGCTCGGGGAGCGCGCCGAGGAAGTCGAGGGTGCGCAGCACGCTGGCGCACCGGTCGCGGGTGATCACCGCGACCGTGACACGCCCGTCGGGGACGTCGGTGGCGGTGGGCTGCTGTTCAGGGACGGGCCGGGGGAACACGGGCCTCATCTCCGTTCCGGGGTCGCATGGCCGGTGCCGGCCGCATGGCCGGGCCGGGGCGCAGCAGAGTGCGAGCCGCCTCGGTGACCTCGTCCGCCGCGATCAGCAGCAGCTGCGGGTCGGGGGTGTCGCCGTGCGGGTCGCCGGGCGGTCCGGGTTTCCACAGGGCGCGGTGGCGCGGGCCGGGCGGTGGCCCCCACAGGCGCGGCGGGACCGGTCCGAACAGCGTCACGGACGGCGTGCCGTGCGCGACGGCGAGGTGGGCGAGGCCGGTGTCGCCGCTGATGACCAGCGCGGCACGGGCGACGAGTGCCGACAGTTCACCGAACGGCAGCCCGCCGCGCAGCATGTCCCGGCCGGGCAGTTGCGCGCGTCCGGCGACGTCCAGCACCAGGGCGTCCTCCGTGGGGCCGCCGGTGACGACGACGCGCCGGCCGAGGGCCCGCAGACGCCGGGCCACCTCGGCGAACCGCCGGGCCGGCCAGCGGCGTGCGGCGGACTGGGCGCCGGGGTGGACGACGACCGCGCCGGGCGCCGCGGAGGCCGCCTGTGGGGCGGGCAGCCGCAGGTCGTCGCGGTCGGCGTGGATGCCGTACGCCCCGAGGAAGCGGCACCAGCGTTCCCGCTCGTGTTCGTCCCACCGCCACACCGGCGGCCGGCCGGTGACCGGGTCCCGGTGTGCGTGGGCGAGCAGTCGGCGCGGTGCGAGGGCGGCCAGTGCGTCGCGGCTCTCGGTGCCGTTGCCGTGCAGGTCGATCGCCACGTCCGGGGGTGGTCCCGGCCAGTGGTCCAGCCGCGGCACGGCCCGGTCGGGTGCCTCGGCCGGCAGGATCTCGTCGACGGCGCCGGTGGCCAGTGCGGCCTCGGTGAGGGCCGCGGGCAGCGCGAGGACGATCCGGTGCCGTGGAAAGGCCCGGCGCACGCCGCGCAGCGCGGGCACGCCGGTGAGCAGGTCGCCCAGTCCCAGGGCGCGCAGCACCAGCACCCGCGGCGCGTCGTCCGGTGCGGCGGTCACCGTCGCGTCCGTCCCTGTGCCGCGGCCCCGGCGAGGCCCGCGGGGCGCGGGGAGAGTGCGGCCCGCCGTGCGATGCCGGTGGTGGAACGTCCGTCGAGGTAGGGGAAGAGCACGACCTGGCCGCCCCAGCTCGCCACCAGGGACGCCTCCGGCATCGGGGTGCGGGCGTAGTCGCCGCCCTTGGCCCAGATGTGCGGGCGCAGCTCGCCGAGCAGCCGCTCCGGTGTGTCCTCCTCGAACACGGCGACCGCGTCGACGCATTCGAGGGCGCGCAGCACCCGGACGCGGTCGGCCACCGGAACGAGCGGTCGGCCGCCGCCCTTGCGCCGGCGCACCGACGTGTCCGAGTTCACGCACACGATGAGGCAGTCCCCGGCGCGCCGGGCGGCCTGCAGCAGGGCGACGTGTCCCGCGTGCAACAGGTCGAAGCAGCCGCCCGCGGCGACCACCGTCCCGCCCGCCGCCCGTACCCGGTCGGCCGTGCGCACGGCGTCGTCGTCCGGCTCGTGTCCGGCTGCGCGGGGCGCCTCCTCGTCGGGGAGGGTTCCGGTGCCGAGCGAGCGTACGCCGCCCTCCATGACGTAGCGGGTGGCGGCGTGCACGGCCGCGCGCACGGCGTTCTCGGTCAGCTCGCCGTCGGCCAGCAGCCCGGCGGCCGTCGCCGCGAACCGGTCCCCGGCGCCGCAGGTGTCGCCCTCGGAGGTGACCGGCGAGGGCACCATCAGGGGTGTCCCGCCGTGCGACAGCAGCGCGCCGCGCCCGCCCAGCGTCACGGTCACCGCGGCGGCCCGCCAGGCCGCGACGAGCGCCGCGGCGTCGTGCGCGCAGGTGCGCAGTTCGCTGCCCGCCGCGGGTTCCCCGGCGCCGTCGAGGCGGGCGGCGAAGGCACGGGCCTCGCTCGCGGACGGGGTGACGACGCGGGTGCCGGGCACCGGCGGCGCGCCCCGCGGATGCGGGTCCCAGACGAGGGGCACCCGGGCGGCCGCCCAGGTCAGCGCGGAGCGCAGCGTGTCGGCGGTGCCGCGGCCGTAGTCGGCGACGAGGACGGCGCCGGCCGCGTTCAGCTCGTCGCGTGCCTCGTCCGTGGCGTGCAGGGCGCGTCCGTCCCCGTCGTCCAGGCGCAGCAGCGGCCTGCCCTGCGCGAGGACCCGGGTCTTGCTGGACAGTGCACCGCGCAGCGGCAGCCGTACCAGCCGGACCCGGCCGGCCAGCAGCCGGCGCAGGGTGCGGCTCGCCGGGTCGTCGCCCAGCGCGGTGACGAGGGTGACGGGCCGGCCGTCGAGAGCGGCGAGGCAGGCGGCGAGCGCCGCGCCGCCCGGGCGGCTGGTGCGCCTGACGTCGCTGACGACGGGCACGGGCGCGTCGGGCGCGAGGCGGTCGGCGCGGCCGGTGAGGTCGTGGTCGAGCAGCGCGTCCCCGACGACGAGCAGCGGGCTTGGCGTGGTCATCCGCCGGTCCTCCCCGCGCCGGCCGGCCGCCTGCCGGTGCGGCGCCGTTGCGTGTCGGTGTGCCGGCGCACCGCCGGGTCGAAGGACTCGCAGAGCATGTGGACGGCCACGAGGTGCAGTTCCTGGACCGTGGCGGCGCTCGCCGCGGACACGCTCAGCGCCTCGTCGGCGGCGGCCTGCAGGGGGTTGGGGGCCGGGCCGGTCAGCGCCCAGACCGTCATGCCCAGGCGGTGCGCCTCGGTCGCCGCGACGAGCAGGTTGGCGCTGGCGCCGCTGGTGGACAGCAGCATCAGCACGTCGCGGGGCCGCCCGTGCGCGGCGACCTGCCGGGCGAAGATCTCCTGGACTCCGTAGTCGTTGGCGATCGCCGTGGTGGCGGAGGTGTCGGCGTGCAGGGCGAGCGCCGAGTACGCGGGGCGGTCGTCGCGATAGCGGCCGACGAGTTCGGCGGTCAGGTGCTGGGCCTGGGCCGCGCTGCCGCCGTTGCCCGCGGCCAGCAGCCGTGCGCCGTCGCCCAGGCGGTCGGCGAGGGCGGTGCCCCACCGCTGAAGCAGCGCAGCGTTGGCACGGAACTCTTCGAGGGCGTTCAGCAGGTCGTCGCAGTGCGTGACGTCGGTGACGGGTTTCATCGGACGACTCCCGAGAGCGAGGGGACACTCGACACGGCGCTGTAGACGTGGGCCACCGCGTCGGCGACCCGGTCCCAGGTGTAGTGGTCGAGCACCCGCCGCCGTCCGCGGGCGCCGTACTCGGCCAGCAGGTCCCGGTCGTCGAGCAGGCCGCGGACCGTGGTGCCGATGGCGTGGTCGGCGCTCTGGGGCGGCACCAGGACGCCGGTGCGGCCGTGCACGACCGTGTCGAGCTGTCCGCCGACCGCGGTGGCGACCACGGGAGTGCCGCAGGCCATGGCCTCGACCGGGACGATGCCGAACGGTTCGTAGCGGGGCAGCGACAGCACGAGGTCCGCGCTGGAGATCAGCCCCGGCATGTGCGCGCGGCTCACCCCGCCGAGCAGCGCCACGCGGTCGCTGACCTGGTGTTCGACGGCGAGGGCCCACAGGCGCTCCGCCTCCGGCTCGGCGCTCAGCAGGGCACGCTGGGGTCCGCCGGCGATCAGCAGCTGGGCGTCGGGGACGGCCGCCAGGGCGCGGACGGCGCGGTCGAAGCCCTTGCGGGGGACGAGGCGGCCGATGGCGAGCAGCCGCCGGGGTGCGGCGCCGTGTTCACGCGCGCCGGGTACCGGCGCGAAGAGCCCGGGGTCGACACCGCAGGGGACGACGGTGACATGCCGCCCGGGCAGGCCCATCGCGTCGAGTTCGGCCACCTCGTCCGCGCAGGTGGCGATGATCGCGGCGCACTCGCGGCCCACGGCCTTCTCGATCGCGATGCGCTCGGGCGGGCTGGTGTCGGCGGCGCCCTGGTGACGTTTCTTCACGGTGCCGAGGGCGTGGTAGGTCTGGATCACCGGCAGCCCGAGGGGGCGCGCGCCGGCCAGCGCGGCCATGCCCGACATCCAGAAGTGCGCATGCACCACGTCGGGCGGGTCGGCTGCCCACTCTCGGGCCAGCCACTGGCTGAACTGCCCCATGTGGGGCAGCAGTTCGTCCTTGGGTAGGGGGGCGGGCGGGCCGGCGGGCACATGCACGACCCGTACGCCGTCGGACGTGGTGACCCGCTCCGGGAGCCCGGGACCGTCGCGGCGGGTGTACACCACGACCTCGTGGCCCCGCCGGGTCAGCTGCGCCGCGAGCTGCGCCACGTACACGTTCTGGCCGCCCGCGTCCGGTCCGCCGAGCTCGGCCAGCGGACTGGCGTGCTCGGAGACCATGGCGACGCGCCCGGCCGTGGAGTAGCTGTGGCTCATCGTGTGACCTCCTTGATCAGGCGTTCCCAGTCGTCCCGGAAACGTCGTTCTCCGTAGCGGGCCCGCACCGCGGCCCGGGCGGCCTCCCCCGCCGTCCGGGCGTCCTCGGCGTCGGCGAGGAAGCCGCGGACGGCGTCCCGCAGGACGTCGAAGCGGTTCGAGACGACGCCTGCTCCGTCGGGTACGGCCTCGCGGACCTCGGTCGTGGCCAGCGCCACCACCGGCATCCCGAGGAACATCGCCTCCAGCAGGGACAGCCCGAGGGAGGTCCAGCGGATCGGGTGGAGGTAGAGGCGGCAGCGGGCCATCGCCGCGTGCAGTTCGGCCTGGGGCAGATCCCGGGCCCGGCAGCGTTCGGGTGGCAGTCCCAGGTGGCCCGCGAGGGTGTCGGTGCGCATGCCGAAGACGTCCAGCGGCGCCCAGTCGGCGAACCGGGGCAGCAGGTCCGTTCCGGTGGTGCGGCCGCGCCGCAGCGGCTCGTTGACGACGACGGCGGCGCGCCGCTCCTGCCCGGTCCACCGATGGCCCGGGTCGATGATGCCGTGCTCGATCACCGTGGTGGGCGCCCGGCCGTTGTCCCACATCAGGTGGTTGAAGTGGGTGACGTGCACGAGCGTGACGTCGTGGCGGCCGGCCAGCGGGTGACGGGTGTCCGCGGGTGTCTCGTGCGGGCTGTTGTGCTCGACGTACACGGCGGGCACGTCGATGCCCGGGCGGCGGCCGGTCCAGCGCCGGGCCAGGTCGATCTCGTGCGGCCGTTGCAGCACCATGAGGTCGATGTCGGCCTGCCGCAGCCGGTCGGGGGTCAGTTCGCGGACGTTCGCCGACCACTGCCAGGTGCGGGCCCGCCCGAGTCCGTCCGGGCCGCGGTCCGCGGTCACCGGGACGAGGAAGGTGTGGGGGCCCTGCACGAACGAGGTGAGCCATGAGCCGTGCACATGCCAGACAAGGATGTTCATGCGCCCTCCTGGAGGAGTTTGTGCACCGCGCGCACCACGTCCTGGCCCGTGACCTCGTCCAGGCACGGATGACCGGGTACGGGGCAGGAGCGGGCGCGGCTGTTCGCGCAGGGCGCCGTCTGGTCGCCGAGGAGGATGCTCGGTACCCCGTAGGGGGCCCAGCGGTCGGCGGGGACGACGGGCGCGAACAGGGAGACGACCGGTGTCCCCACGGCGGCGGCGAGGTGGGCCGGGCCGGTGTTGCCGCTGACCACGGCGTCGGCCAGGCAGAGCACGCCGGCCAGGGTGCGGTGGTCGGTCCGGCCGCCGAGGTCGACGGCGGTGCGGCCGCTGACCTGGCGGGTGAGTTCCCGCTCGCCGGGGCCGCCGGTGACGACGACGCGGTGTCCGGCGTCGGTGAGCAGGTCGACGGCCTCGGCGCAGCGTTCGGGGTGCCAGGTGCGGGCGGGTGCGCTCGCGCCGGGGTGGACGACGAGGTAGGGGCCGTTGCCGGTCAGGGCCGCGGTGTCGGGCGGGGGCAGGACGCGCAGCCGCCCGTCGTCGCCCGGGTGGGGCAGGAATCCCATGGCGGCGGCGGTGTCGAGCGCGGCCTGTGCCTCGTGCCGGCCGGGCAGCCGCCGGTGCCGTACGTCGAGGAGCCGCCCGGGGTGGTCGACGCTTTCGGCGCCGATCCGCCCGGCGCCCGCCAGCCGCAGCAGCAGCGCGGTCGGCAGGGGGCTCTGGTGGAACGAGGTGAGGATCAGCGCGGTGTCGAAGGCGGCGTCGGCCAGGCACCGGATCAGGCCGCCGACATCCGCCTCATCCACGGCGGGCGGGTCGAAGCCCTCCCACGGCGCGGCCCACACGATCACATCGTCCACGCCGGGCAGCAGACGGGCGGCGGGCTCCCCGCCCGGGCCGCACAGCATCGTGACGTGCGAACTGTGCGCGGCGACGGCACGGACCGCGGGCCCGGCGAGCAGCACGTCACCGAAGCTGTCGAGACGAACGACGAGCGCCTTCACGACACGCCACCTCGCGGGCCACCGCGGCAGATCGACACGACCGCGCACACGTGGGCACCGCCGCGGACGCCTGCGGCCGGGCCGCACACACACAAACGCACACCACCGCGGACGCCAACAGCCCGGCCGCACAAACACCAGCGCACACCACCGCGAACACCGGCAACCCGGCCGGGCACGGGCGAGTGGGCGCTGCCGCGGATGTCAGCGGCCCGGCCGGGCCGGACGGCCTCGTGGGCCGGACGGCACCGGGGGGCTCGGCGGTCGCGGCCGTCCTCGGACGGCGTGACCGGCTTCTGGACCACGCCGTCACTGAACAGCCCGGACTTCGCCCGCGGGAGCGCGCGGCGCGCGCGGGTGCCGGTCCCGCCGAGCGGTGTGCCCGTGTGCGCGTGACGGCGGCGGGCGTCGGCGGTGTCCGGGCCGTTGTGCATGCCGGCGGATGTGGTCGGGGCGCGGGTCGCGGCCCGGGGCCGGACGGTTGCCGTGGTGGTGTGGGTGTGCGGGGCGGCCCGGGCCGGGGTGTGGTGTGGCACGGTGGGCGTCCGGGCGGCGGCACGGTGGGTCATGGTGTGCCTCCGTGCGGTGTGGCCGGGCGTGCGGTCGGCGCCGGTGCCGGCTTGGGCGGCGCGGGCCGCAGGGGCACGGCTGTCCGGTGCCGTGCCAGGCCGGTCAGCCAGTGGCCCACCGCCAGCGGCGGGATGACTACGCTGGTGGCGAGCATGGTGGCGATCTCCGGTGCGGTGCGCGGTCCGGGCAGGATGCGGGCGAGGGCGAACTCGCCGGTGCCCAGCGCCCACAGGGCGGCGCAGGCCCCGGCGGCGCGCGGCCGGCCGGCCAGGGCGAGCGCGGGCGCCGCGAGGGCCATGGTCGTCACGAGCGCGTGCCGGGGCAGCCGGCCGCGCGGCGCCCGGGCGCGGTGCCACCAGTCGCGGCCGTGCAGGGCGCTCATCAGCGCGTCGTCCGCGTTGCCGCGTTGGGCCCGTACCGACACCCACCGGTCGGCGTCCCGCACCGGGTGGCGGGTGGTGCGCCGCCCGCGGCGCAGTGACCAGCCCGCGTCCGAGACCCGCAGCGCCAGGTCGGCGTCCTCCCGGAACGCTCGGCGGAACCGCTCGTCGAAGCCGTGGACCTCGGCCAGTACCGCCGTGCGGTAGGCCATGTCGGCGGTGGCCCAGGCCGCGTGTTCCAGACCCGCGGTGCCCCGTTCGAAGTCGGTGGGCCTGCGGTCCGGGTCGAGCGGTACCCGCAGGCGTCCCTGCACCCCGCCGGTGCCGGCGTCAGCCGCGGTGAGGTCTTCGGCGAGCCGGCGGGGCCAGTCGGGCAGCACCTGGACGTCGTCGTCCAGGAAGACGGTCCAGGGCGCGCGCACGGTGCGCCACCCGGCGTTGCGGGCGGCGGCCGGCCCTCGTCCGCCGGTGCGCAGTGTGCGGGTCCGGTCCCGCAGGACGCCCGCCGCGGCCAGGGGCAGCGGCGTGGCGGGGTCCGCGCGGTCGTCGACGACGACCACCTCATCGGGTGGACGGCCCTCGGCCTCGGCGAGCGCGCGCAGGCACGCGGCGAGGCAGTCACGCCCGATCGTGGGGACGACGACGGCGTAGGCGAGGGCGTCCTGCCCCCGCTCGCCGGGGCCGCACATCACGCGAACACCTTCTTCCGGCGTACGGCGAACGGGCCGAGCGCCAACAGGTCGACGGGGGCGGAGCCGAAGCACTCAAGGGCGTCACGCGGGTCGTCCACCATGGGCCGCCCGGCGGTGTTGAGGCTGGTGTTGACCACGACGGGCAGCCCGGTACGGCGTTCGAAGCCGTCGATCATCCGGGCCACCAGCGGCTCGGTGGCACGGTCCACGGTCTGGATCCGGGCGGTGCCGTCGACGTGCACGACCGCGGGGATGCGCTCGCGCCACGCGGCGGCCACGTCGTGCACGAACAGCATGTACGGGCTGGGCAGGGGGCCGTCGAACAGTTCCGCGGCCCGTTCGGCCGACACCATCGGGGCGACGGGCCGGAACTCCTCGCGTCCCTTGACCGCGTTGAGCCGTTCCAGGTTGTCGGCGCGGCCGGGGTGGGCCAGCAGCGAGCGGTGCCCGAGGGCCCGGGGCCCGTATTCGCTGCGGCCCTGGAACCAGGCCACGATGCCGTCGCGGGCGAGTTCTTCGGCGACGGTCTCCGCTATGTCCTCGGGCTCCTCGTAGGGTACGGCCGCACGCTCCAGCCAGGCGCGCAGTTCGGCGTCGTGCCAGCCGCGGCCGAGGGCGGCGGACGGCATGGCCTCCACGGCCTCCTTCTGGTGGGCGATGTGCAGCGCGGCGCCAAGGGCGGTTCCCGCGTCACCGGCGGCGGGCTGCACCCAGATGTGCCCGAACGGGCCGTCCCGGTACAGCCGGGTGTTGGCCACGCAGTTGAGCGCCACGCCGCCCGCCAGGGTCAGCGCGTCCTCGCCGGTGTGCTCGCGCAGCCACCGCGCGAGGCCCAGCAGGACCTCTTCCAGACACGCCTGGGCGCTGGCCGCCGCGTCGGCGTGATCCTGTGTCCAGGCGCCGCCCGCGGGGCGGGGCGGCACGAGGGACGCCCAGGGCACGGGGCGGGCCCGAAAACCGCCGTCGGCGTCCGGGTGGACGTAGCGGCGCAGCCGGTCCCGGAAGCGCGGTTCGCCGTGGGAGGCGAGGGCCATCACCTTGAACTCGTCGCTGCTGCGCAGGAATCCGAGGTGCTGGGTGAGGTCTTCGTAGAACAGGCCGAGCGAGTCGGGCAGCGACTGCGAACGCAGCACGCTCAGTTCACGGTTGACATAGCGGCCGGCGAGATGGGAGCCGCATTCGCCGCGGCCGTCCAGCACCAGGACGGCGCAGTCCGGGTACGGGGACGCCTGCCCCGCGGAGGCGGCGTGGGCGACGTGGTGGGCGACGAAGCGGACCTTGTCCGGATCGAGTCCGGGCAGCGCCTCGGCAAGGAACTCGGGTGCCCGGCGGGCGTAGTCCTGCCGCAGGTGGTCAAAGGGGTCGTCCAGTCCCATCAGGCCCGCCGGGCGGGCGAGTTCGGGGTCGTAGGAGTAGGCGACCGCGTCGAGGTCGGACGGGGCCAGGCCGGCGTGCTCCAGGCACCAGCGGGCGGACAGTTCGGGCAGTTCCCAGGCGGAGAACGGGATCGGGCGCTTGCCGTGCTTGCGCCGGCTGAAGCGTTCCTCCTCCGCCGCCGCCACGATCCGGCCGTCGACCACGAGTGCGGCGGCGGGGTCGTGGAAGAGGGCGTTGATTCCCAGAACACGCATCGTGCCTCCGTCGGGGCATGGGGGGCGTCTCACCTGTGCGGGGCCGGCTCGGGCGCCGGCCGGGCCGCGAAGTGGGCGATGGTCTGCTTGATGCCCTCCTCCCAGGGCACGCGGGGTGTCCAGCCCAGCAGTTCGCGGGCGAGCGCGGTGTCCGGGCGGCGCCGCCGCGGGTCGTCGGCGGGTCGGTCGACGAACTCGATACGGGAGGAGGAACCCGTCAGTTCCACGATGCGCGAGGCGATCTCCCGCACGGTCACCTCGTCGGTGCCGCCGAGGTTGACGGGGCGTACCGACCGGCTGGCGGCCACCAGCAGGATGCCGTCCACGATGTCGTCGACGTAGCACAGGGAACGGGTCTGGCTGCCGTCACCGGCCACGGTCAGCGATGCGCCGGCGAGGGCCTGGCAGACGAACGTGGGCACCACACGCCCGTCGTGGGCCCGCATGCGCGGCCCGTAGGTGTTGAACAGGCGCACGATGCCCGCGTCGGCGTCCCTGGTGCGCACATGCGCGGTGACCAGTGCCTCGGCGAAGCGTTTCGACTCGTCGTAGACACTGCGCGGGCCGACCGGGTTGACGTTGCCCCAGTAGTCCTCGCGCTGGGGATGTTCCAGGGGGTCGCCGTAGACCTCGGACGTCGAGGCGAGCAGAAACCGCGCACCGTCGCGCTCGGCGACGGCCAGCATGGCGCGGGTGCCCAGACTCCCGGCGTCGAGGGTTTCGAGCGGCAGCCGCAGATAGTCGGCGGGCGAGGCGGGACAGGCGAAATGCAGGACCAGGTCGTACGGCCCGGCCAGGCGCCCGGTGGCGTCGGGCGCGCAGACGTCGCACTCCACGAAGCGGAAGCCCGGACGGCCTTGGAGGTGGGCGACATTCGCGCGCGCTCCGGACAACAGGTTGTCGGCGCAGTCGACTTCGGTTCCCGCGTTCAGCAACTGCTCGCACAGGTGGCTGCCGATGAACCCGGCACCGCCGGTCACCAGGGCACGTCGCCATGTGGCACACGTCGTCGTATCAGTCATAAGGGTTCCTTTGTCCGCGTCGCGGTGTCTGAAGGCCACTGCCCTCACCGTCCGGCGTGGCAGAGAAAGGTGCTTGTGCGAAAGTGAAGGTTCGGCTGCCGGGCGCTCGCCGGCGTCGGTGTGCCCCGGGTCCGCCGCTGTGCGGACGGCACTGCCACTGGGTTCCCCCGGGCAGTAGTTTTCACACGTTGATTCCTAATGTCCCACTTTGCCGGTGCGCTCGCGCCTCGTGAAGCGTCGCGGCCGGGGCGTCCGGGCGGCCGCACGGTCCGCACCCCCGGGGCCGAGCCGCGTGACGGCGAGACGGAACCTCACTCCCGGCGCCCGGTTTCCCCATGCCACCCGGCAGTTGCCCGTCGGCCCCCGTGGAGCCGGCGGCCCCGCGTGCACGGTGCGTGACCGTGTCCGGGCCCGGGACCCGCCGCACCCCGCTGACCTGGGCGGACACAGTCGGTTTCAGCTGCTGAACGCTACTGACCGGCTGCGCCTGTGAGCAAACACACGCATGCCCCAAGTGCGGCGCAGCCGCGCGCAGTTGGCGCCGGACCGCGGCGGCGTCCGGGCCGCGGGAACGGCCGGCCGGGGCCCGCTCTGCCACGATGGTGCGAGCCGTGACCGACTCGGTGGACGCTGCGCACGCAGCGCGGCCGGGCTGTTCGGCTGCACCGGTCGGGCCGCTCGGCTCCGGCCGGTCCTGTCGCTGACTCCCCGTCGTCGTCGAGTACCGGACCGTGTCTTCTCCTCCTTCCTCGCCCTCCCCCGTGCCCGAAACCGCCGCCCCGCGCACCGGGGCCTCCCATTCGCCCTGGCGGTCGCTGAGACACCGCAGCATGCGCTGGTGGTCCGTCGCCAACCTCGTGTCGAACGTCGGCACCTGGATGCAGCTCACGGTGCAGAACCTGCTCGTGCTGCAGATCACCGGATCGGCCGCCGCGACGGGCCTGTCCATGTCCGTGCAGGCCGCGCCCGCGCTGCTCATGAGCCTGCTCGGCGGCGCCGCGGTCGACCGGTGGCCGCGCCGGCTGACGGTCGCCGTCAGCCAGGCCCTGCTCGGCACGGTGGCGTTCGCGACGGCCGTGCTCGTGGCCCTGGACCGGCTCGACCTGCCGTCCCTGCTGGTGCTTGCCGCCCTGACCGGCATCGTCGCCACCGTCGACGGACCGGCCTGCGCCCTGCTCGGCAACGATCTCGTGCCCGCCGGGGACGTGCCCTCGGCCATCGGTGTGGGCGCCCTGGTGCACAGCGCGGGCCGGCTGCTCGGCACGGCCCTGGCCGGTGTGACCGTCGGCTTCCTCGGCACGGCCGCCGCCTACGCCGCCAACGGGCTGTCGTTCCTGTTCGTGACCGCGGTGGTGCCGCTGCTGCGCCCCGCGTACGGCAGGTCGGCGCACACCGCGGCGAAGAACGCGGCGAAGACCGCAGTGAAGGACACAGACAGGCCGCCGAACGACCCGGCCGACCGGGACATGACCGTGCGCCAGGGGCTCGCCCACTTCGCGCGGCGCCCCCGTCTGGTCGCGCTGGCCTGCGTCACCGGCATCAGTTCGGTCCTAGGCCGCAACTACGGGCTCACCCTGGCCGTGCTCGTCACCGGGCCGCTCGCGGGCGGTGCGGGGGCGTTCAGCACCGTGTCCACCGTGCTCGCCGTGGGCGGTGCGCTGGGTGCCGTCCTCGGCGCCCGGACCCGCCGGCCCTCGGTCCGGCTCGTCGGCACGCTGGCCGCGACCGGCGGACTGCTGCAGGTGGCGGCCGGGCTGTCGCCCTCGCTTGCCGTGCTGCTGGTGCTGGTGCTGCCGATGGCCGTGGTGGAGTCCGCCTCCGACACGGCGGGCACGGCCGTGCTGCAGACCGACCCGCCCGCCCATCTGCGGGGCCGGGTGCTCGGCGTCTGGAACAGCATCGGCACGGTGTGGAGCCTCGGCGGCCCGCCCGCGCTCGGCCTGCTCATGGAGGTCTCCGGTGCGCGCGGCGCCCTGATCGTCGGCGGCCTGCTCATCGCCGGAACGATCACGGCCGGCCGCGTCCTGCGGGCGCGCCGGGCGTCGGTTCCGGTGCCGCGGGCGGTGCGTGGGGGCGCAGGGGACGCGGGCGCGCCGGAGCGGGAGGCGTTGCGGGCGGCCGCGTGACGGTGCCGCGGGGCGACGACGTCCCCGCGGCGGGGTCATCCGGTCCCGCGGCACGGACGGCCCTGCCCGGCGGGGCGCATAGGCGCGGTGCCCGTGGGTACTCCGGGCGGCGTCACACCGGCGTCGGACGAGCACGCCGGCTCCGATGCGGGCAGCCGGCGGTGACCGACGCGGGGCACACCGTCGCCACGGCCGTACGGCCGACGAAAGGACGATGAACCATCATGCGCATCGCGTTCCTGACCGCACCCGAAGGCGTGGAGCAGGTCGAGCTCACCGAACCCTGGAAGGCCGTGACCGACGCGGGCCACGAGCCCGTACTGGTGTCGACACGGCCGGGCGAGGTACAGGCGTTCCACCATCTCGACAAGGCGGACACCTTTCCCGTGGACGAGGTCGTGGACCCCGCGTCGGCCGGCTCGTTCGACGCGCTGGTGCTGCCGGGCGGCGTCGCCAACCCCGACCTGCTGCGGCTGAACGAGCGGGCGGTGACGTTCGTGAAGGACTTCTGCCGGCAGGGGCGCCCGGTCGCCGCGATCTGTCACGCCCCGTGGACGCTGGTCGAGGCCGATGTCGTGCGGGGGCGGACGCTGACCTCCTGGCCGAGCCTGCGCACCGACATCCGCAACGCGGGCGGCACCTGGGTCGACGAGCGGGTACAGGTCTGCGACCACGGCCCCGGCAAGCTCGTCACGAGTCGCAAACCGGACGATCTGAAGGCGTTCTGCGAGACGTTCCTGGACGTGTTCGCCGAGCAGACCGCGACCGCCTGACGGGGTGCCGCACGCGGCGGGCGCCCGGCCCGGCCACGCCGCACGGCGCGCCGGCCGCGGCGAGCACCCGGGAGGAGACCATGGATCTTGCCTTTCTGTATCCGCTGTACGAACGCTCCGGGCCCTGGGCGTCGGTGTACGTCGACCTCTCACGGCACGCGGAGGACACACCGCACGAACGGGAGCTGACCGCCCAGGCGGTCAGCCGGGAGCTGGCCGGGCAGGGAGCGGACGAGCCGACCTGCCGGGCCGTCGCCGAGGCCGTGGACGATCTCGCCCACTCCACCGATCCGCACGGCCGTGCCCTGTTCGCGCGGGCCGGCGAGGTGCTGCTGGACCCGCCGCTGGCCCGCCCGCCGGGCGGCACCCAGGCCCGGTGGGCACCCCTGCCGCATGTGGCGCCGCTGCTGGAACTGGCGGGCGAGGACCCCGTCTGCCTGGTGGCGTACGTCGACCGCAGGGGCGCTGACTTCGAGCTGCGCAGCGGGGTGGGCAGCCGTGAGGCGGGCTCGGTCGCCGGTCAGCCCTGGCCCCTGCACCGCACGGCGACGGCCGACTGGTCGGAGCGGCACTTCCAGCTCAGGGTGGAGAACACCTGGGAGAGCAACGCCGGGGAGATCGCCGACGCGCTCGCCGCGTGCCAGGACGAGGTACGCGCCGACCTGCTGATCCTGGTCGGGGAGCAGCGGGAGTGCCGTGCCGTGCACGAGCGGTTGCCCCAGCGGCTGACCGACCGCGTCGTGGAGGCGGACCACGGCATCGGCAGCAGGCTCCTGGACAAGGAGGTCGAGCGGGCCCGCGCCGAGCACGTCCGTCGGCGTGCCGAGGCCGAGCTGGGACGGTTCCTGGCCGCCCGGAGCCCGGACGCCGAAGGGCGCGCCGGGGCCGTCGAGGGGGTGCCCGCGCTGGTCGAGGCGGCGCGTGAACACCGCATCGACGAGCTGCTGGTCCGTCCGCAGGGCCCCGACACGCACCGCGAGGTGTGGATCGGTGCGGCGCCCGACCAGGTGGCGGTGCGGCGCACGGATCTCAAGACGCTGGGCGAGCCGCGGCCCTGGCCGACCCGCGCCGACGACGCCGTGATCCGCTCCGTGGTCGCCACCGACGCCGCGGCCCTCTCGGTGACCCCGGCGACGGGAACGCACGAGGACATACCCGCGGGCGGCCTCGGGGCGCTGCTGCGCTGGAGGTGACACCACTGGAGATGTTCCATGCGTTGCCGTACTTCCATGCGTTGCCGTGCCGCGCGGCCGTGGAGGAGGACGCGGCCACAGCGTAGGCAGGGCGCCGGCGGCGGGGCCAAGGTTGCCGGCCGGTGGCGCCGGCGGCGGGGCCAAGGTTGCCGGCCGGTGGTGGGAAATCCCCTAGCCCGGTCCCGGCCCGGTCGCCACGGCCGTACCCGCGGGTTCGGGGCGTCCATCGGCCGGCTGCGGGCGATGCCGGGGGACTGTCCGCGCCATCGGCCGGCTGCGGGCGATGCCGGGGGCTGTCCGCGCGGGGCCCACCGCAGGTCCGGGGGGCTGTGTGCGGCGAAACCATGTGGGACGGACCTATGTCCACGGCCTCAGCTGCGGTGGTCAACACCATGTCGGCGGCCCTTCGGTGGCTCCTACCGTCCCCTGCGTCAGCAACCGCGCCGCCGCCGTCCGCCGCACATGTGCCGCCGCCCCTGTCCGCGGCACGCGTCGGCGCGGCATCCACCCCCCGGGAGCCGGTCCGATGCCCACGTCGCCCGCACATCGCGCCCACCCGCGCCGCACCAGAATCCTCGCGGCGGCCGCCCTCGCGGCCGCCGCGCTCCTCGCCTCCGGCTGCGCCGAGGCCGGCACTGCGGGCTCCCACTCCGCCGGTGACGCGAAGGACACGGCGGCCGTGAAGGTCGGCCTCGTCTACTCGAAGACCGGTCCGCTCGCCGCCTACGGCAAGCAGTACATCGAGGGCTTCAGGGCCGGTCTCGACCACGCCACCGACGGCACCGGCAAGGTCGGCGGCCACACCGTCGAGATCACCGAGCGCGACGACGCCGGTGACGCCTCCAAGGCGGTCGCCGCGGCCAAGGACCTCATCGGCAAGGGCACGAAGATCCTCGCGGGCAGCACGGACTCCGGCATCGCCCTGCAGATGGCCCCGCTGGCCGCCCAGAACAAGGTGCTGTTCATCGACGGCCCGGCCGCCACGGACGCCGTGACCGGCAGCAACAGGTTCACGTTCCGCTCCGGCCGGCAGTCCTACCAGGACACCCTGACCGCCGCCGCGATGCTCGGCGACGCCCGGGGCAAGAAGGTCACCGTGCTGGCCCAGGACTCCACGTTCGGCCAGGCCAACGTCGACGCCGTCAAGGCGGTGCTCGGCGGCGAGGGCGCCACCGTCTCCTCCGTGCTGGCCCCGCCCGGCGCCACCGACCTGACCCCGTTCGCCCGGCAGGTCAAGTCCGCCGCGCCCGACCTGGTGTTCGTGGCCTGGGCGGGTGCCACCGCCCCCGCGCTGTGGACCGCCCTCGACCAGCAGGGCGTGCTGACCTCGTCGAAGGTCACCACCGGCCTGGCCGGCACCGCCTCGTACCCCGTCTTCGGGACGGGCGGCGAGAAGATCACCTTCCTCGCGCACTACTTCCCTGGCGCGGCCGGCACCGACGCCGAGAAGGCCATGACCGAGTCGGTCGAGCAGGCCGGTGGCACCCCCGACCTGTTCACCCCGGACGGCTTCACCGCCGCCCAGATGATCGTGCGTGCCGTCCGGGCGAGCGCCACCGACACCGACGCCATGGTGAAGTCCCTGGAGGGCTGGACGTTCGACGGCGTCAAGGGGCGGCTGCGGATCCGCGCCGAGGACCACGCCCTGCTCCAGCCGATGTTCCAGGCGCGGCTCAAGGGCAGCGGCAGGTCCGCCGAGCCGGAGCTGGTCCGGACGCTCCCGCTGGACGCGGTCGCCCCGCCCGTCAAGCCCCTGGCGGGCTGACCGGTGACCGCGGCATCCCACGGAGCGGGACGCGCGCCCCATGCACCGGCGGCCCCCGCGGCCGTCCTCGGCCTGGACCGCGTCGGCTGGAGCGTCGGCGGCGCGACCATCCTCTCGGGCGTCTCCCTCGACGTGTACGAGGGCGAGTTCCTCGCCTTCATCGGTCCCAACGGGGCCGGCAAGACCTCGCTGTTCAACCTGATCAGCGGGCTCGTCACGGCCACCGCGGGCCGGGTCGTGCTGGACGGGAGGGACATCACCGGCGAGGCTCCGTACGCCCGGGCGCGGCGCGGCCTCGGCCGCACCTTCCAGACGTCCAGCCTGTGGCCCGCGATGAGCGTCGCCGAACACGTCCGGCTCGCCGCGCAGGCCGCGGCCGGCGGCTCGTACCGGATCTGGCGGCGGGCCCCGCGGTACCAGGACAAGGTCGACGACGTGCTGGCCCGCACCGGCCTCGCGCACCGCGCCGACGCGCCCGCCCGGTCCCTGTCGCACGGCGAGAAACGGAAACTGGAACTCGCCGTCCTGCTGGTCGCGGAGCCCCGGCTGATGCTGCTGGACGAGCCGATGGCGGGGGTCAGCGCCGAGGAAGTACCCGCCCTGACCGAACTCATCCGCACCCTGCACCGTGACGAGGGCCGCACCGTGCTCATGGTCGAGCACCACATGGACGTGCTGCTCGGCCTGGCCGACCGGCTCGCCGTGATGCACCACGGCAGTCTGCTCGCGCTGGACAGCCCCGAGGCCGTCACCGCCGACGCCACCGTCCAGCATGCCTACCTCGGGGAGGCCCTGTGAGCGAGGAACGGACGGCCCGGGCCACCGCCGCCCGGCCGCCGGCCCCGGGCGGCGCCGCCCTGCTGAGCGTGCGCGGCCTGCGGGTGCTGATCGGCGGCCGGCACATCCTGCACGGCGTCGACCTCGATGTGCCGGGAGGGGGCGTCACCGCGCTGCTCGGCCGCAACGGGGCCGGCAAGACGACCACCGTGCGGGGCGTGCTCGGCCTGGTGCCGCGCACCGGCAGCGTGCTGCTGGACGGCGCGGAGACCGTGGGCCTGCCCACGCACACCCTGGTGCGCCGCGGCATCGGCTACGCCCCCGAGGACCGTGGCGTCTTCGCCGGGCTGACCGTCGCGGAGAACCTGCGCCTGGCCGAACGCGGCGACGGCGAGCCGGACTACGCCCTCGTCCACGAACTCTTCCCCGAACTGCTCCGGCGCGCCGGGCAGGCGGCCGGCACGCTCTCCGGCGGCCAGCAGCAGATGGTGGCCATCGGCCGCACCCTGCTCAACGGCAATCGGCTGATCATCGCGGACGAGCCGGCCAAGGGCCTGGCCCCGAAGGTCGTCACCGAGGTCACCCGGGTGCTGGAGCGGGCCGCCGAGGCCGTCCCGGTGCTGCTCGTCGAGCAGAACCTCGCCATGGTCCGCCGGCTCGCCACGCACTGCGCGGTGCTCGCCGACGGCCGCACCGCCCACCAGGGGCCCGCCGCGGACCTGCTCGGCGACCCGGACGCCACCCGCCGGCTGCTCGGTGTCGGCCGCGCCCCCGCCACCCCCGCGGCGCCGGCCGCCGCCCCGCCCGCCGGGTCCGCCGACGCCGCCGACGCCGTCGTTGGCGAGTGCGCGGATCCACCCTGCGACCGTACGGAGGCCGACGCCTGATGGACACCGTCGTCCTGCTCACCCTGACCGGACTCGGCCTCGGCGCCCTGTACTTCCTCGTCGCCTCCGGCCTTTCGCTGATCTTCGGCCTGATGGACGTGCTCAACTTCGCGCACGGCGCGCTGCTGTCCATCGGCGCCTACGCCACCTGGTGGGCCGCCTCCGGCAATCTGCCCGGCGCGGGCCCCGGCGGCCTCGGTTTCGTGCTCGCCGTCGGGTTCGGCGTGGTGGCCGGCACGTTCGCGGCGGTCCTGCTCGAACTGGCCGTCGTGCGACCGCTGTACACCAGGCCCCGCGAGCAGGTGCTCGCCACGGTCGGCGTCTCGCTGGCCGTGCCCGCGCTGCTCGCGGGCGTCTGGGGCAGCGACGCCCTGACCTTTCCCGGCCCGAAGGCACTGGGGGACACGGTCGGTGTGCTCGGCGCCCGGATCCCGGCCAACCGGTTCGTGCTGATCGCCGGGGCGGTGCTGGTCTGGGCCGGTCTGAAGCTGTTCCTCGACCGCACCCGGCACGGCCTGGTGGTCCGGGCGGGTGTCGAGGACCGGGCCATGGTGACCGCACTCGGTATCGACGTCGGCAAGGCGTTCACCCTGGTCTTCGCCATCGGCGGTGCCGCCGCCGCGCTGGGCGGCGCCCTCGGCGGCCTGTACTTCGGTTCGGTCGACCCCCGTCAGGGGACCTCGCTGCTGATCTTCGCGTTCGTGGTCGTCGTGACGGGCGGCATGGGTTCGGTGACCGGTGCGGCCGTCGCGGCCGTCGTCATCGGCCTCGTCCAGCAGTTCGCCAACTACTACACCGCCGCCGGGCTCGGGGACCTCGCCGTCGTCGTGCTGCTCGCCGCTCTGCTGCTGGTGCGCCCGCGCGGCCTGACCGGGAGGCTCGCATGAGCACCGTCACCGGGACCGGTGCCGCTGTCGCGTCCGGTGCGCGGGAATCCGCCGCCCGCCGTCTGCTGCGCCGGTGGCCCGTGGGCCTGTTCGTCCTGCTGTTCGTGCTGCCCTACGGCGCCGTCGAGGTTCCCGGGCTGCTGGACGGGCCCGTCGGCAGCGCCGGAAGTCTGCAACTCCTCGCGCTGTGTCTGCTGTCCGGCGCCCTGGCGACCGGCTACGACCTGCTGCTGGGCCGCACCGGCCTGCTGTCCTTCGGGCACGCCCTGTACTTCGCCGCGGGCAGCTACGCCACCAACACGATGATGCGGGAGGCGGGGCTGTCGTTCGCCCTGTCCGCCGTGCTCGGCCTGCTCTTCGGCATCGCCCTCGCGGTGCTGCTCGGCTCGGTCGCGCTGCGCGTCACCGGCATCGCCTTCTCGATGGTGACGCTGGCCTTCGCCCAGGCCGCCTCCATCCTGGTCGCCCGCGACCCGGGCGGCTTCACCGGCGGTGAGGAGGGCCGCGCGGTCGCCGCCGACCTGCTGCCGTCCGGGCTCGTCGGCATCGAGAACACCGCCACCCTGTACTGGATCACCCTGGCGTTCCTCGCCCTCACCCTCGCGGTCGTGCACTGGACCACCCACTCGCCGACCGGCCGTGTCTGGGAGGGCATCAGGGAGAACGAGCGGCGCGTCGAGGTGCTGGGCCTGCGCCCGTACGGGTTCAAGCTGCTGGCCTTCACCGTGGCGAGCGCGCTGGCCGCGCTGGGCGGCATCGTGCACCTGCTGCTGACCGGCGGCTCCAGCCCGCACTCCACCAGCTCCGAGTTCACGCTGTCGCTGCTGGTGATGGTCGTCCTCGGCGGCTCCGGCACCCGGTGGGGGCCGATGCTCGGCGGTGTCCTGTACACGTGGGCCGACCAACGCCTCGGCGATGTCGCGGGCTCCGCGGCCGTCGCGGACCTGCCCGCCGTGCTGCGGGTGCCGCTCAGCCAGCCGCTGTTCCTGCTGGGCGTGGTGTTCGTGGTCGTCGTGGGCGTCCTGCCCGGCGGCCTCGCCGCCCTGCCCGGACGTGTCCGTGCCGGCCGCGCCGCACGCCGCGGTGCCGAGGCCGGCTCCGGGCGTGGGGACGGCGGTCGCGGGGAAGAATCGGTCGTCGACGGGCCCGGATCCGGGTCCGCTGCCGGCGGCCCACGGACCGCTCCCGCCGTCCCGCACAGCAGGGCGTCGGCCGCCAGTGCCGACGCCGACGTCAAGGAAAGGCAATCGTCGTGACCAGCCCCGACACCTCGCCCGCCGAAGCGCCCGAGGGCCCCGAGCCGCTGCCCTTCGAGGAGCTGAGCGTCCCCGTGCCGGGCGGCGACCTGGCCGTGCTGCGCTGGGCCGCCGCCGATCCCGGGGCGCCCACGGTGCTCGCCCTACACGGCATCACCGCCAACGGGCTGTCCTGGGGGCCGGTCGCCCGCCGTCTCGCGGGCCGCGCCACGCTCGTCGCCCCCGATCTGCGGGGCCGCGCGGGCAGCCGGGACCTGCCGGGACCGTACGGCATCGCCGCGCACGCCGACGACGCCGCCCGGGCGGCCGAGGCGCTGGGGCTGCGCCGGCCGGTGCTGGCCGGGCACTCGATGGGCGCGTTCACCGCGGCCCTGGCCGCCGTACGCCACCCCGGGCGGTTCGGTCCGCTGCTGCTCGTGGACGGCGGGCTCGGCTTCCCGGCCCCCACCCACCTGTCCCCCGACGAGCTGATGACGGCGGTGATCGGCCCGGCCATGGACCGGCTGTCGATGACGTTCCGCGACCGCGCCGCCTACCGGGCGTTCTGGCGGGTGCACCCGGCGTTCGCCGGGCGGTGGACCCGGGAGGTGGACGCGTACATCCAGCGCGACCTGGTGGGTGAGGAGCCGGCGCTGCGCTCCTCGTGCCGTCTGGAGGCGGTCCGCACCGACGGTGTCGGCCTGTTCGAGCAGGACGTGCTGGCCGCGATCCGCGGGCTGCCCTCCCCCGCCACGCTGCTGTGGGCGGAGCGCGGTCTGATGGACGAGCCGCAGGGCCTGTACGACGAGGAACGGCTCGCCCGCGCCGCCCTCGACGGCACCGGTGTCACACCGGTGCGCGCGCCGGGCACCAACCACTACACGGTGCTCACCGGTGACCAGGGCGCGGGGCTCGTCGCCGACCTGCTGCTGAAGGCCGCCGCCGGGGCGGCGGGCCGCTGACACACGCGGGGGCGGCGGCCCGGCCGCCGCCCGCCGTCAGCAACCGGTCAGCCGCTCAGCTCCCGCAGTCTGAGGGCGAGTTGCAGCTCCAGTGCGCGGTCCGGGCGGCTCCAGTCCGCGCCGAGCAGCGCCTCGACGCGGTCCAGGCGCTGCACGACCGTGTTGACGTGCACGTGCAATGTGTCCTTGGCGCGGGTCAGGCTGCCGCCCGCGCCGAAGTAGGCGGCGAGCGTGGGGACCAGCTCGGTGCCCCGCCGTGCGTCGTACTCCAGGAGCGGCCCGAGCGTGCCGCGCACGAATCCGCCCACGTCCTTCCGGTCGCCCAGCACCACACCGAGGAAACCGAGTTCACCGGCTGACGCGCCGTCGCCGTGGCGGCCCAGCACATGCAGGGCACGCAGGCAGCGCACCGCCTCGGCGTGCGCGTCCGCGATCCGGGGCGGCCCGCAGACCGGGCCCGCGGCCGCCACCGTGACCGGGGCGCCCGTGAGATGGCCGAGCTGTACGGCCGCGGCACGGGCGCACTGGCCGGGCGTCAGCCGCTCGTCGGCCACTGTCAGCAGCACGACGGCACCGGCGTGTTCGGCGCCCGCGCAACCGGCCGGGGCCCCGAAGAGGTAGCGCACGGCGGCCGAGCCCAGCCGCTCCCTGGCCGCGGGCTCCGTGTCGGCGACCAGCACCAGATACGGCCGGTCGAGGTCGACACCGAGTCGGCGGCCCCGGTCGGCGAGCAGCGCCGGGTCGCGTCCGGCGTCGGTCAGCAGGTCGGTGACGAGTTCGCCGCGCACCCGGTTCTCGGTCTCCGCGACCGTGCGCCGCAGCAGCATGAGCAGGCCGGTGACGACGCCCGCGCGCTCGAACATCCGCCGGTCGGCGTCCGCCAGCGGGTGGCTC
This sequence comes from Streptomyces diversicolor, assembly GCF_057537855.1. Classification (NCBI taxonomy): domain Bacteria; kingdom Bacillati; phylum Actinomycetota; class Actinomycetes; order Kitasatosporales; family Streptomycetaceae; genus Streptomyces; species Streptomyces diversicolor. The sequence goes on from NZ_BAAJXA010000004.1 coordinate 140,298, forward strand.
CGGTGCAGCACCATGATGGCGAGCAGTTCGTGCCCGGCCAGCACCGCGCAGATCCACCGCCCGGAGCGGGCCACCGCGCGGCCCGCCGTACGGGACTCCTCGGCGGCCGACACCAGCCAGCCCGCGTCCATCGAGTCGGCGGCGAACGGCCCGCCGTCGTGCCGGACCGCGGCGAGCGGCCGGCCGACGGGATCGTGCACGGTGAGCGCCCCGTCGAGCAGCGAGGCCACCGCGACGGCCACCTCCCGCACGTCACCGCCGCGCAGTACCAGGTCGGTGAGCCGGTCGTGTGCCTCCTCGGCCCGCTGCACGGCCGCCGCGTGCGCCCGCACGACCGCGTTGGCCTCGGCGAGTTCGGCGAGCGCGGCGCGGGTGTCGTCGAGCGCGCGGGCCGTGTCGATGGCGATGGCGGCGTGCGCGGCGAGCGAGGAGAGCAGCGCCACCTCGTCGGGGCTGAACGAGCGGGGGCTGCGGTCGGCGGCGAACAGCACGCCGATCACCTTGCGGTCCCCGCCGTGCACCGAGCCGAGCAGCAGCGGCACGCCGAGGATCGCGACCAGGCCCTCCTCGGACACGCCGGCGTTGATGTCGCGGGTGTGGCGGAAGCGCTCGTCGGTGGCGTAGTCCGGGGTCGCGTACGGGCGGGCGGTCTGCGCCACCAGGCCGCCCAGTCCCTCGCCGAGTTCCAGCCTCAGGTGCTGGAACACCGGGGACACGGAGCCGTCCGTGACCCGCATGTAGGTGTCCCCGGCCTCCTCGTCGGGCAGCGTCAGATACGCCGTGTCGGTGCCCAGCAGCATCCTGGCCCGCCGGACGATGGCCTTCAGCACCTCGTCGACGTCGCGGGAGGCGGCGAGGTCGCCTGCCGTGTCGAACAGGGCGGCGAGTTCGAGTTCCCTGCGGCGGTGCGCGCGCAGCGAGCTGCGCACCCGCAGCGCCGTGGCCACCGCCCGCTCGGTCTGAGCCAGGTCCGTCCCGTCGACGCCGGCCTCGCGTGCCTGCCCGGTGACCGCGCTCAGCGCCTCGGCGGGCGCGTCGGTGGCGAGGAGTTCCAGCAGGCGCCGCAGGTACGGGGCGGCCGAGGCGCTTCGGAAGGTCCCGCTCCGGCCTCCGACGGGGTCTGTGCCGCTCGGGGCCTCGCGCTCGCCGCTCCGCGTGCGGTCGGCCTGCCGGCCCAGGGCGCGTGCGGGCTCGTCGGCGCCGGTCCGGGGCACCGGCATCGCGGCGACGGTGCGCCCTTCGCCGCCCACTGCCGTGCTCGCGTCCATGTCCGCCTCCCGTGTCGTTGCCTGCGGCCCCTTTTCCTCGCGGGCGGGAACGGTGCCATGGGCGGGGCCACCGTCGTACGCCGCGCAGCCACCCGGGCGGCGGCCCGTCCCACCGGTGCGCCACCCTGCCGGCCCGCCCGTCCGGATCACCCCGGTGAACCGCCGCTCGGCTGAGGACGGGTGACGGGTGCTCCGGTGGCCCATGTCGATGCCGTCCCCTCCCGCGGACGGAGACCCCTGCGTGCGCCGGCCGCCACCGTAGGAAGCCGGCCCGGCCGAACACACTGGGCCGGGCCATACATTCCTCCGTCCATTCATAGGGTCTGGCCCCATAGGGCCTGCGGTGCGAGGGGTGACGCACGCGCGCGCTCTCGGCTCGGCACGGCCTCGGGCAACGGCCCGTACCCACACATCCGGGGAGGCCCGATGGCGCACCGCCACATGTCCGCCCCCACCACACCGCGCCTACCATCCCCCTGACCCCAGAGCCGCGCGAACGGGTCGACCCCCGCCTCCGTGCGTCTCACGAACCCCGGAGGTACCACCGTGCGCCCCACTCTGTTCAGCCGACTCGCCGGGCTGATCGGACGGTTCGCCGTGTCCGGTCTGCTCCTGGCGGCGGCCGGGACCACCGCCCTCGCCCCACCCGCCTTCGCCGCGGGCGGGTTGACCCAGGTGACCGGGTTCGGTTCCAACCCCGGCAATCTGTCGATGTACGCCTACGTCCCCACGGGCCTGCCGGCCGGCGCCCCGCTCGTGGTCGCGTTGCACGGCTGCACCCAGACGGCCCATGACTACTACGCCCACTCCGGCTGGACCGAGCTCGCCGACACCTACGGCTTCGCGCTGGTGTTCCCGCAGACCGGTTCGGCGAACAACTCCCTGTCCTGCTTCACCTGGTTCGACCCGGCCGACTCCACCCGCGGCAAGGGCGAGGCCGCCTCCGTCGCCCAGATGGTCACCAAGGCCGAGTCGCTGTACGGCTCGGACGCCGGCCGCGTGTATGTGACCGGCCTGTCGGCGGGCGGCGGCATGGCCGCGGACCTGCTCGCCGCGTACCCGGACGTGTTCGCGGGCGGCTCGATCGCCTCCGGCCTGCCCGCGCAGTGCGCGACCAGCCAGATCGGCGCGTCCAGTTGCCAGTACGGAAGCCTGGGCCTCACCCCGGCCCAGTGGGGCGACAAGGTCCGCGCCCAGTACCCGGGCCACACCGGGCCGTGGCCGCGCGTCGCGATCTGGCAGGGCACCTCGGACTACACCGTCCACCCGGTCAACGCGACCGAGCTGCGCGACCAGTGGACCGATGTCCACGGCGTCTCACAGACCCCGTCCAGCACCGCGAGCCTGCCCGCGGGCACCACGCTGACCAGCTATGACGACGCGTCGGGACAGCCCGTCGTACAGCTCTACCAGATCAGCGGCATGGGCCACGGTCTCGCGGTCGACCCGGGTTCCGGCGCCGAGCAGTGCGGTAGCGCCGCCGCGTACTTCCTCGACACCGTCTGCTCCAGCTACTACACGGCGAAGTTCTGGCGGCTCGACCAGGACGGCGGCAGCGGTCCGGGGGACGGCGGTGAGCAGTTGCCCGCGCCGACGGGCCTCACGGCTGGCCCGGCCACCGACACCTCCATCTCCCTGAGCTGGTCCCCGGTCCAGGGTGCCGCGTCCTACCGCGTGCGGCGGGGCGGCGCCCAGGTCGGCACGCCCACCGGCACCACCTTCACCGACACCGGCCTGGCACCGGCCACGGCGTACACGTACACGGTTGCCGCGGTCGCCGCCGACGGCACGGTCGGCACGGTCTCCTCGGCCGTCACCGCCGCCACCACCGGTTCCGCCCCGACCTGTACGACGGCCACCAACTACGCCCATGTGACGGCGGGCCGGGCCCACACCAGTGGCGGCTACACCTACGCCAACGGCTCCAACGAGACCATGGGGCTGTACAACGTGTTCGTCACCCACACCCTGAAGCAGACGTCGCCCGGTCACTACGTGCTCGCCGACTCCGGCTGCTGATCCCCGGCCGCCGCTTCGGGCCGCGGCTCCGGTCCACCGGCGCGCCGCCGTCTCCCCCCTCCGCCTCCGCCCCCGACTGACTCGGTGTTCCGGCCCGCGACCGCACCATGGCGGGATTTTCAACCGGGTGGTAGAAAAGATGGACGGGTTCCGGACCAGAGGGGGGAGAGGGCATGGCGCAACGGCGCGTCGGCCCGGCCGCCCTAGTCCACCGGCGTGGTCAGCACCTGCTGGAGGAAGAACCTCAGCGGGCTCACCAGGTCCACCTCGTCGGGATTGGTCAGCCACTGGACCTGGAGCCCGTCCATGAGCGCGATGAAGCTGACGGCCGCCATGCGCGGCTCGACCCCCTCGCGCAGATGCCCGCCCTCGGCCATGGCTCGGAAGGCGGAGTGCATGTAGTCACGCGCGTCCCGGTAGTGCCGGGTGAAGTAGTCGTGCGCCGGATGCTCGGGCGTGATCGCCTCGGCCGCCAGGCGGACGTACAGCTCGACGATGCCGGGATGGCCCGCGTTGTGGGCCGCGAGCGCGAGGAGGTGGCGCACGCCCCCGATGCCGACCGGCTCCCGGGGGAAGCCGCGGGCGTCGTCCTCCTCGTCGCGCCGCTCCAGCACGGCGGCCAGCAGCGCCTCCCGGTCGGGGAAGTAGTAGATCAGCGTCGCATGGCTGATGCCGACCCGCTTCGCGATCTCCCGCAGCGACGCGCCGTGGTACCCGGCGTCGGCGTACACGGACGCGGCCGCGGTGACGATCTCCTCACGACGCTGTCGGCCTTTGGCGTAGGCGGGCGTGGTGCCCGCCGTGCGGGTCTCGGCAGGGGTCATCCACCCATCATGCCCCAGCCCCGGCACTGATCAGCCGCCCCTTCCCGCCGCCGGGTCCCCGTCCCCCTCCCCCTCGTCCCCCCTCGTCCCCTCGTTCACCTTCTTCGCCTCACGAAGTCCGTCTTCTTCGCCTCACGAACAGGAACAAGCATGGCCGACCTCCCCTACCGCGATCCCGCACTGCCCGTCACCGCACGGGTCGACGACCTGGTGTCCCGCATGACGCTGCCGGAGAAGGTCGGGCAGATGCTCCAGCTCAACGCGAAGGACGGGGTCACCCGTCTGATAGAGGACCTGCACGTCGGGTCGATCCTGCACGCGTCGCCGGACCGCATCGTGCAGGCCATGGACCTCGCCGAGGGCACCCGTCTGGGCATCCCGTTGCTGATCGGCGAGGACTGCATCCACGGGCACTCCTTCTGGCCCGGCGCCACCATCTACCCCACCCAACTGGGCATGGCCGCGTCCTGGGACCCGCAGCTGGTGGAGCGCGTCGCCCGCGCGAGCGCCGTCGAGATCTCCACCACCGGCGTCCACTGGACCTTCTCCCCCGTGCTGTGCGTCGCCCGCGACCTGCGCTGGGGACGGGTGGGCGAGACCTTCGGCGAAGACCCGTATCTGCTGGGCGAGTTCGGCTCCGCCATGGTGCGCGGGTACCAGGGCGACGGCCTGGACGACCCCACGGCCGTGCTCGCCTGCGCCAAACACTTCGCCGGCTACTCCGAGACCCAGGGCGGCCGCGACGCGAGCGAGGCCGACCTCAGCCACCGCAAGCTGCGCTCCTGGTTCCTGCCGCCCTTCGAACGGGTCGCACGCGAGGGCTGCCGCACCTTCATGATCGGATACCAGTCGATCGACGGCGTGCCCATCACCGTGAACCAGTGGCTGCTGCGCGAGGTCCTGCGCGACGAGTGGAACTACACGGGCACCCTCGTCACCGACTGGGACAACGTCGGCCGCATGGTGTGGGAGCAGCATGTGTGTGCCGACCACACCGAGGCCGCGGCGCGGGCCGTGCGCTCCGGAAACGACATCATCATGACCACGCCGCAGTTCTTCGACGGCGCTCAGGACGCGGTGGCCCGCGGGGAGTTGACGGAGTCCGAGATCGACGCCGCCGTACGTCGCATCCTGACGCTGAAGTTCGAACTCGGGCTGTTCGAGAACCCGCGCCGGCCCGACCCCGCCCGGCAGGCCGTGGCCATCGCGTCCCCCGAACACGCCGCGCTGAACCTCCAGATGGCGCGCCGCAGCCTCGTCCTCCTCTCCAACGACGGCACGCTGCCCCTGGTGGACGAGGCGACGGCCGACGCCTCGGGACGGGCCGTGGCGCCCGCCGGGGCCGCCCCGCGGCGCATCGCCGTGATCGGCCCCAACGCCGACGCGGCCGACGCGCAACTCGGCGACTGGGCCGGTTCCTCCGGGCAGGCCGACTGGCTGCCGGACGGCCATCCGCGGCATCTCACTGAGACCGTTCTGGACGGTCTGAAGGCGGTCGTGCCCGCCGGCTGGTCGGTCACCCACGCCCGTGGCTGCCACATCGCGGAGTTCGTGCCCGATCCGGACGGCCCGCTGCTGCCCGACGGGCAGCCCGCTCCGGACATCGTCGTGCCCGCCCGGCCCGATCCGGTCCTGCTGCGTGAGGCCGTCGCCACCGCCGAGGACGCCGACCTCGTCGTGGCCGTCGTCGGCGACACCATCGGGCTGATCGGTGAGACCCGTTCCACCGCCACCCTGGACCTGGTCGGCGGCCAGATCGAACTCCTCGACTCCCTCGCGGCCACCGGGACGCCCATGGTCGTCGTGGTGATCAGCTCCAAGCCGCAGGTCCTGCCGCCGTCGGCCGTCGACGCGGCGGCGCTCGTCCAGGCGTTCAACCCGGGCATGCGCGGCGGGCGCGCCATCGCGGAACTCCTGCTCGGTCTGATCGAACCCAGCGGCCGTCTCCCGCTCACCGTTCCGCGGCACGTCGGGCAGCAGCCCGTGTACTACAACCAGATCCGCGGCCAGCACGGGGACCGCTATGCCGATCTGACCCAGGACCCCCTGTTCGCGTTCGGTGAAGGACTCGCGTACACGGACATCGCCTACACGGACCTGCGGATCCACACCCCGCTGGTCAAACCGGGCGACGATGTGCGCGCGACGGTCACCCTCGCCAACACCGGCCGCCGGCCGGCCCGCGAGACCGTCCAGGTCTACGTCCGCGATCTGGTCACCTCGGTGACATGGGCCGACAAGGAGCTCAAGGCGCATCGGCAGGTCGATCTGCGGCCCGGTCAGAGGGTCGACGTGGACATCGTGCTGCCCGCCGCCGAGTGCACCCTCGTCACGGCGGACGGGCGGCGCGTCGTGGAACCCGGCGCGTTCGACCTGCTGGTCGGCTCCTCGTCCCGCGACCGGGATCTGCTGGCGGGGCGATTCAGGATCGATGAGGACGAGTGCCGCGGCCTCGAAGATTCGCCCGCTCAGTCAGGCAACAAAGGATTCTGAATACGCTGGCAAAGTTCAGAAAAAGAAGCGGAATTGGGATGACAAAGTCCCCGGGCACACCATCCTGACCAGCGGCGTCGCCGCAGTCGACGTCCGTTTGAAAAACGTTCAACTCGCTGTCCATGCACGGGCTGTGTGTGGTCCTTAAGGTTCCTGAGGTTTTCAAATGAAGGGGCCTCATGGACACAGCCTTGGCAATCCGGGCTCGGGGAATCGCGAAGTATTTCGGCGATGTCGTGGCACTCGACGGCATCGACCTGGATGTGACGCAGGGTCAGATCCATGGCCTGGTGGGGCCGAACGGCGCCGGCAAGACGACGCTGCTCGGCCTCCTGCTGGGCCTGTCCGTCGCCGACCGCGGCACCCTGGAGATCCTGGGTGCGCGGGTCGGCCGTGCGCTGGCCGTCCCGGACGGCGTCGCCGGTTTCGTCGACGGCCCCGGCCTCTACCCCTCGCTCACCGCCCGGCAGAACCTCGCCGCGCTCGCGGCACTCGGCGGCCAGGACGCGCGCGGAGCCGGGATCGACGACGCGCTGGAGCAGGTCGGGCTCACCGATGTCGCCGACGACCGGGCCCGTGGCTTCTCCCTCGGCATGCGGCAGCGGCTCGGGCTCGCCGCCGCCCTGCTCACCAGGCCCCGGCTGCTGGTGCTCGACGAACCCTCCAACGGCCTGGACCCGGCCGGCAAGAGACATGTGCACGGTGTGCTGAGCCGGCTCGCGGCCGACGGCACCGGTGTCGTCCTGTCCAGCCACCGCATGGACGACCTCGAAGCGCTGTGCTCCGAGGTCACCATCCTCGCCACCGGACGCGTGGTCTTCTCCGGCCCGCCCGGCAAGCTGACCGCGGAAAACCGCGAACTCGACTACCGGTTGCTCACCTCAGATCCCGAGGCCGCCCGCCGGCTGGCCGCCGACACCGCCGGGATCCGGACCGTGGACGGCACCGGACCCGTACGCCAGGACACCGAGGTGATCGTCGTGCGCGCGCTCGGGCCCGCCCTCGACGAACTCGTGGTGCGGCTCGTGCGGTCGGGCATCGCGCTGCGCGAACTCGCCCCCGTCGTCTCGCCGCTTGAGGCCGCGTTCCTCGCCCTGACCGAACAGCACACCGCAGCACAGGAGGGCGGCCGATGACCGCGACCCTCACCGACAGACCGGTCGCCGTCGCCCGCCGCGTTCCGGTGCTGCGCGGCTACCGCTTCGAACTGGTCAAGCTCGTCACCCAGTGGCGGATCCGGCTGCTGGTGCTCGCCTGCTGGATCGTGCCGGCGCTGTTCGTGACGGCGGTGAGCCGGCAGAGCACGCTGCCCACCGACACCCTCTTCGGCCGCTGGATGCACGCCACGGGATGGGCCGGACCGCTGGTGATGCTCGGTTTCGCGGGCACCTGGGCGCTCCCGCTGCTGACCTCGGTGGTGGCCGGCGATGTGTTCGCGTCCGAGGACCGGCTGGGCACCTGGCGTCATCTGCTCATGGCGGTGCGCTCCCCTCGGCGGATCTTCGTGGCGAAGGCGCTGGCCAGCCTCACCGTCATCCTGCTGCTCGTGGCCGGTCTCGCCTGCTCCAGCGTGGCCGGCGGGCTGGTGGCGGTCGGCAACCGGCCGCTGGTCGGCCTGGACGGGCACCTGCTGACGCCGGGGGACGCCGCCGGCAAGGTGCTGCTCGCCTGGGTGTGCGCCCTCGCCCCGACCCTGGCGCTCGCCGCGATCGGGCTGCTCGGGTCGGTGGTGCTCGGGCGGTCCCCGATGGGGCTGCTGCTGCCCGCGCTCGTCGCGCTCACCATGCAGCTCGCCCAGATGCTGCCGCTGCCCGTCGCCGTGCGCCTCGCCCTGCCCGGCTACGCCTTCGTCTCCTGGAACGGTCTGTTCACGGATCCGGCGCAGCTGACTCCGCTTCTCGTCGGCATCGCGGTCAGCCTGGTGTGGGCCGTGGTCGCCACGGCGCTGGCCTTTGTGCTCTTCGTACGGCGCGACTTCACCAACCAGAGCTACGACGGCGCGGGGCGCCGTGCGCTCACCCTCGCGGCCCTGCCCCTCATCGTGCTGCCGGCCGCGACGGTCGCGGTCCTCGCCCAGGCGACCGGGGTCACGGGCTCGGGGATCGAGCAGGCCAAGGTGCAGCGTTCGGTCGCCACGGCGTTCGCCCACCTGTACCGGCTGCAGACCGAGGAGCTGAACCGCCCCGACGTCACCGAGGCGCAGCTGAAGGCCACGGCGGCGTGCTCCAAGGGCAACGTCCAGGACTCCTCCGCCCAGGGGTCGGGCAACGACTGGCGCTGCGTCGTCTCCTGGCACCTCCCCGACGTCGAGGCCACCGGCACGGCCGTCTACCAGCTCGACGTCACTCCGGACGGGCGGTTCGTCGCCGACGGCGACGGACCGAAGGAAGTCAATGGCTACTTCCTGGTGCGCACCCCGCAGGGAGACGCGCCGAACCCGCTGTGGCAGTTCGACGGCAACGTCGAACTGCCGGCCAACACCCCGAAGGGATAGATCAATGCAGGTATCACGCCGTAGGCGTGTCGAGAAGGACCGCCTCGGCCTTCTCGGTGGACACATCGGCCGCCGCACGCCTTTGGTGACGGCCGGCATCACCGCCATGGGACTGCTCGCCGCCGGTACCGCTTTCGCCCAGACGCGTCAGTTCGGCACCGACCAGGTCGGCCAGACCACCCCCAAGGGTCAGGTCGTCTCCAGCAACCAGTACATCGACCCGTACGGCGACCGTTCGGTCATCGACAACGGCAAGATCATGTCGTCCGTGGTCAGCCCGGACGGCACCCATCTGGCGGCCTCGGTCACCGACGGGGACTCGGCGCTGGTCATCGTGGACCTGAAGACCCGGCAGGTGGTGCAGCGCATCGGCAACTCCTCGGCCGTGGACCTGAAGATCAGCGGCAAGGACGTCGGCCAGGAGGGCCCGGCGTACTCGCCCGACGGCAAGCAGCTGTGGCTGGGCCGGACCGACGGCTACACCAGGTTCACCGTGAACGCCGACGGCACCCTCGCCAACCCGGTGAACGTCCCGATCCCGGCGGACGGTCCGCGACACGCGCTGGCGAGCGGAACCGTCTTCTCGGCCGACGGCTCCACCGTGTACGCGGCGGTCAACGGCCAGAACCGGGTGGTCGCCATCGACACGGCGACCGGCGCCGTCAAGCAGAGCTGGGCCACCGGCAACGCCCCGCGCGCCATGGTCCAGGTCGGTTCCCGGCTGTACGTCAGCAACGAGGGCGGGCGGGCGGCCAGGCCGGGCGACACCACCATCAACTCGTACAACACGCAGGTGCCGGCGGACCCGAAGACCGGTGCCACCACCACCGGCACGGTCAGCGTCATCGACCTGGCGAACCCGGCGGCCGACGTCCTGAGCATCACCGTCGGTCTGCACCCGACGGCACTGTACGCCAAGAACGGCGTGGTGTTCGTCACCAACACCGCCACCAACGACGTGTCGGTCATCAACACCGCGAACAACAAGGTCGTACAGACCATCTCCACCCAGCCGTGGCCTCAGGCGACGGTCGGCTACGAGCCCGACGCGGTGACGCTCACCGACGACGGCCATCTGCTGGTGACGCTCGGCCGCGCCAACGCGGTCGCCGTCTACAGGTACACGAGCCCGCAGGAGCCGGTCAGTTACGTCGGTCTGCTCCCGACGGACTACTTCCCGGCGGAGATCACCACCGTCGGCAAGCAGATCGTCGTCTCCAACACCCGCGGTGTCGACGCCCGCCGCCCCACCGCAAACGCCGGGCACGGCACCCATGACACGACGTCGAGCCTGCAGTACTTCACGCTGCCGAGCGACAAGGTCATCAGGTCCCAGACGGCCAAGGTGTTCCGGCAGAACGGCTGGACCCGCGACTCGGTCAAGCCGGCCCGGGGCAAGAAGGCGAAGGCCGTGCCGGTCCCGAACCGGATCGGCGACCCCTCGACGATCAAGCACGTGTTCCTGATCGTCAAGGAGAACCGGACCTACGACCAGGTCTTCGGTGACATGCCGCAGGGCAACGGCGACCCGGCGCTGACCCAGTTCGGCGAGAACGTGACGCCGAACCAGCACGCCCTGGCGAAGCAGTTCGGGCTGTACGACAACACGTACGACATCGGCACGAACTCCGCCGAGGGCCACAACTGGCTGATGCAGGCGGACAATCCGGAGTACACCGAGTCCTCGGCCGGTGAGTACCTGCGCAGCTACGACACCGAGGACGACGCCCTCGGCCACCAGCGGACCGGCTTCATCTGGTCCGGTGCGCAGGACGCCGGCAAGTCCGTGCGGAACTTCGGCGAGTTCCACCAGTTCCTGACCAAGCCGTCGGGCGCGAGCTGGCAGAACCTGTACTGCGACGCCAAGAACATGGCGGCGACCGGGAACGACACCGCCTACAAGCTGACGTCGTCCTCGCCGATCCCGTCGCTCAACAGCGTCTCGGTGCCCGGGTTCCCGAAGTTCGACACCAGCGTCCCTGACATCTACCGGACCGAGATCTGGAAGAAGGACTTCGCGCAGCACGGTCCGGCGAACCTGAACATGTTCTGGCTCTCCAGCGACCACACCGGTGGCCCGGTGAACTCGGCCTCCCAGGTCGCGGACAACGACCTGGCGACCGGCCGGATAGTCGACGCGATCTCGCACAGCAAGTACTGGAAGGACTCGGCGATCTTCGTCGTCGAGGACGACTCCCAGGCCGGTCAGGACCACGTCGACGGCCACCGTGCGCCGGTGCAGATCATCAGCCCGTGGGCCCAGCACGGCAAGGTCGACAGCCACTACTACTCCCAGATCAACATGGTGCGGACCATCGAGCAGATCCTCGGGATCAAGCCGATGAACCAGAAGGACAGCGCGGCCACCCCGATGAGCGCGGCGTTCACCACGAAGCCGGACTACACGCCGTTCACCGCCCTGCCCAACCGGACCTCGCTGACCAACGGCCTGGCCACGCCGCCCTCCTGCGGCGCGGACGTCCCGGCGCCGCAGAACCCGGCCGCGGCGGCCGTGCCGTCGGGGAAGGTCCCCGCGGACAAGAAGTCCCTCGCGGCGACGTGGGAGGACTGGAAGTCGCACCAGCGGCTCACCGGGTCCCACGCCGTTCCCGACTTCGCGAACCCCGCGCAGATGAACCACTTCACGTGGTACCAGACGTACGGGTACACGAAGCCGTACCCCGGCGAGCACAAGATCTACGCGCCGAACGACGTGCCCGGTGCCTTCGTCCCGTCGTCGGAGTCCGACGGCTGACCCGGGCTCATCGCCTCCTGAGGGCCCCTGGCCGGCGTCATCGCCGGCCGGGGGCCTTCCCGCCGTGCGGGCGGTGTGTCCGCTCGCGCCCCGCCCGGAACCTTCGTAAGGTCCGAGTGACCCCGGAGGTCCGAGTCACACCACGGGCAGGAACCGCATGGACCACTCGACGCACATGTGCCCGCTGCCGTCCGTGGCGGCGATGGGGTTCGCCGGGTTTCTGCTCGCCGCCGTGGTTCCGGGCCTCGTCCTGCTGCTGCGGCGGGCGCCGCTGTGGGAGCGGGTGAGCCTGCCGGCGGGTGCCGCCTTCCCGCTGCTGGTGCTGACGCACGCGTGGGCGCTGCTCGCCGGCCCGGTGGCCGGACTGCGGCCACCGGGCGGCGCGTTCGTGACGGAGCCGGTGCTCATGGCGGCGGCCGTGGTGTTCTGGGTCCCGGTCGTCGGCCGCACCCGGCACCGGCTGGGCGACCCGGGCCGGTGCCTGTACCTCTTCCTCGCCGCACCGCTGCTCGACCTGCCCGCCCTCGGCGTCATCGCCGCCGGACACTCACCGGAGGGGCTGGCCATGATCGTGAGTATGCTCCCCCTCGCACTCACCGCGGCCACCACCACCTGGACCTGGGCAAACAAGGAACTGCACCCACCAACCAGCCCCACCACCGCCCCCTGACCAAGACCCCACGCCCACCGCAACCCACCCAGGGGCGCGAGGAACCGCGCACCGAGCAACACCCCACAGCACATGCCTGCCCCGGGCTTCTCCATTCCTGACCGTTCCCGCCACCCCCGGGCAAGGACAGGGAGGTCAGCCCGTCTGCGGGAGTTCCTCGTGGGCGGGGGGGGCACATGGCCGATGGTCACGGCCCAGGTGACGGCCGACGGCGCGGTCACCGACACCGTGCCGGGCTTGTAGGCGTTCTCCAGGGCGAACTGGTGGTAGGCGACGGCCGGTTCCGTGGTGCCGCACTCCTGAGGGAACGACACGTGCACCACCGGTACGGAGACGGAGACACTGCCGCGGCCCCGGCAGCTCACCGCGACGACGAGAGCGCGGCCCCTGGGGCCACCGGAGTAGGTGAAGCGCGCGTTCCCCTGGGTCGAGCGGCGCTCGGCGGCGGGGGTCTCGCCGAGGCCCGCGACCAGTTCCGGCGGTTCCACGGCGCCGGCCGGCCGCGCGGCGGCCGTGCTCGGTGTGGTGGTGGGGTCGGACGCCGTGGGCGGGGCGGGGGCGCTCTGCGCGGGCGTGCAGGCTACCGCCGCCAAGAGCACCAGGGCCCAGGCGGCGTCACGGGGACGGAAGGTCACGATGGCCACGGAGCCCATCCAACACGGTACGGACGCCAAGGGCGGCCCGAACCCGCCCACCGCGACCGACTGCCCGGCTGCCGCCGGTCGGTGTAAGCGCCGCTGCCGTGCCGTGGGGTGGGTCAGGGCAGGGTGCGGGCGAGGAAGGCGCGGATGTGGTCGGCGATGGGGTCCAGGTGGGTCTCCAGGGCGAAGTGGCCGGTGTCGATCAGGTGGATCTCGGCGTCGGGCAGGTCCCGGCGGAACGCCTCCGCGCCCGCGGGGCCGAAGATCTCGTCGTTCGCACCCCACACCGCCAGCAGCGGCACCCGAGAGTCGCGGAAGTACCGGTGGACCTGCGGATACAGGTCCACGTTGGTGGAGTAGTCGCGGAAGAGCCTGAGCTGGATCTCGTCGTTTCCGGGCCGGTCGAGCAGCGCCAGGTCATGGACCCAGTTGTCGGGGCTGACCAGGCTGGGGTCGGCGACGCCGTTGACGTACTGCCAGCGGATGCTCTCGGGTGTCAGGGCGCCGCGCACGGCCGCCTCGGTTTCCGGTCCCGGCGCCTCGGCGTAGGCGAAGAGGCCGTCCCAGAAGGGCTTGACGAAGCCCTCTTCGTAGGCGTTGCCGTTCTGCGTGATGATCGCGGTGATGCGGTCCGGATCCCGGAGCGCGAGCCGCCAGCCGATGGGGGCGCCGTAGTCCTGCACGTACATCGCGAACCGGTCGATGCCCAGGTGCCGAAGCAGCCCGGAGGTGACGTCGGTGAGGGCGTCGAAGGTGTACGGGAAGTCACGCGGGGCCGGCATCGCGGACTGGCCGAACCCGATGTGGTCCGGGGCGATCACGTGGTAGCGGTCGGCCAGGGCCGGGATCAGGCGGCGGAACATGTGCGAGCTGGTCGGGAAGCCGTGGAGGAGGACGACCGCGGGTGTCTTCGGGTCGCCGGCCTCCCGGTAGAAGACCTCAAGGCCGTCGACCGTGGCGGTGCGGTGGTGCACGGCGGGAGCCATATCCCTGCCCCTTCTGCTGGCTTTGTCGGTCACATGGCCAGTCGAACACACCGGGTCTAACCTGTCAAACGAAGTTCAATGGTTAGGTTGATCGGGTGAGGGGCTCATGTACCCTGGCGAACGATCAGGTCGGGCAGGAGGCGCGAGGTGACCGATCGGGAGCGGCAGGACACGCTGCTGGAGCTCCTCAACACCACGCCGGTTCAGGGCGGGGCCGTCCAGGACCGGCTCGCGGACCCGGAGGCGGCCAGGCTCTGGCAGCGGGCACACGGCGGCCGCGGCACCGCCGAGGAGCGACGGCACCTCGTGCGGGCCCGCGACGCCCTCCAGGCCGTGGTCCGCGGCGGCGATCCGGCCTCGACACTGACGCCGCTCCTCAAGGACGTCATCGCACACCCGCGTCTCTCCTCCGGCTCAGTCTCCTGGGAAATCGATGTCCCCGCGGACCGCCGGATGGCGGTGGACGCGGTCATGACCTGGAGCGCGTTGCAGGAGACGATGCCGGGACGCCTGCGGCCGTGTGCCAACGCGGACTGCCGGCGGTTCCTCGTCGACCGCAGCAAGACCAACAGGGCCCGCTGGTGTTCCATGGCCGTCTGCGGCAACCGGATGAAGGCCAGGCGTCACTACCAGCGCACGCGCGACACCGCGCCCGCGGACTGATCGTGCCCTTGACACACGCACGGGCCGACGACTTACGTTGAGGACGCACGTTCCGGACGGGTGGAGGACTCGATGCGCGTACCTGGCGTGGCACCGCGAGGCGCCGGCACGGACACGCGTCTGATCACCCGGCGGCATGTCGACTACTGCCGCACCTCCTCCGCGGTCTGTCCTTCCGTACACATCTGACCCCTGCCGGCCCGCACCGCCGGCCGTCTCGTCGTGGCCCACCGCGGGCCGCCGACAGTGCCGGCGGCCCGCGGTGGGCCCCGCGCCCGTCTGCTCCCGTGTTCCCGGAAGGATCACCCATGCCCGGTCCCGCCCTGCGCCTCGCCGTCGAACTCGACGGCGACGGCGCCCATCCCGCGGCCTGGCGCCGCGCCGCCCACCCCCCGGACCAGCTCCTCACCCCGCGCCGGGTGGCCCACCTCGCCGCCGTCGCCGAGAACGCCGGTTTCACCCTGATCACCCTGGACGACGGTGTGCTGCCGCCCGGTGCCCCGCCCGATCCGGTGGGCCGTATCGGCGCGGTGGAGCGTGCGGCCTTTGTCGCCGCGTCCACGAGCACCGTCGGCATCGCGCCCGTCGTACCGGTCACCTACGCCGAACCCTTCCATGTCTCCGGCCAGTTGGCGTCCCTGGACCACATCTCCGCCGGCCGGGCCGGGTGGGTGGTGACGCAGGAGGACCGGCCCGAGGCGACCCGCGCCTGGGGGCGTCCCCTCATCGGCGACGCCGCCGCGCGGGCCCGGGAGTCCCGTGACGGTGTGGACGTGGCCCGCGCGTTGTGGGACTCATGGGAGGACGACGCGGTCATCCGCTCCGTGGCCACCAGCCGCTACCTCGACCGGGACCGGCTCCACTACATCGACTTCACCGGACAGACGTACGCGGTCAAGGGCCCGGCGATCGTGCCGCGTCCGCCGCAGGGGCAGCTCGTCGTCCTGGGCAGCCCGGACGCGGTGCCCGCGGACCGGCTCGACGTCGCCCTGGTCGCGGGCCGCGACCGTGCGGCGGTGGCCGCCGCCGCGGCGGACGCCGGCACCCCGCTCGTCTTCGCCGAGGTCGAGGTCGCCCTGGACACGCCGGACGCCACCGGCGCCGAGCGGGTCGCCGACCTGGAGCGCCACACGCCCTGGACGGACAGCGGCCGACTGCGCCACACCGGACCGGCCTCACAACTGGTCGCCGTCCTGGACGAGTTGAGCGCAGTCGTCGACGGCGTACGACTGCATCCGCTGGTGCTGGACGAGGACCTGCCCGTCCTCGCCCGCCTCGTGCTCCCCGCACTCGCCGAACGACGCCGCATAACCCGCCCGCTGCCCGGCACGTCCCTGCGTACGTCCCTGGGGCTGCGGCGCCCCGCCAACCGCTTCGCCGTCGCGGCCGCCCAGGAGGATGCCCGATGACCCGCACCGACCCCCTCGACGTGCCCCGGCCGCACGCGCGGCTCCACCTCGGCGTGTTCTTCCAGGGCGTCAACCACTGGACCATCTGGTCCGCCCCCGAAAGCGGCTCGCAGATCGACCCCGCCTCCTTCCAGCGGGTCGCCCGGAGAGCCGAACAGGGCCTGTTCGACGCGTTCTTCCTCGGTGAGGGGCTGCGGCTGCGCGAGGTCGACGGCCGGATCCACGATCTCGACGTGGCGGGGCGGCCGGACGCCATCACCCAGCTCGCCGCGCTGGCCGCGGTCACCAGCCGGATCGGCCTGGTGTCCACCTCCAACTCGACCTTCAACGAACCCGCCGACCTCGCCCGGCGCCTGTCCGGCCTCGATCTGCTCTCCGAGGGCCGCGCCGGCTGGAACGTGGTGACCACGGACAACGCCTGGACCGGCGCGAACTTCCGCCGGGGCGGCTATCTCGACCACGCCGACCGCTATCGGCGCGCCGAGGAGTTCCTGACCGTGGCCCGCGCCCTCTGGGACGGCTGGGACGACCGTGCCGTCGCCGGCTCCACGGGCGCCCCCGCCTGGTCGGCGCCCTCGGCCGTACGCCGAGTACGCCACCGCGGACCGCAGTTCGACATCGACCTCGCCCCGACCCTGCCGCGCAGCGCCCAGGGGCATCCGGTCGTCTTCCAGGCCGGGGACTCCGGCGAGGGACGCGACTTCGCCGCCCGCAACGCCGACGTCATCTTCTCCGCGCACGGCTCGGACTTCGACGACGCGCTCGGCTTCGCCGAGGACATCCGGCGCCGGCTGCGGGCCGTGGGCCGGCCCGACGACGACCTGCGCATCCTGCCCGGCACGGAGATCATCCTCGGCGCCACCGAAGAGGAGGCGCTGGAGAAGAAGCGCTGGATCCGGCTGCAACAGGTCACCCCCGCTACCGCGTTGGGGATCGCGGGACTGCTGTGGGGCATCGACCTGTCCGACCGTGACGCCGACGGCCCACTGCCGAAGGAGGACCCGGTCGTCACCGAGAACGACGGCTCCTTCGGGGCGCGGCGCATCGCCGACCCGCGCGCCGTGGTGGCCGAGTGGCGCGCGAAGGCGCAGGCGCACGGCTGGTCGCTGCGCGAGACGGTCATCGCGCTCGGACCCCAGCGCGGCCACGTGGGCACCCCGGCCGCTCTCGCCGACAGGTTCGCGCACTTCGTGCGGCACGGCGCGATCGACGGTTTCAACATCACGCCGTACCTGATCCCGGACGGCCTCGACGACATCGTCGACCAACTCGTCCCCGCGTTGCAGGAGCGCGGTGTGTACCGCACCGAGTACACCGGTACGACGCTGCGCTCCCATCTCGGGCTGCGCGAACCGCTCACCCACCGGCCGGCGGCCCGCGGGCGGGAGGCGGGCTGACCGCTTCGGCGCCGCCCCGGCCGGCCACGGGCTCAAGGTGCTCGCCGCACTTCCCGCGGGGGACAATGAGGTCCCCCGCACCCTGTGAGGTGGTGGCGATGCCCGCATGGCATCTGCGCGACTATCACGACGACGATCTCGACCAGGCCGTCCAGATCTGGGACCAGAGCCGCCGCGCCGACGAGGACCGGGTGTTCCCGATCTCCGAGGTGATGGCGGCGGCCAAGACCAGTCAGACGGCGGTGGTCGCGGCGGTCGGCGACGAGATGGTGGGCATGGCCGTGGCCGAGGCGTGCGGGAAGCGGGCATGGATCCTGCTGGTGGCGCTCGCCGCCCAGTGGCGCAAGCGGGGCATCGGCAGTGCGCTCCTCGCCGAGTTGGAGCGGCGGCTCAGGGCCCTGGGCATCCGCCATGTCAGCGCCCTGCTGCCCGCCGGGTCGCCCGGGACGAAAGCGCTGGAGAACTCCGGCTACCGGTCCCGCGACGACCTCGTCTACTACGAGAAGGTCGAACCGCCCGGGGCCGCGAACGTCGACGTGCTCGCGGCCCTGGGCGGCCGCATGCTGCCCCGCGGACTCTGGGACGCCATGGCCGGCATGGAACGCGAGAAACTGGTCGTCGAACGCCGTGTCGTGCTCCCGCTGACGGAGCCGGCGCTGGCCGACCGCTACGGCGTCGTCCCGCCCAAGGCGGTCATCCTGTTCGGGCCGCCCGGCACCGGGAAGACCAGCTTCGCCAAGGCGGTGGCCTCGCGGCTCGGCTGGCCGTTCGTGGAGCTCTTCCCGTCCCGGCTCGCGGCCGACACGAGTGAGGGACTGGCCGCTGCGCTGCGCGAGGTCTTCGCGGAGCTGGCGGAACTTGACTCGGTGCTGCTCTTCATCGACGAGGTCGAGGAGATCGCCGGCGCCCGGTCCGGCAAGGCGGTGGATCCCGGGCACGGGGTGACCAACGAACTGCTGAAGCTGATCCCCGTCTTCCGCGAGCACGACGAGCGGCTGCTGGTCTGTGCCACCAACTCCGTTCGCTCGCTCGACGCCGCCTTCCTGCGCCCTGGCCGGTTCGACTACGTCATCCCCATCGGGCCGCCCGACACCACCGCCCGCACGGCGATCTGGACCCGCTATCTGGGCACCGCGGGCGACACCGTGGACGTGACACAACTGGTCGGGGCCAGCGAGCTGTTCACCCCGGCCGACATCGAGTTCGCCGCGCGCAAGGGCGCACAGGCCGCGTTCGAACGCGAGGTCGCCGACCCCCAGGGCCGGCCGGCCGGCACCGAGGACTACATGACGGCCATCGGCGACACCCGGCCGACGCTCACCGCGAAGGCGGTCGAGGAGTTCACCGAGGACATCCAGCGCTACAGCCGCCTGTGAGACCGGCCGCCCGCGCCGCGGGGCCGGCGGCAAAGGACGTCCGGTTGCCCCGGGTGGCCCTGCCGCCGGGCCGGTCCGCGGAGAAGAACACCCCTGAGGTTCCCGCGTCGGTGAGCGACGGCGCGTCGTGCCGGCCCCGTCGGGATACCGCGGCCGATCGGTGGCCCACACAGGACGCCACCATGTCCAGCACCTGCCGGATCGCGGTGGACTGCCCTCCAAGCGGCCGGCCGATGTGCACAGCGGGCAGGCCGCCATGCGAGGTGACGGGACGGCCGGCCCCGCCGGGCCGGTCCGCGGCGCTGCCCCGGGTGGCCCTGCCGCCGGGCCGGTTCGCGGAGAAGAACACCCCTGAGGTTCCCGCGTCGGTGAGCGACGGCGCGTCGTGCCGGCCCCGTCGGGATACCGCGGGCGGCCGGTGGCCCGCACAGGACGCCACCATGTCCAGCACCTGCCGGGTCCCCGGCCGTCTCGTCTCCTTCCGGGACTGCGGGCGCCCGTCGAGGGTGCTCCGCTTGAGCCGCTGGAAGCCCTCGTCCGGTCCCTCTCGGGACCGCCGTCCGGCAGTCGGGCCGACCTGTACGGCGCGCCGGGCATCGCGGGCCGGGCGCCATGCGGGGTGGACGAACGGCCGCCCTCGCCGGGCCGGTCCGGGCGCTGCTCGGGGATCTCGTCCGGGGCTCGTGCGCCGTGACCGGACCGCGCATCGCCCGGCGCGTCCCGGAGCCGTACCGGCGGGCCGGAGGTCTGGGACGGCGGCGGCCATGCCCGAGGAGCCGGCGCGCGCCGTGTCCCTGGTGGGCACCAAGACCGAGGTCCGCGGGTTGTGGCCTTCCGCGACGCCGGTGTCACCACGCTCAGCGTGGTCCCGGTGGCGTCGGGCCACGCGGGCCCGGCCGACGGCGGTCGAGCGGCTGCGCGCTCTGGCGGGCCCCGAGTCGCCCGGTGACCCGCGTGTCGCGGGCGGCGTTCAGCCGGAGCGCCCTGTTTCATCTACGGCGTTCCCCGGACCGACGGAGGATGGATGCGTGGAGGACGGATGACGGAGACTGCCAGGACCGGCCTGCCCGTCGCCGCGGAGCGGACATGACCGGCGACGCCCCGCCGCCGCACCCCGCGCTGGCCGGCGGGCCGGTCTACCTGGACTACAACGCCACCACGCCCGTCGACCCGCGGGTCGCCGAGGCGATGGCGCCGTACCTGAGCCGCTTCTTCGGCAACCCCTCCAGCGGTCATCGCTACGGTGCCGAGCCCCGGCGGGCGCTGGCCGAGGCGCGCGACCGGGTGGCCGCCCTGATCGGGGCCCGGCCCCCCGAGATCGTCTTCACCTGCTCGGGCTCCGAAGCGAACCTGCTCGCGCTGCGCGGCGCGGTGCTCGCCGCCGGCCGCGCCCGGCCCCATGTGATCACTCAGGCGACCGAGCATCCGGCCGTGCTGGAGACGGTCCGGGCCCTGGAGCGGCTGCACGGCGCACGGGTGACGGTGCTGCCGGTCGACGGTGCCGGGCTGGTCGACCCGGGCGCGCTGGCCGCCGCCCTCACCGGGGAGACGGTGCTGGTGTCGGTGATGGCCGCCAACAACGAGACCGGTGCCCTCCAGCCCGTCGCCGAACTGGCCGCGATCGCCCGCGCGCACGGCGCGCTGTTCCACTGTGACGCCGCCCAGGCCGCCGGGAAGCTCCCCCTGGACGTGCGGCTGCTGGGTGTCGATCTGCTGACCGTGGTCGGGCACAAGATGTACGCGCCCAAGGCCACGGCCGCCCTGTACGTACGCGACGGGGTGCGCCTGGAGCCGGTGGTCTACGGCGGCGGCCAGGAACACGGGCTGCGCGCCGGCACCGAGAACGTGGCCCTGGCGGTCGCGCTCGGCGCCGCGGCGCGGCTCGCCGCCGAAGAGCTGGCCGCCGGCCGGGCCGCGCGGATCGCGGCGCTGCGCGACGACCTCCAGTGGCGGCTGGCCGCGGGGCTGCCCGGCCGTGTCCGTCTGAACGGCCCGGCCGTGGACCGGCTGCCGAACACGCTCAACGTCAGCGTCGATGGCGCCCTCGGGTTCGAACTCCTCGCCGCCTGCCCCGAGATCGCGGCGTCCACGGGTTCGGCCTGCCACAGTGGCCGGCACGAGCCGTCGCCCGTCCTCGCGGGCCATGGGTCTGCCCGCCGAGCGGGCGCTGGGGGCGCTGCGGCTCTCGCTGGGCCGCTGGAGCGATGGCCGGGACGTCGAGAGCGCGGCGGCCGCCCTGATCCGGGCGGCCACCACGCGATGACCGCGCCGACCAGCGCCGACCAGCGCTGACCGGTGTGCTCGGTACCCACTTTTTTGTGGGTACTTGGCAGCGGCCGACGGCGACGCGAACCTGGTTGCGGGTGGTCGAGGGACCACCGGAGCCGGACCGGGGACGGAGGTATGACGTTGCGTCAGGAGAGCGCCTGAGGCCGCGACAGCATCTCCAGACGGCGATGGCCCCAGTCGGCGAGGGGGCCGAGGGCTTCGGAGAGTTCACGGCCGAACCCGGTCAGCGAGTACACGGTCTTCAACGGCAGTACGTCGTGCACTTCCCGGTGCACCAGTCCGTCCGTCTCCATCTCGCGCAGCGCCTCGGTCAGCACCTTCTCGCTGATCCCCGGCAGCCGTCGGCGCAGTTCACCGGGACGGGCGGGGCCTGACTCCAGCAGCCAGAGCAGGGCGGTCTTCCACTTGCCGTCGATGACGGCGATCGCCGCGGTCACCCCGCAGACGTTTGTGTCCTGAGCACGGCTACGCGTCATGTCCCCTCCGGCCCTCGCCTTTGTTCACGTACGGGTTTTTGTTCACCTATGGGAGTTGAAACATGTCCAAGCACCCGGAGCAGTCTGCCGTCACCGTACTCGGCCTGGGACCGATGGGCCGGGCCCTGGCCGGGGCGTTCCTGGACGCGGGAGTGCGCACGACGGTCTGGAACAGGACGCCCGGCCGCGACCGGGACCTGGTCGCGCGCGGTGCGGTCGGCGCGCGCACGGCCGAGGAGGCGGTTGCGGCCTGCGGGCTGATCGTCGTCTGTGTGGTGAACTACGACGCGGCGGACACCATCCTGCGGCGTGACCCGGTGACCGACGCGCTCAAGGGCCGGACCCTGGTGAACCTGACCGCGGACACCCCGAACCGGGCCCGGGACACGGCCGACTGGGCGGCCGGGCACGGCATCCGGTACCTGGACGGTGCGATCATGACCCCGACCACCACCATCGGAACGCCCGCCGCGGTGTTCATCCACGCGGGCCCGGCGGACCTGTACGAGGAGCACCGGCCCGTGCTGGCCGCGCTGGGCGGCACCCACACCCATCTCGGCGAGGAGATCGGCCGGGCCGCGGCGTACGACATCGCGCTCCTCGACATCTTCTGGACCGCCGTCGCGGGCTACACCCACGCCCTCGCGCTGGCGCGGGCCGAGGGCGTCACCGCGGGCGAACTCGCGCCCTTCGCCCAGGGCATCGGCGCGATCCTCCCGCCGCTGTTCGAACAGGCCGCGCGGGACGTGGACAGCGGCACCTTCTCCGGTGAGGGCAACCCGATCACCTCGGCGGTGTCCTCCATGGCCCACATCATCGAGGCGTCCGAGGCGCACGGCATCGACGCGGGGGTGATGCGCGCGGCCGAGGGCGTCGCCCGCCGCGCCATCGGGCGAGGCCACGGCGCGGACGGGTTCGCCTGCCTCGCGGAGGTCCTGGCCCGGCCCTGACGGCGTCGCCTCCGGCCGGCCGTTCCGGGTGCGGCGCGCGCCGACGGCCGGGGGCGGGCCGGCGCGGCGGAGGCGGCCTTCAGGACGGGCCCGGGAAGCGGCCCGCCGCCTTCGCCGGCCCGCTTCCCGGTCCGTCCGCACCGGGAGGCGAGGCACGGCGCCCGCGAGCGACGACCGCGCTGACGGCCGCGGCGATGTCCGCGCGGGCGGTCGGGGTGGGGTCGAAAAAGTTGTGGATCGAGAAGCCCTCGACGAGCGCGTCGAGGGTACGCGCCGTCGTGGGATCGAAGTGCCGGGCGAGCGCGGTCCTGCTGGCGTGCATCCACGACCGCATGACCGGGCGCAGCGCCGGATTGCGTGCGGCGAACGCGTAGAGCTCGTAGCAGAGCAGGAGTTCGCGCGGGCTGCCCAGGGTGTCGCCGCAGATGATCTCGACGACGGCGGCGCCGGCCTCCTCCGGTGTCCGCGCGGCGTCCAGCAGGGCGCGGTAGCGCTCGGACATGGACTCGGCGAGCCGGGTGAACGCGTCGGTGAGCAGGTGCTGCATGTCGTCGAAGTAGTAGGTGAGCGAGCCGAGCGGAACGCCGGCGGCCTGGGCGATCTTGCGGTAGGTGACGTTGATGGCGCCGTGTTCGGCGATCACGTTGAGCGCCGCGTCGATGATGCGGTCGCGCCGTGCGGGGTCGTTCGGCCCGCGTGATGTCCCTGCCATACCGATGTCTCCCGTTGCCTCTACCCGGCACCCGGCCCAGTATGTACATTTGTACACGTCGTCTGGCGCGCCCGTCACGCACCCCGGAACCGCGCCTCCTGCCCGAACACCGCGGAGACTGTGCCCGATGGACCTCGCCACCCGCCGACGACGTCGGTCACTGTTCGTGTTCTTCTTCATCCCCGGCATCGCCATGTCGTCCTGGGTGACCCGGACGCCCGACGTCCGGGACCGGCTCGGCGCCTCCACGGCCCAGATGGGGCTCGTGCTGTTCGGCCTCTCGGTCGGCTCCATGCTCGGCATCCTCTGCTCCGGGCGGCTGGTCGCCCGTTACGGCTCCAGGCCGGTCATCGGCCTGGGCACCTGCCTGGTGATCGCCAGCACAGCGGTCATCGCGGCGGGCAGTTTCCTGTCCTCGGCCGGCGTCGTCGCCGCGGGGCTCTTCACGTTCGGCGCGGGCATGGGATCGGGCGAGGTCGCGGTCAACATCGACGGCGCGGACGTCGAACGGATCACCGGGAGCACCGTCCTGCCGACGCTGCACGGCTTCTTCAGCCTCGGCACCGTCATCGGCGCGGTCGCCGGCATGGCGGCCACGGCGGGCCGGTTCCCCACCCACTGGCATCTGGCGGCGGTCACGGTGGTGTCCGCCGTGGCGTTCGGGTACGCGTTCCGTGCCGTGCCCGCGGGCACCGGACGCAGCGCGGCGCCGTCGGCGCGTTCGGCTGGCCGCTCCTCCAGCGGGCTGTGGCGGGAGTCCAAGCTGCTGCTGATCGGCGTCATCGTCCTTTCCATGGCCCTCGCCGAGGGCGCGGCCAACGACTGGCTGCCGCTGCTGATGGTCGACGGACACGGGCTCGCCCCGGCGCTGGGCTCGCTCGTCTACGCCGGATTCGCCGCGGCGATGACCCTCGGGCGTTTCGGCGGGGCCGTCTTCGTCGACCGCTTCGGGCGGGGCGCCGTGGTCCGGGCCAGCGCCCTGTCCGCGTCCCTGGGCCTCATCCTGGTGATCTTCTCCGACAGCGCGGTGCTCGCCGGAACGGCCGTCCTGCTGTGGGGACTCGGCGCCTCGCTGGGGTTCCCGCTGACGCTGTCCGCGGCGGGCGACTCCGGCCCGGACCAGACGGCGCGGGTGAGCCTCGTGGCGACCGTCGGATATGTCGCGTTCCTCGTCGGGCCGCCCGGGCTCGGGTTCCTCGGTGACCACCTGGGCCTGCGCACCGCCATGATCGCCGTGCTGGCCTGCACCATCGTGGCCGTCGTCATCGCGCCCGCCGTCAACACCCCTCGCGCCGCCGGGCCCGCCGGCTCGCCCCTGCCCGCGCCGGTCGACACCGGCTCCCCCGCCGAATCCGAACACACGGGCCCGCAGGGCCGGCCGGGCGGCTGAGCGGCATCTCGCCCGCACCGGTTCCGGCGGAGAGGTCCCCGGCTGCGGGGAAGAAGCGTTGTCCTTCGGAACCGCACGGCCCGGCGGCGGGTGAGGCCGCCTTCCGGGCGCAGGGGGTCCACCGGGGTGTGGTCCACGTCCTGGAGGTGGACGCCACCCGCGCCGAGTCGACGGAGTGTGCGCGGACCATGGCCGTCCACGTCGTGTGATCGAGGCCCGAGCGGCGCGCCGGTCGTGGGGGCCGGGGCACTCCTTCCAGGTAGTAGTACGCGGGGAGGCGGCGGCACGGCGTGCGGGCGGGTGGCGCGGGCGCGCTGCCGATGCCGGTGCCCCCGCTGTGACCTGGCCGTGCGCGCGGCGCGGGAGGTCGGGCGGGGTGTGCGCCGTCCTGCGGGTGAGGGGCGGCCGGGCCGTGCCGTCACCCGCCGCGGCCCGGTTCCCCCGGTTGCGGGGACGGCGGCCGGCGCCCGGGCCGAAACCACCGCGCCGCCCAGGCCGGGCGGCGTCATCAGGGATGCCCGGTGCGCCGCCGGGCCCGGCCGCGGAGGTGGGGTTGCGCCGATCGGCCGTACCGGACGGACGCGCCGGCGGCCGATGACGGCGGTTAGCCCATCGAGCCCAACGCGTCGGTGCCGAACAGCGGTCGCCCCGTCTGCCGTGCTTCCATCGCGCCAGGAGGCATGTGTCATGGCTGACGAGCGACAGCAGGATTCCCGGTCCCGACCACCCGCGTCCCGCCCGGGCCCGCCGGCCCGGCGCGCCGGCCGCGGCCACCGAGGTGTCCGTCCAGCCGGCCGGCCGCACAAGCGTCACGCCGAGCGGCGGTGACCGCCGGCGAGGTCCGGGCCGGCTCCGTGCCCCGCGGCGCGGCGGGGTTCCGCGCCGAAGGGGGGCCGCCCGGCCCGGGGCCGCATCAACGCTCCGTACGCACCTGGGCCTTCGGCGACGCCGTCGGGCCCGCCCAGGGCCTTTACCAGCCGTGGACACCCCCACGTCGTACCACTGCCCCAAGGAGAGCCATCCGATGACCGGGAACGATGAGACCATCACCTGCCCGTTCGACTTCAGTGACGCCCTGGACTTCGATCCCGTGCTCGCCGACCTGATGAGCCGCGACAAGCCCGTGAAGATCCGGCTGCCCCACGGCGACGCCGACGCCTGGCTGATCACCGGCTTCGACTCCGTCAAGCAGGTGACCACGGACCACCGGTTCAGCCGGGCGGGCATCATCGGCCGCGACTACCCCCGGATGACGCCGGAGCCCATCGTCTCGCCCGAGTCGATCAATGTGATGGACCCGCCGCAGAGCAGCCGGGTACGGCACCTGGCCTCGCAGGCATTCACTCAGCAGCACGTCGAGGCGATGCGGCCCAGGATCGTCCGGCTCGCGGACCTCCTGCTGGACGACATGGAGCGGCAGGGGCCGCCGGCCGACCTGGTCCAGCACCTGTCCGACCCGCTGCCCCAGCAGACCGTCCTCGACCTGCTCGGCATCGAACGCGACGACTGGCCCCGCATCCAGAAGTCCCTGCACCAACTGCTCGTCGTGGGCGAGGGCAACAAGGAGGCCGCCGCCAACGCCAAGGCCGAGTTGACGGACTGCTTCGCCCGACTCGTCGAGCAGCGCCGGAAGTCGCCGGGCACCGACATCATCAGCGCGATGGCCGCCGCTCGGGAGGGCCAGGAACAGCTCGACGACAGGGAACTGGCGGTCATGACCCTGGTGCTGGCGCTCAGCGGCCAGGACACGGCGACCTGCCAGATCAGCGACATCATGTTCCTGCTGCTCACCCGCCCCGAGCTGATGGAACACGTCAGGGCCCACCCCGGGAAGCTCACCGATGTGCTGCACGAGTTGCTTCGCTACATCCCGTTCCGCAAGGGCGTCGGCATTCCCCGGGTGGCCCTTGAGGACGTGGAGCTGGACGGTGTGCTGATCCGCGCGGGCGACTTCGTCCATGTGTCGTACCTGACGGCCAACCGCGAGCCCGAGCGCTACCCGGATCCGCATGTCATCGATGTGGACCGGCCCAACGCGCCCCATATGGCGTTCGGTTGGGGCGGTCACCGGTGCATCGCGATGCCGCTCGCCATGGCGGAGCTGGAAGTGGCCGTCGGGCGGCTCCTGGAGCGCTTCCCCGCACTGCGGCTCGCGGTGGCGCCGCACGAGGTGAAGTGGGACACGGCGACGATCCGCCGCTTCCCCCTGGAACTGCCGGTGACCTGGTAGGAGCCCCCTCGGGCGCCGCGGGCGGGAGACTCCCCCGCCCCGCCCGCGCCACCGGCACCGGCGCCCGCCGAGGGCCCCGCCCGGAGGGGCGGCCGGGCGGGGCCGGGGCGGCGGGTGGCCGGTTACGGGGTCGACTGAACTCCTCAGGGAGGGGACTTGGGTGGGGAAGGCGCGTCCGCGGCCGGCCCGCCGCGGGTGGGCGTCCTCGGCCGCTGCCCTCGCCGGGCGGTCCGCGCCCGGGCCGCGGGGCGGCTCGGCTCCGGGCGCTCGCGGTGGGCCGGTGGGACGTCGCCGCGGTCACGGGACGGAGGGGCCGGTGATGAGGTGTCCCTCGGTGTCGTACGGCCAGACGTTGGGGACGCAGCCGTGCATGCCCTTGATCTGCTGCATCATCGCGGGGGCCGGTTTGCCCTTGCCCGGGCAGGTGACATGGCCGTGGCCGAGGAAGTGGCCCACCTCATGGTTGATGATCAGGGCCCGGTAGGCGGTGACGTCGTGCGCGTAGACGGGGGTCGCCTGTTCCCAGCGTTTGAGGTTGACCATGACGTTGCGGTCGACGCTGCAGTTGACCTCGCTGCCGGTGTCCAGGCCGTACTGTCCGCAGATGTCGTCGACGGTTCCCGGTGTGGCGATCTTGACCACGAAGTCGGTGGGGCCGTCGGCGACCCGTCGGAACGCCGAGTGCCCGTCGGCCGTCCAGCCGCGCGGATCGCCAAGGATGCGCTCCACCTCCGCGGCGGCGCCGGCGGCGGACACGTCGATGCCGTTCTCCACCTCGACCCGGTAGCGCAGCACCTTTCCCGTGCCGGCCTCGGCGCTCTCGCCGGGCGCGGTGACGAACGTGCCCGGCCCCTTGAGGGGGATGTCCGTGCCGGAGCGGTGGGTGGGCGCGGGGTCCTCGGCGCGGGCGCTCGACGTGGCCGTGGCGCTCGGTGCCGGTGCGGACGGCTCAGGGGAGCGGGGCGCCGGTGGAGTGCGCCCGGCGGACGCGTCCGCCGCCGGGTGGTGCGCGTCGGACGGCGGCCACGCCACCACGGCACAGCCGGCGGCCGCGAGGGCGGCCAACGCGGCGAGCCCGCCGGCCAGATGCCGTTTCGGGTGCCTCTTCGCGCGCCTGCTCCCGCGCCGCTTGTCCCTCCGGGCGGCGGTGGGCGCCGGGCCGCTCGGGCGACGACGGGAGCCGGGCGAGTTTCCTTGGTACGCAGTCACGTTGGTTCACGGTGTGACCGCAATGTGATCGGTCTTGGCCCGATGCGTAACGGATCGATAACGCTCACCCGTGGGGGCGTTTATATGATCAACCGGTAACAGTTTTCCGGCCGGGCGCACGGCATACCGATACTGGGCCCATGCCACGTGTACTGCTGATCGAAGACGACCGCGCCGTCCGCGAGGGCGTCACCCTGGCCCTGCGCCGGCAGAGCCATGACGTCGTCGCCGCCGGCACCGGGGAGGAGGGGATGGACCGGCTGCGGTCCTTCCGGCCGGACATCGTCGTCCTCGATCTGATGCTGCCCGGCATGCCGGGTCTTGAGGTGTGCCGGGGCATACGGGCCGTCGACCAGACGCTGCCGATCATCATGGCGACCGCGCGGGGCGACGAGGTGGACATCGTGGTCGGCCTGGAGGCGGGCGCCGACGACTACGTGGTCAAGCCCGTGCAGGCGCGGGTGCTCGACGCGCGCATCCGCGCCGTACTGCGCCGGGCCGGCGGGCCCTCCGCCGACCCCGCCCTGCCGAAGATCGACACCTATGGGGACCTGGCCGTCGACCGGGCCGGGCTCACCGTCACCCTGAGTGGCGTGCCGATACCGCTCGCCCCCTCCGAGCGGCGGCTGCTGCTCACCCTGTCCGCCTCACCCGGCCAGGTGTTCAGCCGGCAGCAGTTGCTGGAGGCGGTCTGGGAGCACGACTACCACGGCGACGCCCGCCTGGTGGACGCCTGTGTCAAACGACTGCGCACCAAGCTGGACGAGCCGCCGCGCGCACCCCGCTACATCCACACCGTGCGCGGTTTCGGCTACCGCTTCGCCGCCCGGTGAGGGCGCCCCGGCTGCGCGGTCTGCGGCCACGCCTGGTGGTCGGCTTCGGGCTCGTCGCCACCGTCGCCGCCACCACGACGGGCGCCCTGACCTTCCGGGAGGCGCGCACCGGAGTGCTCCAGCAGAGCCAGGACGCCGTGATCAGACAGCTGCGGACCCAGGTGAGCCAGCGCGCCCCCGAACTCGGCTTCCCGCCCGACCAGTCGGCCTTGCAGCGGTTCGCGTCGGACGTGGCGGCCACCGAGGGGCAGGGCCACTGGCGGGTGCTGGTCACCTTCCGGGAACTGAGCGCGGCCTCCGTACCCGGCGACCGCTTCGGGGAGCTGACGCCGGCCGTGCGCGAGGCCGTCGGGTCCAGCCGGGCCACCGTCTTCCAGCGGGTGCGCAGGGACGGGCGCACCTCACTGGTCGTCGGCATGTCCGTCACCTTCGGCGCCCCGGACGGGAGGGAGACGCCGTCCGGGGTGCGGGTGTTCCTCGTCGTCGCGCAGACCACCGAGCAGGCGTACGTCGACGCCCTGGTGACCGCCGTCGAGCGCGCCCTGGTGCCGGCGCTCGTCCTCGCCGTGGCGCTCGCCCTGCTGGCCGCCCGTGGTGTGCTGCTGCCGGTGCGGGCGCTGCGGCAGGCCACCCGCAGCATCGCCCAGGGCCGCCTCGACACCCGGCTCGCGGTCAACGGCTCGGACGAACTCGCCGATCTGTCGCACACGTTCAACGAGACGGCCGCCGCGCTTGAGGCGTCGGTGGCGGAGCTGCGGGAGATGGAGGCCAGGGCCCGCCGGTTCGCCGCGGATGTCTCGCACGAACTGCGCACTCCGCTGGCCGCCATGTCGGCGGTCACCGACGTGCTGGACGAGGACGCCGCCCGCCTCGATCAGGACACGGCCACCGCGGTGCGGCTGATCAGCGAGGAGACCGTGAAACTGTCCCGCCTGGTCGACGACTTGATGGAGATGTCCCGGTTCGACGCGGGCGCGGCGGTGCTGCACCTGGACGAGATCGATCTCGCCGAGTCCGTGCGGCGTACGCTCGCCGCCCGCGGCTGGTCCGAGTCGGTGCGGACGGACCTGCCGCCGCCCGACGCGCTGCGCGGACGCGTCGACCCGCGCCGACTCGACGTGGTCGTCGCCAATCTGGTCGGCAACGCCCTGCGGCACGGCGCCCGTCCGGTCAGGGTGCGCCTCCACGCACGCGAGACCGCCGGGGCCGAACGCCTCGCGGTGATCGAGGTGCGGGACAGCGGACCCGGCATCCCCGACGACGTACTGCCGCATGTCTTCGAGCGGTTCTACAAGTCGGACAGCGCGAGGACCCGCTCCGAGGGCAGCGGGCTCGGGCTGTCGATCACCGCCGAGAACGTGCGGATGCACGCCGGCACCGTCCGCGCGGCGAACCATCCGGCGGGCGGCGCCCTGTTCACCGTGGAAATCCCGCTGCGGCGGGACAACGTGCCCGAGGAGAACCGGACATGAAAGCCACCCGCCGGCTCATGCCGCTGCTCGCGCCGGCCCTCCTCGCCCTCTCCGCCTGCGGGATTCCCGCGACCGGGGTGGTGCAGGCCGGCGGTCCGGCGAGCGGGATCACACCGGTGACACCGGTGTACTTCGTCCGCGACGGTGCGCTCGTCGCGGTGCCGCGCACGACCGGCAGCCCCGGGGACGTCCAGGCGGCCCTGGAACTGCTCTTCGCCGGGCCGACGCCCGCCGAAGCGCTCGGGAGCCTGACCACCCAGGTGCCCGGGACACCGACCGCCATGCCCCCGGCACCGGGCGGGCTCTTCGAGGTGCCCGCGGCGAGCCCGGCGGACAGCCCGACCGTGTCGGCGGACATCCCGACCGTGTCGGTAAAGGGCGACACGCTCACGGTCCGACTCTCCGGCGGCATCGACCGGCTGTCCCGGCTCGCGACGCGGCAGCTGGTCTGTACGGTGGCCGCGGCGCACCGCATCGACAAGCCGTCCGCCGGTACGGTGACGGTGACCGTGTCCGTCGGCGGACGGCGGGCGAGGGCCACGGACGGGAACTGCCCCGGCGGGTGAGCGCGGCTCCGCGCGGGGCGGCGCCCGCTCGGTCAGGTCGCCTCCTCCCGGTCGGACGCGGGCGGCGCGTCGGTCAGGCCGTCTCCTCAGGGTCGGACGCGGGCGGCGCGGGACGGGAGAGCGTTCCGCAGGACGCTTCGGGGGCAGGGGCCGGATCGGCGAGGGTCAGGTGCTCGACGAGCCCGTCCAGGCGGCCGGTGCCGCGGTGCAGTGCCCGCTGGCGGTCCGCGGCGCCACCCTCCTCGGTGAGCCGGTCCAGCCAGGCGTTCACCAACGCCCCCTCGCCGCGGTCCGGCAGATGGGGCCCGAGCAGGCGTCGCGCCGTCTCGATCTGCCGCACGACCGGGGTGGCCACGGGCGCCGAGCCCCCGATCAGGTCCAGCAGTTCTCCGGTGGCCCCTTCGCGCGCCGCCTGCCAGCAGGCGGCGACGAGCACGTCCTGCTCCACCCGCGGCGGGAGGACGCCCGCCCGGACCGCGGCGCGGGCGCGGACGACCGCGGCCCGCACCAGCAGCGCGTAGGCCACCGTCTCGGCGACGGTCGGCAGTACGTCGGCGACGCGGACCTCGACGGTCGGCACGTGCCGCGACGGGCGGGCGTACCAGTAGACCATCGCCGGGTCCAGGGCCGCGCCGCTGGCCACGAGCATCCGGACGACCTCCTCGTAGTGCTCGGCGGAGCGCAGCACGGGGGGCGGTCCTGCCGTGGGCCAGCGGCGCCAGAGCATGGTGCGCCAACTCGCGTATCCGGTGTCGTTGCCGTTCCAGTAGGGCGAGTTGGCGGTCAGCGCGAGCAGCAGCGGCAGCCAGGGGCGCAGATGGTTGACGACCGCCACGGCGGTGCCCACGTCCGGCACACCTACATGCACATGACAGGAACAGACCCCCTGGTCGCGCACGAGCGGCCCGAACCGCTCCCGGATGCGCAGATACCGCGCGTGCTCGCGCAGCGGCGGTACCTCCGGGGGATCGTCCTCGGTCCCCGGTCCGGTCCGCCCGAGCGGCGAGGTTCCCGAGGCGAGCAGCAGACACTCCGCTTCCCCCGCGGCCCGCGCGGCGGCCCCGCGCAGCCGCACGAGTTCTGCGCGCAGCTGGGTACCGGTGCCGCACACGCCGCTGACCGTCTCCACCATCGCCTCGGAGATCTCCGGCACCAGCTGCTCGGGCCGCAACCGCCGTCGGCCGGCCTCCAGCACCTGACTGCTCCGCCCCACGGGCCGGTACGCCTTGCGGTCGAGGAGCAGAAACTCCTCCTCGACGCCCAGCGTGACCGTCTCGCGTAAGTCCCCTGGTCCCGAGCTGTCCACCCGGCCTCCCCATCGTCATCGTCGGCACCCGGCGCGGTCGGCACCATGCGGTGTGCCGTGGTGACTCAGTGCTACCCGCGGCGGGGACCGCTCACGACTGTCGGGGACGGCGGGCGTCAGGCGCTGATCGCCACCCGGTCCCACAACCAGTAGAGGCTGACGAGCACGATGGGTGCGGTCAGGGCCGGCAGCGCCCAGCGGTGCACCGGTGACCGGCGCAGCAGGAGCAGCAGCGGGAACACGACGAGGATGATGGCCAACTGCACCGCCTCGATGCCGACGTTGAAGCTGAGGAGCGACAACAGCAGTTCCCAGGACCAGCTTTCGTCGATGCCCAGCGACCCCGCGAAGCCGAGGCCGTGCACGAGACCGAAGACGAAGACGGTGGGCAGTCGCCAGCGTGCGTTGTCCGCGCGGTCACGCAGCCGGAAACCGGCGATCGCGACGACGGCGATGGACGCGGCGATCACCGGCTCCACCAGCCCCGCGGGCACGTCCACGACGCCGCACGCGGCCAGCAGGAACGTGATGCTGTGCGCGGCGGTGAACGCGGTCGCCGTGAGCGCGATGTCCCGCAGACCGCGCGCCCCGATGAGCAGCGAGAGCAGGAAGAGGATGTGGTCGAGGCCGAACAGCAGGTGCTCGGTGCCCAGCAGGAAGAACTCCAGGACCTGGTGGGACTCCTGTCCCCTGGCCGCGGCGGCGGTGACGGAGGGCTCGGTGGCGGTGAGGATCTGCGAGCCGCGGTCGCCGTCGATGTCGTAGTGCACGATCGTCCGCGTGCTGTGCACGAAGCTCTCGGCGTCGGGGAACAGCGCGCTTAAGACGGTGACCGGACCGGTGGCGCCGGCCGGGCAGGTGAAGGCGAGGGTGAGCACGGCGTAGGGGCGTGCGCCGCGGACGCGGATGTCCGCGGCGCCCACGGTGCGGGGCGTGCACGCCGCGTCGTCCCGGGTGATCGCGAAGCGCCCGGTGACGTACTCGGACACCGCCGGGGCGTTCAGCCTGAGCTGGCGCAGCTGCTCGGCGCGGCCCTTCGCGTCGTACGCCTCGGCGTACAGCCAGGCCGACTTCATCAGCAGGTCGTATTCGAGGTCGAGGGTGGCCTCGGGACGGGCGGCGCTGCCGTCGACCTCGGCGTAGGCGGTGGAGGTGGCGTCGTGCGCGGCGGCGGGTGCCGCCTGGAGCAGACCGGCGCCCAGCAGCGCGGCCAGCGCGGCGAGGACGGCGAGGAGGGTGCGCAGGGCGCCGCCCGGACCGGGCCGGGGCGCGCGAGTACGGGCAGGGGGTGTCGGATGCATGGCGGGCTCGGTTCTCGTGGCTGAGGATCACGGCGGTGAACCGCCGCCGCGATCCCGGGACGGGGGGCGTGGGTCCGCCGCCCCGGGCCGCGCGGGTCCGGGGCGGCGGACGACCACCGCCGGGCGCTGCCGGCGGTCAGCCGGTCAGCGCCGGCTCTGGGGCCGGGCGAACCACTCGTAGTAGGGCGTGTCCGCGTTCCATGTGCCGGGCCGGCCCTGTGCGTCCTTCGTCACGAAGACGCTCGGCTCGGAGGCGGTGACACCGCCGCCGGCGGAGCGGGCCGTGACGAACCAGGCGTGCGTGGAGCCGGGCTTGAGGTTCCGCCACGTCACCGAGGCGACCTCACCGGAGGTGACCTTGGTGCGCCCGACGACGCCGACCGGGTCGTACAGCGCGACCGAGTCGGTCCGGAACGTCGTCTTGCGGGACGTGAGGTCGATCGGCAGCACCATGTTGTCCTCGGTGCCGTCGTAGCGGTGGTCGGTGTCGTACTCGGTGGCGCCGAACTCGTCGAGCAGCGGCGAGTAGGTGTCGACGGTCAGCTCGGAGCGGGCCACGTCGAACTGGAGCAGCCGGAAGAAGCTCGCGCCGAACTGCAGTTGGTCCTCGGGCTTGTAGCCGCCGATCTCGGTGAGCCCGAGCCGGTCGGCGGACACCGTGTAGAACTGGTAGTCCGCAAGCAGTTCGACCACGTCGTGGCCGATCTCGCCGACCTTCGGCTTCACGTTGGTGCCCACGCCGTGCTCGTGACCGGCGAGGATCAGGAACACGTTCGGGTTGTCCTGGACCACCGTCTTGAACAGCATCGAACCGTCGGGCGCGGAGAACGGGGCCCCGCGGCCGTCGGGCTGGGTGCTGGGTGCGAGGTAGTCGTGCGAGAGCAGGATGCCGTTGCGGTCGGGGAAGCGCTTGAAGACCGAGTCGGCCCATTCGGCCTCCTCGCGGGTCACACCGTAGGACAGGCCGACCACCACGAAGTCCTGGCCGCCGGCCGAGAACAGGTCGTAGTGGTTCTGGTTGTCGCCGGCGCGCCAGGGTCCGCCGTAACTGGCGTGCTCCCAGCCCTGTGACAGCGCCTGGTAACGGTCGGGGCCGTAGTACTTGTTGTAGAGGGCGTCCGGGCCGTTCTCGGTTCCCGACTGGTTGTCGTGGTTGCCGGCGATCACACCGTTCGGGATGCCCGCGTCGTCCAGGATCTTCTGCTGCCTGGAGGACACCTCAAGCTCGCCGACGACCTGCTTCTGCGTGGCCTCGTCGGCGGGCTTGCGGATGTTGTTCTCGATGATGTCGCCGGTGTGGGCGACATAGGCGATCTTCCGCTTGTCCTTGTTGTCGACGATCCAGCGGGCGACGTCTCCGTACGCCTTCTCCCAGACCGCGCGCTCCTCGGGCGTCTCCTGTTCCACCGCGCCCTCGGACAGGTACTGGGTGTCGGTGTAGTGGACGATCGAGAAGTCGTACGAGCCGGGGTCGGCGAACGAGTTCGGGTCACCGGCGTCGATGTCGTCGGCGAACGGGTCCTCGCCCGTCACCATGACGTGCACCTGCTGGCGGTCGACGTGGACGCGGTCCAGTACGGCGGTGAGCACCGTGTTGCCCTCGGCGGCGCCGCGGGCGCTGCTGACGACGTCCCACTGGCCGGTGTCGTTGTTCCACGCCCGCAGGGAGGCCAGGCGCTCGGGGTCGATGACACCCTCCCAGCGCAGCACCGGCTGGTCGACGTGGCCCTTGACCTGGACGTCGAACCGCTGGAAGGTGACGTCGGAGGAGGACGGCGCGGCGAGTGTCCTGCCGTCGGCGGGCGCGAGCCCCGCGGCCTTGACCTTCTTCTCGCCCTTGACCCTCAGCGTGGTCGGGACGGCGGTGGCCGTGCCCTGGTACACCCGGTTCGGGGTGAGGATCTCGGCCTCGGAGAACGTGGCGGTCACATCGCCGCCATCCGGCTCGGCCACCTTCGCGGACAGCGTGACGTTCCGGCCGGCGTCGGTGGTGCCGGACGCCGGGGTCAGCTGTGCGGGGGTGTCCGGGATGCCGGCGGAGGTGAACCTCACCTCGCGGGTGCCGGTGTTGCCCAGGGAGTCGGTGGCGGTCACGGACAGCGTGTGCGCTCCCGCGGACAGGCCGGGTCCGATCGCGGCACCGGCCTTGACCGCCTTGCCGTCGAGCTTGATGTCCGGGCCGCTCACCACGCCGGAGAAGTCCTTCATCTGCACGCCGAGCACGACCGACGCGGTGATCCGCTGACCGGCCTTCGGGGTGCTGCTCGCGACCTCGGGCGCCGAGTTGTCGGTGACCAGGACACGGGTGGCCGTCCTGCCGGACTTCGAGGCGGCGGCCAGCGTGTGCCGCCCGTCCTCGATCTTCGCGGTGTCGAGGTCGGCGCGGGCGCCCTTGGCCGGGCCGTCCACGAAGAACTCCAGGTCGACCTCGGTCAGCGGGTTGACGTTGTCCCCGCAGTTGCCGTCGCCGAAGCTGTAGGAGCCCTTGACCATGCGGCCCTCGGCGGTGCCGCCGAGGGGGGTCAGCGTGAAGCCGGACAGCGTGAAGTCGTCCCGGTTGTCGCCGCACGAGGTGGGGTAGCTGCCGGTGACGACGTCGATGGTGTTCCAGCCGGGCACCAGCCACTCGTTGGGGAAGGCCAGATCGACGTGCCGGCTGACGTAGTCGGCGTCCAGCACGAGCTTCTGCCCGTTGACCAGGATGTGGTTCTGGTAGCGGGCCTCGATCGAGTTGCTGCCCACGGTGAAGCCGAGGGTGGCATCGCCGGAGCCGAGCGTGTCGGTGACGGCGACGGCCGGCGCGTCGATCGTGTAGTGCAGTTCGGCCTCGGGCAGGCGGTCGGGGGCGCTGCCGCAGGCGCCGTCGCCCATCGCGTAGGACGCGGCGATGTCCATGCCGGTGACGGTGGCGCCGTCCAGGGCGAGGCGCAGGCCGGAGATGTCGAAGTCGTCGCGGTTGTTGCCGCAGCTCTCCTTGTACGGGCCGGTGACGACCTTGATGGTGTTGTCACCGGGCACCAGGTACCGCGCGGGAATCGCGATGTCCACCCGCTGGCTGACCCAGGTGCCGCCCAGGTCGATCCGCTTGCCGTTGACGAGCAGGTGGTTGTCGTACTTGTCGTCGAGCGAGTTGGCGCCGACATCGAAGGAGAACGTGGCCGCGCCGTTGCCCAACTGGGGCGTGGAGATCGGCTTGCCGCCGTCCACGGTCAGCGAGGACAGCCGGCCGTCGGCGCCCGCGGGGAGGCTGGCGAACACCGACTGTCCGCCCTTGACCAGCGTGCCGTCCTTGGGCAGCAGCCGGGGGGCGCCCGCCGGGGCGTTGTTGACGGTCACCTTGTTGGTCACCGTCTTGCGCGAGGCGGTGGTCGCGGTGAGGGTGTGCTCACCGTTGGCGAGTCGGGTGGTGTCCAGGTCGGCTTGCAGGCCGGTGGTGCCCTGCGGGTCGCCGAGGACGAAGAAGCTGAGCGTCGCCTCCTTCAGCAGCGTGCTGTTGGAGCCGCAGTTGCCGTCGCCGAAGGAGTAGGTGTACTCGTTCTCCTCGCCGTCCGCGACCTCGCCGAGCAGGGTGAGCTGGATGTCCGACAGCACGAAGTCGTCATGGTTGGTGCCGCACGAGGTCTCGACGGTGCCGGCGAAGATCTGGATCTTGTTCTCGCCCTTGACGAGGTGTTCGTTCGGGATCTCGATGGTGCCGCGCTCGTTGACGAGGTCGCCGATGTCCGCGCGGTACTCGCCGTTGACCAGCACGTAGTTGTGGTAGCGGGCCTCCGTCGAGTTCGAGCCGACGTCGAAGCTCAGCCGGGACACCCCGACCGTCTTCTCGGCGTCGATCGCCTTGCCGTCGACGGCGAGCCGGGTCACGGAGTCGCCGGCCAGGGTCGGCGTGGCCGCGGCCTTCTGGGTGCCCTCCAGGTACGAGCCCTCGCCTGGGGTGAGGGTGGGCAGGGTGGTCGCGCCCTGGCTCGGCGCGTCCTTCTTGTCCGTGGCACGCCGGTCCGCTTCGGTGTCGGCGTACGCCACCGTCAGGTTTCCGCCCACCAGGACGAGCGCGGTCAGGACGGCGCCCGCGAGTCGGCGCCCGCCGGATCCACCGCCCTGCCATCTTCGCCGCTGTGTTGGCCGCATCAGCAGCCGTCCTTCCTGATCGCTCCGAAAGTGAAGGGCACGCCACGAACCAAATCGGGCATGCCCATGGCGAATCCTGGGCACCACAGGTGAACGCCGGTGGTTGGCCTGGGGACAATCAGCGGAATGATCTTCCGGACCCTGGCCCCCGGACCACCCGACACGCTATGAACACGGTGACGTCCACCCACCGCCCATCGACTTCGGGCGACGGCGGCCAGCGGATGGGACGAGTCCCGTACCGGGGACGCCCTCGGCTCCCAGGACAACGGCGCCAACCGAAGCCGTCCCTACGGGGTGTTGAGCGCCCCGGACACGGCCAGGTACGGCTGCCGCCCGGCCCACCGCCGACCTGGAGCGGCTGATCACGGCTCTCTTCCGGGGGCGGATCGTACCGGAGCCGCAGCTGCGGGAGATGTTCACACTCCCGCCGGGGACCGACGACGCCACCTACAGCGCCGGACTCCAGCGGTTCACGTACGACCACACCGTCTACTGGCTCAAGTCCGGCGCGCTACGGGTATGGCACGGCGGTCGCGGCCACCCGGGGCCTCGGCCCCACACGGGTCCACTCGGTCAACTCCACCGGCGCCAAGGGCACATCGGTGAACCCGGTCGCCGAGCGCATCGCGCCGGCCGCACTGCGGCGGTGGCCGCCGGAGCCCTGAGAGATGTCAGGGGTCGCGGGCAGGGGAGCGCTCAGGGGGCGATACCGCTGGAGAAGGACGCACCGTCACCGTGCCCCGGTCGAGGATGCCGGTGGCCGGGGGACTCCCGGCCGGCCGCTCCACGGGCGGACCGTGGTGAAGGAAAGGACGGCGCATTCATGCCCATTCAGCGTGTCCACGGACGGCTGCGGAGCCTTGCCGCGGCCGTGGCCGTGACACTGGCCTGCTCGGCGGGCCCCGCCGTGGCACTGCCGGCGCAGCGGACGCCGGCTCCGGCCGCCACCGGATCACTCCAGCAGGGCCTCGGCGCGCTCGTCCTGGACGGCGCGACGGCCGCCCTCGGACAGATACGCGAGGACGGCGTCGCCGTCCGGCGGGCCGGCGCGGGTACCTCGAACCTCGCCCGCCGTCTGCCGGTGCGGCCGGACGGCTCCTTCCGGATCGGCAGCGTGACGAAGAGCTTCGTCGCCGCCGTCGTCCTGCAACTCGCGGGAGAGGGACGGCTCCGGCTCGACGACCCGATCGGCCGCTACCTGCCCGGCGTGGTCCGCGATGCCGACGCCGTCTCGGTGCGGCAGACACTCCAACACACCTCGGGCGTCTACGACTACACCGAGGACCCGCGCGTCCTGGAGGACCCCGCCGACCCCGCCGCCCTGGAGCGCTGGCTGTCGACGGGCCGCTGGCGGACCTGGTCCCCCGCCGGGCTCGTCGCCCTCGCCGACGACCCGGGCCACGCGCCCTCCTTCCCGCCCGGGACCGGATGGCGCTACTCCAACACCGACTACCTCCTGGCGGGCCTGCTCATCGAGAAGGTGACCGGCCACACCTACGCCGAGGAAGTGAACCGCCGCATCCTGCGGCCCCTCCGCCTCGACCACACCCGCGTACCGGGCACCTCCGTCCGGCTGCCCGGTCCACACGCCCACGCCTACCTCCTACGCCCCGGGCACCGGCCGGTGGACATCACCGAGCAGAACATGTCCGTCGCCGGGCCGGCCGGAGAAATGATCTCCACGGCCGACGACCTGACCCGCTTCAACGCCGCCCTCCTCGGCGGCAGGCTCCTGCGGCCCGCCCAGCAGCGGGACCTGACCACCGCGGTCGACCTCGGTGCGGACGGCGGCTACGGCCTGGGCCTGGAACGCGCCCGCCTGTCCTGCACCACCGTCTGGGGACACGGCGGCGGCACATACGGCTCCACCACCCTCAGCTTCGGCACCCCGGACGGGCGGCGCCAACTCGCCGTCTCCTTCAACCCGTCCGGCCTCTTCCCCACCGCCGGCCAGAGCAGCACGGCCCACGCCCTCCTCGAAACCGCCTTCTGCGGCGCACCGGATGCGCGGTCGCAGTGACGCGGGGCTGCCCGGTGCGCGACGCAGGCACGCCGGGCAGCCATGTGCCGTTCAGGGGGGTGTTGCCGCGGCTGAATAGCTTCATCGGCCATGAACTCACTTGACCACGACACCGCCGGCCTCACCCGTCGCGGACTCATCGTCGGCGCGGTCGCCGCCGCGCTCGTCGCGCCCGGTGGAGTCGCGACCGCGAACACCGGCCGGCCGGGCGGATCCAGACCCGTCGGCAGCGGCGCCGCCGCCGGCGGCTCGGGCCCCGGCCGCGTCGACCATGCCGTCCCGCGGTACCGAACGGCCGTACCCGGAGAGTCCGTCGAGGTGGACCGGGTGGACCGCCCGGTGGCGCCCGGGATCGTCCTCACCACCTTCAGCACCTTCGGCCGCGGCGGCTGGATGCGGGTGCATGTGCTCAACGCCGACCTGGGCGAGCGGTCGGTCGGCGTCGACCTCCTCGCCGGCAAGGTGAGCGAGACACGGACCGTCTCCGCCGCCGCCGAAGCGCAGCACGCGGTCGCCGCCGTCAACGGCGACTTCTTCGACATCACCGAGACCAACGCGGCCATCGGACCCGAGGTCAGCGGCGGCCGGTTGCGCAAGGGAACGAACCAGCACTCCACCGTCGTGACGGTCGGCGCCGACCGGGTGGCGCGGCTCGCCGACTTCCTCATCGCGGGCACGGTCACGGTGGCCGGAACCAGACGGTCGCTGGCCGCGCTCAACTCCGCCGGTGTGCCCGCCGACGGCATCGCCGTGTTCACCCCGCAGTGGGGTCCCGGACACCGCACGCTCATCCAGGGCGCCGGCCCCTACACCGAACTCGTCGTCAGGGACGGCCGGGTCACCGCCGTGAGCGCCGGTCTGACCGACACGGCCGTACCGGACGACGGGCTGATCGTCCTCGGCCGCGGCTCCGCTGCCGCCGCCCTGGCCACCGCCCGCGAGGGCGACGCCGTCACCGTGACGTTCGAGCCGAAGACCGACAGCCCCTCCGCCCCGTACATGGCGCTCGGCAGCAACGCGGTGCTCGTGCGCGGCGGCAAGGCGATCACCTTCCCGTCCAACGACAACAACAACGCGCTCAAGCCGCGCACGGTCATCGGCTGGCTGGACGGCGGACGCCGGCTGCTGCTCGTCGCGATCGACGGCTCGGCCGCGTTCTCCGCGGGGCTCGGCTTCGACGACACGGCCGAGCTGATGGTGCGGCTCGGCGCCACCGAGGCGTTCATGCTCGACGGGGGCGGCTCCACCGAGATGGTCGCGCGGCATGCGGGCGACACCGCGGTGAGCGTCGTCAACACCCCCTCGGACGGCAACGAACGGCCCGTGCCCAACGCCGTCGGCCTGTTCGGCCCGAAGGGGTCCGGCGTCCTGCGGGGACTCGACGTGCGGCCCGGCGCCGACCGGGTGGTTCCGGGACTGACCCTGAACATCGAGGCCGCCGGCTACGACGAGACATGGTCCCCCGTGGCGATCGACGGACGGCCCGTCACCTGGACCGCGCACCCGGGCTCGCTGGGCCGGGCGAGCGACGGCGTCTTCCGCGCGGGCAAGCCGGGCGCGGGCACGCTGCGTGCCCGCTCCGGCCGCGCCCGGGGCGAGAGCGACCTGCGTGTCGTCGGCGCGCTGCACCGGCTGGCCTTCGCACAGCGCGCGGTCACGATCGAGCCCGGCGCGACGGCGGCCGTCGGCCTCGTCGGATACGACGCCGACGGGTTCGACGCCCCGGTGTCGGCCCAGGACGTGACGCTCGACTACGACCCATCCGTGATCGACGCGACCCCGCGCCCGGACGGCAGGCTCGGCATCACCGCGGACGCGGACGCCGCTTCCAGGGCCACGGTCGTCACGGCCACGGTGGCCGGGGTGACGGCGCGGCTCGCGGTGACCGTGGGCTTGAGCGAGGTGTCACTGGCCGAGTTCGAACCGGGCGAGACCTGGACCGCGGCCGCAGCCCAGGGCACTGCGTCGGTACAGATCGTCGCGGCACCCGACCGGCCGGGCGCCCCCGCCGACAACCACGCCGTACGCCTCACCTACGACTTCACCGGCAAGCCCAGCACCTCCGCGGCCTATGCGATCGCGTCAGCCCCGATCACCCTGCCCGCCGGGACGAAGCGGCTGGCGCTGTGGGTCGACGGGGACGGGCGGGGTCACTGGCTGCGCGCCATGCTGCGCTCGCAGGGCACCACGAACGTGCCGTTCACGTTCAGCACCACCGTGGACTGGACGGGCTGGCGCCAGGTCGTCGGCGATCTGCCGGCCGGCTTCTCCGACCCCGTCACCCTGCTGCGCGTCTACATCGCCGAGACGTCGCAGACCGACAAGAACGCCGGGCAGTTGACGTTCGACGCGCTGACCGCCCAGGTCGGGCAGCAGCCGGACGTCACCGAGGCACCGCCGCCGGACCCCTATGTGGTCGAGCAGGGCGGCCTTGCGCACGGCCGGTGGACGTTCGCGGTCCTGTCCGATCTGCATGTCAGCGCGGCGGCGGGACCCGACTCCTTCTCGGCCCGGCAGGCGGCGCTCGCGCTGGACCAGGCGGTCGCGAGCAAGCCCGACTTCATTCTCATCAACGGTGACTTCGTCGACAACAACGGTGCCGCGGACTTCGACCTCGCCGGCAAGCTGCTGAAGGACCATGTGCCGGACGGGCTGCCGGTCCACTGGACGCCCGGCAACCACGAGGCCGGACTGTCGGCCACCGGGGGCCTCGACGCCTTCCTGACCGCGACCGGCCGGCCGAACAAGCAGGTCTTCGACCACAAGGGGACCCGGTTCATCCTGCTGGACTCCCACACCGGCGACATGCGCACCTCCGACTGGGAGCAGGTCCCGCTGCTGAAGGCCGAGTTGGCCAGGGCCGCGCAGGACCGGTCGGTCACCGGCGTGGTGGTCTCCTTCCACCACCCGCTGCACGACCCGTCCGGGGCCGAGTCCTCGCAGTTGTCGGACCAGTTGCAGGCCGGTCTCCTGGGGCGCTGGCTCGCGGACTTCCGGGAGACCTCCGGGAAGCCGATCGCCCTGTTCACCGGTCACGCCCACACGGCGTCGGTCACCCGCGCCGACGGCGTCCTGGAAGTCACCACTCCGGCCGTGGGCAAGACGCCCTACAGCTCGCCCGATCAGGGCGGTTTCTTCGGCTGGATGAACGTCGGCGTCGATCCGCGCCCCGCCCGGATCAGGGCCGGACGGCCCAGCCCCGAGACCCGGGACTGGCTCCAGGCCGAGAGCCGGCCGCTCATCGACGAGATCGCGCTGTCCGCGCCCGAGCGGATGGAGGTGGGCTCCCGCGCGGCGGTCTCGGCGACGGGCGGTACCAGCGAGTTCGGCCTCACCTTCCCGCTGCGCTTCCCGGCCAGCGTCACCTGGGGCGGCGGTTTCGGGCTCGTCGTCGCCCGGTCCGCCTCCGAGGTCCGCACGGCCACACGCGGCCCGAGGACACGCGCCGTGCTCGATCCGACGTCCGGCACGCTCCTCGCCGTGCGTCCCGGGACGGTAACCGTCACGGTGACGTCGGGCGGCCTGACCGGCTCGGCGACCGTCGACATCGTCCCGTAACGGCACGGGTCCTGCGATGACCGGGAGCATCCCCCGGTTCGCGGCCGGCCCGCCGACCGGCCGCGAGTGCCGCGGCGCCGCCCGGCGCCGCGGCGGAGTCGGCGGTCCGCTCGCCGGGTGGGGCCGAGCCGGCGGTCACAGGGGGGCTCCGGGCGGTACTCGGGGCAGCGGATCGAGCCGGGCGGCGGCGGGGTCGGCGAGGAACCCGGTCAGGGTGCGGGCGGTCTCGCGACGGCGGGCCGCGCTGACGGGGTTCCGGTCGGCGGCGCCGGGCTCGTCGGCCAGCCGGTGGGCCAGGCTCCGCAGGGACGCCTTGAGTTCTTCACGGACCGGCGGGTGCGGCCCGCCGTCGCACACGGCCGCCATGACATGCCGGACCACGACCCAGCCGGCCGTCTCCCGGACCAGCGCCTCCCGTTCCGAGCCGGCCTCCGGGCCGTCGCCGGACGCGGGGCGCACGGCGCGGTCCGGGCCGGTGTCCGGGTGCCAGGACGCGGCGAACAGGGCCGAGAGCACGTCGCTGACGCCGGGCTGCCGGGGATCGGCGGCGTGCTGCCAGGCCAGCCGGTTCAGCCGGGCCGGCTCCAGCAGCGCCTCAGCGACCAGGGCCGCCGCGGACTCCACGGCTGCCTGCGGGTCGAAGACGCGGCCCGCCCGGGTGTCCACGTACTCGGGTGACCGCTCGTACCGGATCCCGGGCGGCGTCAGCACGGCGAGCACGGCCGGATCCGGCACCAACTGGGCGGGGTCCAGCAGGGCGACGGTCGCCCGCAGCGCCCGCCACTGGTCCTCGGCCGGCACCGGGGGCGTTCCGGTGACGGCGCCCGGGACGGCGTCGCCCGCGTGGGCGTAGGCGTAGCGGACACCGCCGACGAGCCGGGCCACCGCGGCCAGGTGGTGCCGGTGGTAGAGGTGCAACAGG
This sequence comes from Streptomyces diversicolor, assembly GCF_057537855.1. Lineage (NCBI taxonomy): Bacteria > Bacillati > Actinomycetota > Actinomycetes > Kitasatosporales > Streptomycetaceae > Streptomyces > Streptomyces diversicolor. The sequence goes on from NZ_BAAJXA010000004.1 coordinate 184,658, forward strand.
GCGGCCCGGTGCTCCAGTTCGCCGGTCTGCCGGCCGGGCGGCACCGCCCCGCGGGAGAAACCGGCCTGGGCCGCGCGGCGCACCGCGAGGGCCTGGTCGAGCGCTGCGAACGGATCGGGCAGATGCGGCACCCAGACGGCGGCGTCGGCGTGTGCGGCGCCCGGGCCGCGGGCGTCCTCGTCCGCGACGTAGGCGAGCCCGCGCTGTGCCGCCTCCCGGCGCAGCCGGGCGAGCCCGGCCGCCTCCGCGGCGGCCGTGCGGCCGCCCGACTCGTCCGCGAACCTGCCGTAGGCGTGGGCGACCAGGAAGTGGTCCCAGGGCCCGAGCCCCGCGGGGTAGGCGTGCGAGAGGTCGGGGGTGCCGTCGGCGCCGACGGTGACGTGCGGGTGCGGGTAGTCCATCACGGAGGGACGCGGATGGCCGGTGCTCGCGAAGTTGTGCATGAAGCCGAGCGCGTGGCCGATCTCGTGCGCGGCCAGCAGCCGCATCCGGGCGAGGACCGTCTCGCGTACGGCGGCCAGCCGGGCGGTCTCGTCCGGGTGGCCGTAGGGTGCGAGCAGCGCCTCGGCGAGCGCGGTGACCTGTTCCACGCGCTGCGAGCCGAGGCGTACCCGGCCGTGCAGGATCTCGCCGGTGCGCGGGTCGGTCAGGGCCTGGCCGTGGGACCAGCCGCGGCCGTCGCGGTGCACCCACCAGACGGTGTTGAGCGCCGGGTCGTCCAGGTCGGTGTCCTCGGTGGCCACCTCGACGCGGTACGCGTCCCGGAACCCGGCGGCCTCGAACGCCTCCCGCCACCAGGTGCCGCCCTCCACGACGGCCGACCGCCACGGCTCGGGGACGGCGGGGTCCACGAGGAACACGAGGGGCGTGCGCACCGGCCCCGACACGGCCCCGGGGTCGGCGGGTTCCAGGCGGAAGCGGGGCTGGACCATGACGCGGACGCCGTTGGCCGCCCGGTCACCGTGGTCGTCGTGGCCGATGCCGTAGCCGCCGGATGCCGGATGGTAGGGGCGGGCCGTCAGCGGCGGGTCGGGCAGCGGTACGAGATGGACCTGCTGCACCAGGGAGAGCGCCGCGGGCGCGGGGGTGACCCGGCGCAGCGCGGCGCCGGTGCCGGGGCCGCGGAGGGTGAGCAGCGCGGGCAGCCGGACCCCGCGGGCGCCCGCCGCCGCGGGGAGCGGGTAGGACGCGTCCGGGTCCACGGCGTAGTCGCCCTGGCCGCGTTCGCGCAGCAGGTCGGCTATGCCGTGCAGGTCGGTCAGGGCGAGGCCGGTGGGGTCCACGAGGGCGCCGTCGGGGTCCTCGCGCAGGACGGGGGCGCTCCAGATCACGGACCGGGCGAAGGAGTCGGCGCCCGCGCGGACGGCGGCGGGGCCGCCGGTGGCGAGCCGGTGCTTGTCCCGCAGGACGAGGACGGCCCGGCCGGACAGCCGGCGGAACTCGGCGATCCGGCCCTTGCCCATCTTGCCCCGGTCGAGGGTCAGTTCACTGGAGCCGGCGCCGGCGGGGAGGGAGGCGGTGAGCAGAAAGGGGGTGTCGAAGCGGTGGATGAGGAGCCGCGGTGGTCCCGCTGCGCGGTCGGACCGCTCTCTGTCGGCGACCAGGGCGAACAGGGGGTGGGCGGGTGACGGGGACACGGGGGGTCACTCTACGGTGGGTTGTGGGCGGGGGCATTGGGGGGCGGGCGGGTGCGGGTGCGTTGTGGCTGATCGCGCCCACGCGGCGGAGCCGCATATTGACACAGCCCCGCGCCCCTTTGTCTTTGGGGCGGGCTGTACTGGCCGTTATTGGTGTGGTTCTGCTGGGATTTCGTAGGCCAGGCGGAAGCGGTCGCCGGGGATCACCAGGTCGGCTGTTTCCAGGGCGCGTTCGCCGGCGTAGTAGGTGCGTTCGATGGCGGCCACGGCCGCACCGCGGCCCAGGTCCAGTGCGGCGGCCTCCCGCGCTGTGGCGAGGCGGGCGGTGACGGTCTCGGTCGAGCGGGTGACCCGGATGCCGATGTAGGACATGCGGGCCACGACGCTGCCCCCGGCCAGGGGCCCCGCGCCGGGCAGCGAGACGGGCGTGCCGCCGGTGATCTCCAGTGGCTCCCAGCTGACGCAGATCATCGCCGGCAGCCCGTCGTTGCTGAGCTGGTACTCGCTGCGGATCACGGGCTCGCCCGGCGTAACGCCCAGCCGGCGGGCGACGTCCGGGCTCGCGCCCTCGGTGCGGGAGGAGGGCACGCCGCGTTCCGAGCCCGCGGCCGGCCCGGTGCGGCGCAGGGCCGGGTGGACGGCGAGCCGGCCCTGGAGCCGTTCATGGGTCCAGGAGCGGGCCATGGTGGAGGCGGAGACGCGCTCCCGCACGAACACCCCGCGACCGGTCCGGCCGCGCGCCAGCCCCTCGCTCACCAGCAGGCGGACCGCGGCGGCGGCCACGTTGACGCCGACGTCGTACTCCTTGGCCAGCGCCGCCCGGGAGGGCAGGAGGGCGCCGGGCGGGAACTCGCCGGCCTCGATCCGGCGCCGCAGGCCGTCGGCGACCCGCCGGTAGGACGCAACCCGCACCACAGCGTCTCACTTTCTGGACGAGCGTTCCACAATACGAGAACTTCCGGGCCGATCGAAGATTTTTCGCCAGCCGTCCGCGCCCCGACGGTACCGCGGGCCCCGAACCTGTTGCATCAGGTGGGTGCGGATGTGCCGTGCGGGGCGGGTCGGGGTCACAAGAGGTGTCACCTGATGCAACAGGTGGCCGGTCGCACCCGGCGGCCGACGGGCCCGCGAGGGCCGTCGCCGCCCGTATTCCCGCCTGTCAGGGCTTTGCGCACGGCTCATGGACGGGGCTAACTTGCAGCTCTCCGGGCCCGTCCCACGATGTGTCCGGATGGCGGGCCGTCTCGCGCCCGTCACTGGAGGGACCCGACGAAGGGCCCGCCGGACGGCGCACACCGGTCGCCGCCGGGCGGTGGCGCCCGGAGCCGACCCGGTACGCGACGCGATCGAGCGGGGAGAGGAGTGACCTGAGTGACCTTGAGCGACGACGAACACTACCGTCCGGCCGTCGGCACGCACGCCGGCGCGGCCGGTACCGCGCTGCTGCGTCCCGCCCGCCCGGGCCGGCTCGACCCCGCGCTGCGGGCGGAGGCCGCCGCCCTGGCCGCGGAGCTGGCCGGACAGCCCGCGCAGGCCGCGGCCTACCGGTCCCGCGCGCCGCGCACCCCCGACGGGGCAGGCGAGCCCGACTCCGCGCTCGCCACCGCCGTACGGGCGTACACCCGGGCCGTGACCCTCGCGCCGGCCCGCGCGGGACGAGCGGACATCGCGGAGCTGGAGCGGGTCGGCCTGGCGGCGGCGGACATCGTCGCGCTGGCCCAGATCGTGGCCTTCGTCTCCTACGAGGCCCGGGTCGCGTCGGGCCTGGCCCTGCTCGACGGCGCCCCGGCCGCCGACACCGCGCTGGCCGCCCGCGCGCTCGCCCGGTTCGGCCCCGCCGAGCAGACCACACGCCGCGCCGAGCCGGACGCACCGGCCGTCGAGCGCCGCTTCACGCTGGACACGCTCACCTGGGTCCCGTGGCTCGAACCGGTCCCCGCCGACGCCCTCGACACGGATCAGCGCGCGGTGCTCGACGCGCACGCCACGCTGTCCGCAAACTCGCCGTACTACCGCACCCTGCTGCACGATCCGGCCGCGCTCGACCACCGCACCCATGTGTACAACGCGCTGATGTACGGCCGGGGCGGGCTGCCCCGGGCGGAGCGGGAGCTGATCACCCTGCTGGTGTCGCGGATCAACGGCTGCGTGTACTGCGCGTCGGTGCACGGCCGCAAGTTCGCCCAGCTCGGCCGGGACGCCGAGGCCGCGCGGCGGGTGCTCGACGAGGGCACCGCGGCGCTCGCCGGCGATCCGCGCCGGGCCGCTCTCGGCCGCTTCACGGAACGTCAGACGGCGACCCCGCCGGCCGCGACCGCCGACGACGTGGCCGCGCTGCGCGCCGTGGGCATCGACGGCACCGCCCTGCTGGACGTGGTGCACTGCGTGGCGCTGTTCGGCTGGGCGAACCGGCTGATGCAGGTCCTGGGCTCGCCCGCCGTGCCGGAGTCCTGTACGCAGACGTCCGGTCCCGCCGCCGCACCGGCGGCGGCGCCCACGGCGGGCTCCCCGTCGCACGGCTGACCGGACGTCGCCCCCGCCTGCCCAGCCCGGCGGCCCCGCCGCCCGGCCCCAGTGAACCAGTGCCCACGCGCCCCGCGTCCCCGTGAACCGGAGTTGTCATGACCGCAGTCCCCCGCCCCCTCGTCACCGCCGCCGGCGTCGCCGCGGCCGCCCTGCTGGTGACGTCCTGCGCCACCTCCGCCGGCCCCGCCTCCGGTGGCTCCGGCGCGGGAGGCGGCAAGCAGACCATCACCTTCATGGGCTTCTTCGGCACCTTCCAGGACTCGTTCACCAAGACGGTGATCAAGCCGTTCGAGAAGGCCAACCCGGACATCAGCGTCACGTACGTGCCGATCCAGAACTCCGCCGAGGTGCTGGCCAAGCTGCGGGCGAGCAAGAAGAACCCCGCCGCGGACGTGGCCCTGATGGACAGTTCGGTCGCGCCGACCGCCAACGAGGAGGGGCTGTTCGCGAAGCTGGACAGCGCACGGGTCCCGCACCTGTCCGAACTGGTCGACGAGGCCCGCAGCAAGGACGGTTACGGGCCCGGCCTCACCCTGGACAGCCTGTCCATCCTGTACAACTCCAAGGCCGTGGACAAGGCGCCCACCAGCTGGAACGACCTGTGGGACCCGGCCTACCGGGGCAAGCTGGCCATGCCGATCGCGGACACCCGCGGGGTTGCGCTGATCGTCGCCCTGGAGAAGATCCTCGGCGCGGACTACAAGAAGGACATCGACCCGGCGATCGGCCGGCTCAAGGAGCTGTCGCCGTCCGTCGAGACCTGGCAGCCCGCGCCCGACGTCTACACCGCCGTCCAGTCCGGCGAGGCCGATGTCGCGGTCGGCTGGAACGCCCGCGGCCAGTTCTACAAGGACTCCTCCGGCGGTGTGGTCCAGCCGGTGCTGCCCAAGGAGGGCACGGTCAAGCAGATCAACACCATCAACCTGGTCGCGAACTCCGCGCACGCCGAGGCCGCGCAGAAGTTCATCGACTACGCGATCGGCGCCAAGGCCCAGAAGGCGTTCGACGACGACGCGTACTACGCGCCGGTCAACCGCAACGCGAAGCTCAAGGCGGAGGTGGCGGAGCGGACCACGGCCTCCGCCGAGCAGCAGAAGCGGCAGATCCCGGTCGACTGGAGCTGGATGACGAGTCGTTACACCGCCTGGGTGGACCGCATCAAGCGGGAGGTCATCGGTGGCTGAGCCGACGGCGCCGGCCGCCCCGGCCGCGGCGGCCGGCGGGTCTTTCGCGGGGCATCTGACCCTGGAGGGCCTGACCAAGACATACCCGGGGCAGCACGGCGCGGCCGTGCGCGGGATCGATCTGTCCGTGCCGCGCGGCAGCATGCTGGCCGTGCTCGGCCCCTCGGGCTGCGGCAAGTCCACCACGCTGCGCATGATCGCGGGCCTGGTCGCGCCCACCGCGGGCCGGGTTTTGGTGGACGGCCGTGACATCACCGGCATCCCGGTGCACCGCCGCGACATGGGCATGGTGTTCCAGTCGTACGCCCTCTTCCCGCACCTGGACGTGGCCCGCAACGTCGCCTTCGGGCTTGAGATGCGCAAGGTGCCACGGGCCGAGCGGGCCCGTCGGGTGACCGAAGCGCTCGACCTGGTGCGGCTCGGCCATCTCGCCGGCCGTCGCATCGCCCAGTTGTCCGGCGGCCAGCAGCAGCGGGTCGCGCTGGCCCGCGCCCTGGTGGTGCGGCCCACCCTGCTGCTGCTCGACGAGCCGCTGTCCAACCTGGACGCGCAGTTGCGCGGGGAGATGCGCGACGAGATCAGGCGCATCCAGCAGGAGACGGGCATCACCGCGGTGTTCGTCACCCACGACCAGCACGAGGCGCTGTCCATGGCCGACCGGGTCGCCGTCCTCGCGCAGGGCCGCCTGGAGCAGATCGGCACCCCGGAGGACGTCTACGAACGCCCGGCCGGGCGGTTCGTGGCGCGGTTCGTGGGCCGCGCCAATCTGATCGAGGGCACCGTCGCGGGTCCCGACGGGCAGCGCACCGTGGTGGAGTTGCCGGGGGTGGGCCGGGTGCCCGCGCTCGGCCGGCCACGCCCGGCCGGGGCGCGCGCGGCGGTCCTGCTGCGGCCGCACCGGATCGCGCTGGCCCCGGCCCCCGCGGACGGCCCCGCCGCCGGCGTCCCGGACGGCTCGCCCGCGGCGCCGGTGCGGGGCACGGTGCTCGGCGCCGGGTACAGCGGGGAGAGCATCGCCTACCGGGTCCGCGTCGGCGCGGACGGACCGGTGCTGGACGTCGAGCGGCCGGCCGGTCCTGAGGCCGCGCACGCGCCGGGCAGCGAGGTGCTGCTGACCTGGGACGCCTCGGCCGCCCGGCTGGTCGACGCGGCCGGTGACGACGAGAGCGGTGCCGACGCGCCCGTGGGCGCGGCGGATGCCGCCCCGGCCGCCGCCGCGCCGCTCGGGGTGACGCGGTGAACGCACCGTCCGGGATGCCCGCGGCCCAGGGCGCCGTCCCCGGCCCGAAGGGCGCACCGCACACGGCGGCGTCGGGCGGCGCGCCGGGCGACGGTGCGCGGGCGCCGCGCGGGCCGCGCCCCGGCCGGACCGCGCTGATGCTGCTGGCCCCAGGCGCCCTCGCCCTGCTGTTCACCTACGCCATGCCGCTGGTGTGGGTCGTCCGCATGGCGCTGAACGAACCGTTGGACGGCGGCGCCATCCGGCAGACCCTCACCTTCGGCACGTTCACGCAGGTGCTCGGTGACGGCCACTACTGGAAGGTCATCGGCCAGACCCTCCGGCTCGGCGTGCTGGTCACGCTGTTCACACTGCTGCTGGCCTACCCGCTGGCCCTGTTCCTGGCCCGGACCACGAGCCGGTGGCGGAGCCTGCTGATGGCGCTCGCCGTGGCGCCGCTGCTGATCTCCTCGGTGGCCCGCACCTTCGGCTGGATGGCGATCCTCGGCAACCAGGGCCTGGTCAACAAGACGTTGCGGGCGCTCGCCCTCATCGACGGCCCGCTGCCTCTGGCGAACAACATGACCGGTGTGGTCATCGCGTCCGTGGAGATCTACATGCCGTTCGCGATCCTCGCCATGATCAGCGGCTTCGGCCGGCTGGAGCCCGAACTGGAGCGGGCCGCCGCCTCGCTCGGCGCGAACCGGTTCCAGGTGCTGCGCCGGGTGGTGCTGCCGCTGACCCTGCCCGGGGTGCTGACGGCGGCGCTCCTGGTGTTCGTGCTCAGCCTCAGCGGATACGTCACCCCGCGGCTGATCGGCGGCGGCCGGGTCTTCGTGCTGGCCACCGAGATCTACGACGAGGCGATCACCGCGCTGAACTGGCCGGTGGCCGCGGTCCTCTCGGTCCTGCTGCTGGTGCTGTTCGGCATCGTCATCGTCCTGTACCAGCGTGCGCAGCGCGCCCTGGAGCGCCGGTTCACCGGTGAGAAGGGAGGCTCGCGGTGAAGTCACACCCGGCCGGGCGGATCGCGCGGGCCGCGCTGCTGACCGTCCTGTACCTGTTTCTGCTCGCTCCGATCATCGTGGTGCTGGTCGAGTCCTTCGACGACTCCACCTATCTGCGCTTTCCGCCCGAGGGCTTCACCCTCGACGCCTACCGGCAGGTCTTCGCCAACGCGGACTTCCGTTCCGGCGTCCGGGTCAGCGCCGTCACCGCCGCCGTCACCACCCTGCTCGCCCTGGTCACCGGGGTGCCGGCCGCGCTGGCCCTGACCCGGCTGCGGTTCCGGGGCCGGGGCGCGGTGGAGTCGGCCTTCCTGTCGCCGCTGCTGGTGCCGCACATCGTGCTGGGCCTCGCGCTGCTGGTGCTGTTCGCACCGATCCCGCTGACCGACACCTACTGGGGGCTGATCCTGGCCCACCTGGGGGTGACCGTCCCCTATGTGGTGCGGACCGTGTCGGCGGCGCTCGCCGGGGCCGATCCGCGCGCCGAGGAGGCGGCCCGCACCCTCGGCGCCGGCCGGTTCACGGTGCTGCGGCGGGTGACGCTGCCTGCCGCGCTGCCCGGGCTGGTCTCCGGCGCCATCATCGCCTTCCTGCTGTCCTTCGACGAGACGGTGATCTCGCTGTTCGTCTCCGGGCAGAACACCAGGCCGCTGCCGGTGGCGGTGCTCCAGTACGTGGAGTACCGCAGCGATCCGTCGATCGCCGCGCTGTCCGTCTGCCTGGTGCTGCTGTCGGTCGCGGCCGTGGTGGTCGTCGAGCGCAGCCTCGGGCTGCGGCGCAGTCTGCGTTCGTGACCGGCGCCTGCCCGCCTTCCCCACCGGTGCCCGCGCCGACGCCCCCGGCCGGTGCCGCCCCGTTCCTCGTCCGCTTCCCGTCCTTGGAGGTCATGTGTCCATCGCACCCGCCCCGTCCTTCGACCCCGCGGCGCTGCACCGCGAGAGCGTCGTCTTCAACGCGCTCGACTGCACCCCGCTGTCATGGGCGGACGAGACGTACCTCGGCAAGCTGGCCGCCTCCGGGGTGACCGCGTTCAACCACGCCACGGTCGTCTCCCAGGGCTACGACGCCGCCGTCGCCTCGATCGTCGGCTGGCAGCGCCGGCTGGCTCAGACCGGCGGGCGCCTCTTCCAGGGCCGCACGCTCGCCGACGTGCGCCAAGCCAAGCGGGACGGTTCGGTCGCCTGGTTCGTGGGCTTCGAGGACAGCAGGCCGATAGCGGACGAGCTGTGGCGGCTTGAGGCGCTGCACCAGCTCGGGCTGCGTTTCCTCGGACTGACGTACCAGAACCGCAACTTCGCGGGGGACGGCAGCGGGGAGACGGCCAACGGCGGGCTCAGCCGGTTCGGACGGTCGCTGGTGCGCGAGTGCAACCGGCTCGGCATCGCGCTTGACCTGTCCCACACCGGTGAGCGGTCCACCCTGGAGACCATCGAACGCTCCGAGAAGCCGGTGCTGGTCACGCACGCGGGGCTGACCCGCTTCGTGGACAGCCCCCGCAACAAGAGCGACCTGGTGGTGCGGGAACTCGCCGCGCGGGGCGGGGCGTTCGGCCTCGCCGCGAAGTCCGGGTTCCTCAGCCCGGACGGCCTGAAGGGCCCGACGGGACCGGAGGTGTTCGCCGACAACATCGACCACCTGGTCGACCTGGTGGGCATCGACCACGTGATCGTCGGCACCGATGTCGGCGACGAACGCAAGTACTCCAAGGAGGGCATGGCCCGGGTGCGCCGGCTCTACCCGGAAATCCCGATCGTCGACGACAGCCTGAACCTCGATCTGATCCACCCGGTCGGCATGGGCACACCGGCCGACCTGCCCGTCATCACGGACGTACTGGCCCGGCGCGGCTACCGCGAGGACGACCTGCGCAAGGTGCTCGGCGGCAACCTGATGCGGGTGCTGGGCGAGATCTGGGGCGAGGCGGCGTGACCTCCCCGCTCCCCGGGCCCGGCCGGTCGCCGGACGCAGGGCGCCCGGCGGTCGCCGTGATCGGCGCGGGACCGCGCGGCACGGCCGTGCTGGAACGGCTGCTGGCCCGCCTGCGCACCGGTGCGGGCGACGGCGGCGACGACGCGGGACACGGTCCTGACGGCGCCGGCCCGCTCGGCGTCGACGTCCATGTCGTCGAACCGCACGTCCCGGGGGCCGGCCGGGTCTGGGCGCCCGGCCAGCCGGACTCGCTGCTGATGAACACCCTCGCCGGGCACGCCACCGCGTTCCCCGACGAGAGTGTGCGCATGGCGGGCCCGCCGACGCAGGGCCCCTCCCTGCTGGAGTGGTCCGCGGAGCACGCCCCTGGCCTGGCACCGCACACCTATCCGGCGCGCGCCCTGATGGGCCGTTATCTGGCCTGGGCGTACCGGCGGATCGTCGCCGATCCGCCGCCCGGGGTGCGGGTCATCCACCACCGGGACCGGGCGGTGGCGCTGGCCGCGGAGCCGGACGGACGGCTGCGCCTGACGCTGGCCGCGGGCGGCGGTCTCACCGCCGACGCGGTGGTGCTCGCCACCGGGCACACGGAGGTGCTGCCCGGATCCGAGGAGACGGCGCTCGCCGCCCACGCGGCGGCCCACGGCCTGATCTACGTGCCGCCGGGGCAGGCGCACGAGAGCGACCTGGACGAAGTGCCCGCCGGGGAACCGGTGCTGGTGCGCGGGCTGGCCCTGAACTTCTTCGACCAGATCACCCTGCTCACGACGGCCCGCGGCGGACGGTTCGCCCCGCTGGGGCAGGGCCTGCTGCGCTATCTGCCGTCCGGCAGGGAACCCCGGGTGTACGCGGGTTCCGGGCGCGGTGTGCCCTATCTGGCGCGTGGCCACGCGCCCGGCACGATGCCGGCCGGCCACCGCAGGCGGGTCCTCGACGACGAGGCGGTGCGGCGGCTGCTCGCCCGCGGGCCCGGCTCGGTCTCCTTCACAAACGACGTGTGGCCGCTGATCGCCAAGGAGGCGGGTCACGCCTGGTACGAGGTGCTGCTGCGGCGCTTTCCCGGCACGTGCGCGCTGCCGGCGCGGGAGTTCCTGGACCGGTACCTCGCCGCCCCCTACCGGTCGGCGGCCGAGGCGGACCTGCTGGCCGGGGCCTTCGCCGATCCCGGCGCCCGGTTCGACCTGAGCGACCTGGACCGGCCGCTGTCCGCGCGGCGGTTCGCGTCCCGGAAGGAGTTCGACACCTGGATGCGCGGGCATCTGCACGCCGACCTGGCCGAGGCACTGGATCCGGCCTCCGCCCCGCTGAAGGCGGCCGCGTCCGCCGTGGCCGCCGTCAAGGGCCCGCTGCGGCGGCTGGTGGCGGCCGGCGCGCTGCGCGGTGACACCCGCGCCGCCCTGTCCTGGTTCCGGGCGTTCGGCGCGCATCTGTCGAGCGGGCCGCCGCCGTCCCGGATCGCCGAACTGCTGGCGCTGAGCGAGGCGGGAGTGGTGTCCTTCCTCGGTGCCAGGCCCGAGATCCGCATGGACTCCGGGGTGTTCACGGCGCTCTCGGCGACCGTGCCCGGCGCACCGGTCGAGGCCCGTGCGCTGATCGACGCCTGGCTGCCGGGCGCCGACGCGTCCCGTACGGCCGACCCGCTGCTGCGCTCGCTGCTCGACTCGGGGCTGGCCCGGCTGCATCGCACGGACGCCGGCCGCGGCGGGCCCAGCGGCGCGCTCGACGTGGAACCGGCCCGGCTGCGGGTGCGGGACGCCGACGGGGTCGCCTCCGACCGGCTGTTCGCGTGCGGCATTCCGCTGGAGGGCGTCGAGTGGAACAACGCGATCGGCGCCCGCGCCCGGTCGGACGCCGCGCTGTTCCGGCAGGCCGACGTCGTCGCCGCCCAGGCCCTGACGGCGGCCCGCACGGTCCGGCCGGGACGAACAGCGCCTACGGCGGCGGCACTTCGCTCGTCCGGCCCAGATAGGTGACCGGGCCCGGATCGGGCACGTGGATCTCGTGGAAGCCCAGCCGGTCGTAGAAGGCCCGGGCCGCGGTGTTGGCCGTGGCCATGCACAGATGGACGGCCGGGACGCCCCGGTGCCCCAGGGCCCTCAGGAAGGCCGTCATCAGCGCACGGCCGTGGCCGCGGCCCTGCCAGGCCGGCAGCAGGTCGATGTGCAGATGGGCCGGATAGGCGGCGACCTGGGGGACGAGCATCCGCTCCGGGTGGTGCAGCAGCCGGACGATCTCCTCGTCCGGCGTGCTGGGGGGTCCGACGGGCTCGGGGTGGCGGTCGGCGATCCTGGGCAGCCACCGGGCGCGGAACTCCTCGACGAAGCGGGGTGTGTCGGCGGTGCCGAGGATGTAGCCGACCGCGTGCCCCGCGCCGTCGTCGAGCACGAAGGCCGACTCCGGTTCCAGTTGGAGGTAGGGGGCGGCGAAGGTCGCGGGGAAGATTGCCGGGTCCGTGTAGTGCGGGCGGCTGTCCTCGCCGATGTGTGCGGTGCGGACGCAGATGTCCTCGACGGCATCGCGGTCGGCCGGGCGGTAGGGGCGTACGACGTGAGACGAGGCCATCCCGGCATCATGGCCCTCTGGGAGCGCTCCCACAAGGGGCGGTCGCGGAACGCGCGTTCCGCGACCGCCCCCGCGTGCTACAGGGTGCGCTCCAGCGCGTCGGCGACCAGTTTCACGAAGCGGCCCGGCTCCTTGGGCCGGCCGCCCTCGGCGAGCACCGCGAGCCCGTGCAGGAGTTCCGCGCTCTGAACCAGAGCCGAGTGGTCCTCGCGCGTCGTGAACGCCTGGTTCAGGCCCCGTACCAGCAGATGGTCGGGGTTGAGTTCGAGGATCCGCTTGGCCGTGGGCACCTCCTGCCCCATCGCGCGGTACATGTTCTCCAGCGCCGGGGTGAGGTCGTCGGCGTCGGAGACGACACAGGCCGGGGAGACGGTGAGCCGCGACGACAGCCGAACGTCCTTGACGTCCTCGCCCAGTTGCTCCTTCATCCAGCCGAGCAGACCCGCGTACTCCTCGCTCTGCTTCTCCTTCTCCCCCTCGGTCTTCTCCTCGCCGCCGCCCAGGTCGATCTCGCCCTTGGCGACGGAGCGCAGCCGCTTGCCCTGGAACTCGCCGACGGCGTCGACCCACACCTCGTCGACGGGGTCGGTGAGCAGCAGGACCTCGATGTCCTTGGCGCGGAACGCCTCCATGTGGGGGGAGTTCTCGATGCTCTGCCGGGACTCGCCGGTGATGAAGTAGATGTCGTCCTGACCGTCCCTCATCCGCTCCACGTACTCCTGGAGCGTGGTGGGCCGGTCGTCGCCGTGGGTGCTGGCGAAGGAGGCGACGGCGCAGATGGCCTCGCGGTTCTCGGTGTCGGTGATCAGCCCCTCCTTGAGGACCGCCCCGAACTCCCGCCAGAAGGTGGCGTACCGCTCCGCGTCGTTCGCCTTCAGGTCCTTGACCGAGGACAGGACCTTCTTCGTCAGCCGCCGCTGGATCAGCCGGATGTGCCGGTCCTGCTGAAGGATCTCGCGGGAGACGTTCAGGGAGAGGTCCTGGGCGTCGACCACGCCCTTGACGAACCGCAGGTAGGGCGGCAGCAGCGCCTCGCAGTCGTCCATGATCAGGACGCGTTTGACATAGAGCTGCAGGCCGCGCCGGTGGCCCTGGGTGAACAGGTCGTGCGGGGCGTGCTCCGGCAGGAAGAGCAGCGCCTGGTACTCGAAGGTGCCCTCGGCCTGGAGCCGGACGGTCTCCAGCGGGGCGCGCCAGTCGTGGCTGATGTGCTTGTACAGCTCGTGGTACTCGTCGTCCGAGACCTCGTCGCGCGAGCGCGCCCACAGGGCCTTCATCGAGTTGAGCGTCTCGGGCTCGGGCGTGGCGTCGTCGCCCTCGCCCTTGTCCGGGACCATCCGGATGGGCCAGGTGATGAAGTCGGAGTAGCGCTTCACGATCTCCCTGATCTTCCAGGGAGCGGTGTAGTCGTGCAGCTGGTTCTCGGGGTCGGCCGGTTTGAGGTGCAGCGTGACGGCGGTGCCCTGCGGGGCGTGGTCCACGGTCTCCAGGGTGTACGTGCCCTCGCCGCGGGAACTCCAGCGGGTGCCCTGGGTCTCGCCCGCCCTGCGGGTCACCAGGGTCATCTCGTCGGCCGCCATGAAGCCGGAGTAGAAACCGACGCCGAACTGGCCGATGAGCCCTTCGGCGCCGCCCGCCTCCTTGGCCTCGCGCAGTTCCCGAAGGAACTCGGCGGTCCCCGAGTTGGCGATGGTGCCGATGAGCCGCCCGACCTCGTCGTACGACATCCCGATGCCGTTGTCCCGCACGGTGAGCGTACGGGCCTCCTTGTCGACCTCGATCTCGATGTGCAGGTCGGAGGTGTCGGCGTCGGGCGCGTCGTCGCGCAGGGCCGCGAGGCGCAGCTTGTCCAGCGCGTCGGAGGCGTTGGAGACGAGTTCGCGAAGGAAGACGTCCTTGTGCGAGTAGACCGAGTGGATCATCAGCTGGAGCAGCTGACGGGCCTCTACCTGGTACTCAAACGTTTCGGTCGGCATGGTCGGTGTTCACCTCACAGGTCCCACTGTCGCCGGATCTGGTGAGGTTCACTGTAAAGCACCAAGTCAGCGCGCAGCGCCCGTTGTTCCCAAGTCCACCGTGCCGTGCGGTCGTCGGGGCTCGTTCTCGTCGGTCCGGGCTCCTTGTGCTGTTCACAGGCGGGCGGCGTCGCGGTGCGCGACGATCAGGGCCATGTCGTCGTCGAGCCGGCCTCCCGCGTGTTCCCTGACATCGGCGGCGATGCGCCGGACCAGCGGCACGGGCGCCTCGTCGGCCCAGGCGGCGAGGCGGGCGCGGAGCGGGTAGAAGACCCCGTGCTCGTCACGGGCCTCGCTGACTCCGTCCGTGTACAGCACCAGCCGGTCGCCGTGGTGGAAGGGATGGGTGGCCGGAACGTACGGCCCCGCGGACAGGTCGCCGAGGCCGAGCGGCGGCGCGGGCTCGGGCACCGTCAGGTGCCGCGCGGCGGCCCCGTGCAGCAGCACCGGCGGCGGATGCCCGCAGCTGATCAGCCGGACGACCGGTTCGTCGTCCGGGATCTCCACGATCACGGCGGTCACGAAGCGTTCGACGACGTCCTCCTCGGCCTCGGAGAATTCGGCGAGCCCCCAGGAGACCGCGTCTTCCATGTAGGCGACCAGGTCCGGCAGCGAGGTGGCGCGGTGGGCCGCGGCCCGGAAGGCTCCCAGCACGATCGCCGTGTCGCTGATCGAGGCCAGCCCCTTGCCGCGGACGTCCCCGATCAGCAGCCGGGTGGAACCGGCGCGGCGGGCCGCGGCGTACAGGTCGCCGCCGACGCGTGCGTCGGCCTCGGCGCTGCGGTACGCCGAGGCGAGCGAGACGGGTCCGGCCCGCTTCGGGAGCGGGCGCAGCACGACGCGTTGTGCCGCCTCCGACACCGAGCGCACCCGGAGCAGTTCCCGCTCGCGCCGGGCCCGCAGCCGGGTGAAGACGATGAGCAGGACGCAGAGTCCGGCGAGGGCCGCGAGTTCGACGAGGACGCTTTCGGTGGCCAGGGTGTGCCGTTCCAGACCGGCGACGACCAGGGCCAGCACGGCAAGCCCGCAGATCAGGGCCGTGGCGCGCGGGCCGGCGCCGATGGCGGTGACCGCGCAGGCGACGACCAGCAGATGCGCGATGTGGATGTCGGGCGGCAGGAACGCGTCGGCCACCGGGATGGCGAGGATCACCAGCGCGGGGCCGAGCAGCCACCAGGAGACCACCGCCGTGCGGTCCCGGGAGCGAAGGGTCCCGTCCGCCGTCGTGCAGATGGTCTCGGCGCTCATGGGCGTACTCCCCTGCGTAAGCGCTCCGCTGGGAATGCCACGCTATGCCGTCGGTTCATCTGCGGCGCCGTCGTGGCTGGTCGCGCGGTTCCCCGCGCCCCTTCGGGGCGCTGTCGAACCGCAGCGGACTTCACTCGACCTGCTTGGTGCCACTCCACCACACCACATGGCCGTCCCCGCGTCACCCCCGCCACGGGAGCGGGCGTCACAGGCCCACGTCACGGCCGCGGAGGTCGTCCAGGGACTCGCGCCGGACCAGGAGCCGTGCGCGGCCCGCGCGCACCGCGACCACCGGCGGGCGGCCGACCATGTTGTAGCCGGAGGCCATGGACAGCTGGTAGGCGCCCGCCACCGGGACGGCGAGCAGGTCCCCGGCCCGCAGGTCGTCGGGCAGCGGGACATCGGCGGCGAGGACGTCGCCGGCCTCGCAGTGCCGGCCCACCACCGTCACCCGGGCCGTCGCCCGCGTCGGGTGCCGGCCGATCAGCCGGGGCGCGTAGCGGGCACCGTACAGAGCGGGTCGTGGGTTGTCGCCCATGCCGCCGTCGACGGCGACGAACGTGTGCCCGGCCGTGTGTTTGACGGACAGCACCCGGTACACGGCGACGCCCGCCGGGCCCACGACCGCCCGGCCCGGCTCGATGATCAGGCGGGGCACGGCCAGCCCCGCGGCCTCGCACGCCGCCGTGAGTTCGGTACGGATCGTGCGGGCCAGCGCGGTCAGGTCGAGGGCCCGGTCCCCGGGGCGGTAGGCGATGCCGTGCCCGCCGCCCAGGTCGAGTTCGGGCAGCACCAGGCCGTGCCGCTCGTGCAGCCGCGCCATCAGCGCCACCAGGCGGCGCACGGCCCGCGCATAGGGCTCGACGTCGGTGATCTGCGATCCGAGGTGACAGTGCAGGCCGGTCAGTTCCAGCTGCGGCTGGTCGAGGATGCGGGCGATCGCCCGTTCGGCGCCGCCGTCCGCCATGGACAGCCCGAACTTCTGGTCGTCGGTCCCGGTACGGATCTTCTCGTGGCCGCCGGCGCTGATGCCGGGCACGACCCGCACCATCACCCGCTGCCGGCCGGCGGGTCCGACGGCGGCGGCCAGCCGGGCGATCTCCGAGGGGCCGTCGATGACGATGCGGCCGGCCCCGAGGCGCAGCGCGGCCCGCAGGTCCGCCGGGGACTTGGCGTTGCCGTGCAGCACGATGCGTTCGGGCGGGAAGCCCGTGGTGACCGCGAGTTCCAGCTCGCCCGCCGAGCACACGTCGAGGCCCAGATCCTCCTCGTCCACCCAGTGGATCAGGGCGCGGCACAGGAACGCCTTGGCCGCGTAGAGGACTTCGGCGTCGGGGAAGACGTTCCGGTACGTGCGGCAGCGTTCGCGCACCTCGCTCTCGTCGAGCACGTACACGGGCGTGCCGAAGCGCTCGGCGATCTCGGCCAGCGGCACCCCGCACACGGCGATGTCACCGCGGTGCGGCTCGGTGCTGGACGCGGGCCACACCGCCAGGCCGGCCGCCGGGGTGGTGGGTACGGGTTCGTCGACGACGCTCATCGGGGCACCGCCTGTGCGCCGGCCGTCAGCGCCGCGGTCAGGGGCGCCGGCGTCGCGGGGGCGAGGGAGGCGGGCGCGGGGGCCGGCGCGGAGAGCTGCGGGTCCACCGTGACGAGGGTGATGCCGAGCGGGGCGAGCAGCGCACGCAGCGCGGGCTCGGCCAGTTCGATCCACGCCTGCTCACGGCCGAGGGTCGCGGTCAGACGCCGCTGCGAGGTGAAGCCGACGGCCGTGCGGCTGCCCAAAGGAGTGCGGAAGACCCGGAAGACACAGAGCGCGTCTCCCCGTGGTCCCGGCCGGACCGGGACGAACAGGCGTCCGGCCGGGTGCCGATCGGCCGGCTCGGGGTCGTCGTCCAGGAGTTCTGTCATGGGATGCCTCCGACAGGATCCGTGTTCGTGGGGGCTGCTCGACCGCCCCGGCCGTGGGGAGGCCGGGGCGCCCGCGTCGACGTTATGCCCCGCCGTCGCGGCCTCCGGCGTCCCATGACGCGACGCTGACGGGCGGCGGTCCGACGCTGACGGACCCCTGACACCGGCGGCGACGGCCGCGCCGGCACCGACACCGGCGGCAGCGGGCCCGGACGGGCACACCGCCGTCCTCCCCGCCCGGCCTGCCCGGCCCGCTCGGCCTGCCCGGCCACGGTACGGCTTGGCTACGACCGGCCCCGATGAACAACCGGCACGAGGTGTGCGGGGCACGGCGGGAGGCGCGGTCCCGCTGTGCGCGCTGCGCTGTGCGGCGTTGCTCGCCGCGCTGCTGTGGGTGCGCCCGGTGTGCACCGACGCCTCGCCCGGCGGGTCCCACACGGTGGTCGCCGCCTCCGGTCAGGCCGTCACGGCGGTCGCCGGGGCGGCGGCAGCGGCCGAGGAGGCGAGCCAAGTCTGCCCCCACGCTCGGCACCGGCCGGGTGTCGCGCACTGCCGGCCGGCGACCGGGGCCGTCCCGAACTCCGCGTCCCCCGTGCCGGTGCCGCGCCCGCGGACGGCGGACGTGTGCGCCCCGCGGGCGCCCGACGCGCCGCCGGCCCCCGCCCCCGCGGCCGGCCTCACACACACCCGGCATCCACCGACTCCGGGTTCAGCGGACGTAGCAGCGGCACGCACCCCCTCGGACCCCCGGTCCGGCGCTCGTGCGCACCGCCATGCCTGCCGATGCCCCGGCCCCGCGGGACGCGCGGTCTCAGTGCGGGTGGGGTTCGTCGCGGTGAGCGGGACCGTGCGGTGCCTCGCAGTGGCCGGGGCCGTCGGTCCGCTCGCCGGGACGGGTGACGTGGAGGACGGCTGCGGCGGCGTGGTCGACCTGGAGGGTGGTGTGGGTGATGCCGTAGTCGCGCCGCAGCAGTGCCTCCAGGTCCCGGCGGACGGCGTGGCAGTCGCCGTCCGGGTCGACCAGGACGTGCGCGGACAGGGCCGGCTGACCCGAGGTGATCTGCCAGACATGCAGGTCGTGGACCTCGGTGACGGACGGCCGGCCGGCGAGGGTGTCGCCCAGCAGGTCCGGGTCGACATCGGCGGGGGCGGCCTCCAGGAAGATCCGGCCGGAATCGCGCAGCAGCCCGTACCCGGCCCTCGCCATCAGGGCGACGACGACGAGCGTGGCGAGGGCGTCGGCCCGCGCGAAGCCGGTGAGCACCACGATCAGGGCGGCGACGGCCGTGCCGACGAAGGCGAACAGGTCGTTGAGGATGTGCTGGTAGGCGCCCTCGACATTGAGCGAGGACCGGTTGGCCTTGGAGATGCACCAGGTCGCGGCGATGTTCACGGCGATCCCGGCGAGCGCGGTGACCAGCATCGCACCGCCCTGCACCTGCGGTGGCGCGATCAGCCGGCGCACCGCCTCGTAGGCGAGCCAAGCGCCGAGCAGCAGCAGGGTCAGCCCGTTGGCCTGGGCGGACAGGATCTCGGCCCGCTTCAGGCCGTAGGTGAAGCCGCCGCGCGCCGGGCGGGCGGCGAGCCGCATCGCGACGAGTGCGAGCACGATGGAGACGGCGTCGGTGAGCATGTGCGCCGCGTCCGAGATCAGCGCCAGGGAACCCGCGACGATGCCGACGGCGACCTCGGCGGCCATGAACACCGTGATCAGCGTGAGCGCGATGGCCAGCCAGCGGCGGTCGGCGTCCGCGGCCACGCCGTGCGCGTGCCCCGCGTGGCCGCCCGCGCCGTGGTCGAGCCCCACGCCGTGGTCGTGCTCGCTCATCTCGTGTGCCTCCCCGCTCGCGACGGATGCCCGACTCGCAGTGAAACGCATGCCCGGGGAAAACGCCAAAGACTGCACCGGTGACCGTTGTCATGTCCGTCAATAGCCCGCTGACCTGCGCGCATACCCGGCAGGACCGGGGCGGTCCAGGAGGCCGTCGCGGCGGGCGAACCTTCACGGGGGCCGGGGCGTCACAGGGACGACCGACCGTCCTGCGAAGGGAGCACCCCCATGTCCGCCGTAACCCGTGCCACCCGCTGCCCGCTGTCCCGGCTCGTGCTCACCGCGGCGGTGCTGTGCGCCGCGGCGGCGTGCGGTGAGCGGACCGTCCCGCTGCGGACCAAGCCCACGCCCGTGACCGGCTGGAAGGAGCCCACCGCGTACACGTACACGCTGACGTCGAGCGCGGGGGAACGGGCGCTGATCGGCACGTTCCGGGTGATCGTCGGCGACGGCGAGGTGGTGGACGCCGTCGGACTCGACGAGAGCGCCCGGCGGGTCGTGAAGCGGTCACCTGGTGTCGTACCCACCCTTCAGGACCTGCTCGCCGAACTCGACGGGGCACGGCGCGAGGGGGCCGCGACGGCCGAGGCGGACTTCGCGGCCGACGGACACCCGACGCGTATCGCGCTGGACCGGGAGAAGAACGCGCTCGACGACGAGGCCCTGTACGTCATCGGCGACTTCCGGCCCGGCCGTCCCTGACCGCACCGGCAGGACGGCGGGCCCAGGAAGACCGCGGCGTCAGGCAGGACGGCGGTCCCCGGAAGACCGTGGCATCAGCAGAACGGCGGTGTCAGGAGGACGGCGGCGCCGGGCTCGGGCCCATCCCGGACATGTGGACGATCGTGCCGCCGGTCCTGGTCCGGAACCGTTCAAGCGACTCCCGCTCGGCACTGATCACCCAGCGGGATCCCACCAGGAAGTCCCCCTGGTACATGCCCGCGGTCTCCAGCCAGGTCCGCTGGAACCGCTCCTCGGGGAAGGTGGTGATGAGGTAGTCGGCGCGCTCGGTGTGGCAGACGCCCTGCCGCAGCTCGTCCGCCTCGATCCGGATCTTGGCCGTGCAGTCGGTCAGGCGCGCGATGACCTCGACCTTCGCCGGCGCCACGACCTGGGCCTGCACCGCGGAGATCGCGGGAGTCCCCGACGCCCCGGGCGCACGCGCCGCCTCGTCCTCTCCCCCGCCGCAGGCCGCGGACAGGGGCAGCAGGGCCACGCTCGCGGCGTAGGCGGCCGCACGGACCAGACGGGCGGGAGAAGGGGTGCTGCCGGGGTGTGATCGCTGCTGCTGGGGCACGTCGCTCCCTCCGTCGGGGGCCTGCGTCGTCCGCGCGGCGGACGGACTGTCGAGGGGAGATACGGGCGCACGCGGGTCTGCGTTCACCCGATGCGGTGATCGCACACATGTCGCCGTCCCCGCGCCGCGGACCCGCCGCCCCGGCGGACTTGCGGGCCGATCGCCGTCGCCGGCGCGGTGTCCCGGCAGACGCGGCGGCCGCACCCGGCGCACCTCACCGGCACTTTATGCACATGATCGACTACGTTGCGTGTCCATGGTGGCTTGGTCGGTACGTCGCGAGCACCGGCCCGTGTCACGGGCCGGAGCGGCACTGGTGGTGCTGCTCGCCGCGCTGGTCCACGTGCTCGGCTGCGCCCACGGCCCGGCACCCGCGGGATTCGTACGGGCCGACACTCCCCTGCCGGCCGCGGCGGCCTGCGACCAGGCGCCGCCGCCCTTCGCCGTGCCGGTCACGCAGCCGGCGCCGCCCTCGGGGGACGACCTGGCGCAGTGCTGGGACACCGACGAGCCCACGGTGCAGCCGCCCCGGGACATCGCCTCGCCCGTTCCCGCCGTGGACGAGGCCGCGGCGCCCGCCGCCGGTGACGACGGACTCCCCGCCGCGAGGACGGGCCCGCCCGCCGGTCCGGCGCCCGGACCGGCCACGGCCGGCCGGTCGAGAGCCCGCCTGGGCGTGTGGAGGTCCTGACCGTACCGCGAGCCGCGCGACGCGCCATGGCCCCGTGCCTGCCGCCGCGCTGCGCTCCGACCGATCGGACCCCCGCTCCTTCGAACCACGGCGGCCGGCACCTGAGCGTGTTCACCGGCCGCGGGAGAAGCACGCCATGCAGCAGCACGACGGCACACCGGTGCCGCAGTCCCCCGCCCAGCAGTCCCCCATCCAGCACTCCCCCGTCCCGTTCGCGTCCGCGCCGCACTCCCCCGCGGGGCTGCTCGCCGACGCCAAGCATCCGCTGCACACCCCCGCCGGCCTCGTCGGTGACACCCCCGTCCTGTGGATCGGGGACCCCTTCACGGCCGCCGGACGCGGCTTCTGGGCCAAGCTCGAAGGGCACAACCCCGGTGGCATCAAGGACCGCACCGCCCTGTACATGGTCCACGCCGCCCGTGAGCGCGGCCGGCTGCTGCCGGGCGCCCGCATCGTCGAGTCGACGTCCGGCACCCTCGGCCTCGGTCTGGCCCTGGCCGGCGCGGCGTACGGCCACCCGGTCACCGTGGTCTCCGACCCCGGCATGGAGCCCCTGATGACGGGCCTGCTCACCGCCTACGGCGCCGAGGTCGACCTGGTCGGCGACCCGCATCCGGACGGCGGCTGGCAGCAGGCCCGCCGCGACCGCGTCACCGAGCTGCTCGCCGCCGACCCCGACGCCTGGTGCCCGGACCAGTACCACAACCCGGACAACGTGGCCGCCTACGCCCCGCTCGCCCACGAACTCGTCGCCCAACTCGACCGTATCGACGCCCTGGTGGTCTCCGTGGGCACCGGCGGCCACTCCGCGGGCATCGCCTCCGTGCTGCGCGGCTTCTTCCCCGGGCTGCGCGTGGTCGGCGTGGACACCACCGGCTCCACCATCTTCGGTCAGCCCGCGGCGCCGCGTCTGATGCGCGGCCTGGGCAGCAGCATCTACCCGCGCAACGTCGCCTACGGCCTCTTCGACGAGGTGCACTGGGTGGCCGCGCCCGAGGCGGTGTGGGCCGCGCGCCGGCTGGCCCGGCACCACTACGCCACCGGCGGCTGGAGCGTGGGCGCGGTGGCCCTGGTCGCCCGCTGGCTGGCCCGCACCCTGCCCGCCGAGGACCGCATCGCCGCCGTCTTCCCCGACGGACCGCAGCGCTACGTCGGCACCGTCTTCGACGACGCCTACTGCCGGCGGCACGGTCTGCTCGGGCACCCGCCCGCCGACGAACCGGACGAGATCGGCGAGGCGGGCGAGCGGGCCGTCACCCGCTGGACGCGCTGCACCCACGTCACCGACCCGCTCGCGGGCGGCGGCCTCCCCCGGCTCACGGGGGCCGCACGATGAGGAACCTGTGGCGGCAGACCCGCTCCTTCCCGCCCGCCGTACGGCTGCTGATGGCCAATCAGCTCGCCATCAACCTCGCCTTCTACATGCTCATGCCCTATCTGGCCGTCCATCTCTCCGGTGCGCTCGGCCTCGCCGCCTGGGCGGTGGGACTGGTGCTGGGCGTGCGGAACTTCTCCCAGCAGGGCATGTTCCTCATCGGCGGCACCCTCGCGGACCGCTACGGCTACAAGGCCCCGATCATGGCGGGCTGTCTGCTGCGCACGGTCGGTTTCGGGCTGCTCGGCTGGGTCGACAACCTGCCCGCCCTGCTGGTCGCCTCCGCGGCGACCGGGTTCGCGGGCGCGCTGTTCAATCCGGCCGTGCGCGCCTATCTCGCCGTGGAGGCGGGTGAGCGCCGGGTGGACGCGTTCGCCGTCTTCAACGTGCACTACCAGGCAGGCATGTTGCTCGGTCCACTGGTCGGACTCGGCCTGCTGGCAGCCGACTTCAGGCTGGTCGGCACGGCGGCGGCGGGCGTCTTCGGCGCGCTGACCCTGCTGCAGTGGCGCGCGTTGCCGGCCCGGCGCGACGCGGCGGCCGGCACCGGCGCCGGCACCGGGCGCGAGGGGGTGCTGGCGCAGTGGCGCGGTGTGGTGGCCAACCGGCCGTTCCTGCTCTTTGCCACCGCCATGATCGGGTCGTACGTCCTGACGTTCCAGGTCTATCTGGCTCTCCCGCTGGCCGCCGCCGACGCCCTGGGCGCGAACGGCACGGCCGTCACCAGCGGCCTGTTCGTGGTGTCGGCGGCCGTCGCCGTGCTGGGCCAGCTCCGGCTCACCGGCTGGGCGAGGAAACGCTGGAGCGGCCATGAGGCGCTGGTGCGCGGGCTCACGGCGATGGGGCTGGCGTTCGTGCCGCCGGCGCTCGTGCCGCACCACGCCGCGGCGGCGGTGGTCGCCGCCCTGCTGACCGCGGTCGTGCTGCTCGCGGCGGGCGGCGCCGTCGTCTACCCCTTCGAGATGGACACCGTCGTCTCGCTCGCCGGCGACCGGCTGGTCGCCACCCACTACGGCCTCTACAACACCGTCTCCGGGCTGGGCATCACGCTCGGCAACCTCGCCACGGGGGCGCTGTGGGACTTCGCCGTACGGCACGACGCGCTCTGGCTCGCCTGGGGCGCCCTGGCCGGGACGGGCCTCGGGTGCGCCGCGTCGATCGCCGCGCTCGCCCGCACCGGACGGCTGACCGTGCGTCAGCCGCAGCGGCTGACCGCCTGACCGGCGACTCGCCGAGTCGGGTGAGCACCGGGGTGCGGGGCACCGGCTGCCCCGCACCCCGGTGCTCGCCGGGCCGTGGGCGGAGCTGTTCCCGGTCACCGGTCAACCGCCGTGGGAGAAAGGCGTGTTCGGGCCGAGGTCTCGCAGGCGGGGTGGCCGTGGTCTTCGGCTGCGGCCCCCTGCACGGCTGCGCCTGGGCCACCAACTGCCGCCAGGTCCCGCAGCGCCCCAAAGCAAAGGGGCGCGGGGAACTGGGCGCCCGGCCACGACGCTCCCGCAGCCGAACGACCGTCGCACCACGGTGGGTAGGGTGCTGGTGTGCAGCGGATTCTGGTGGTGGGTGTCACCGGTGCGGGCAAATCCACGCTCGCCCGGGCGGTGAGCGCTCGACTGGGGCTGCCCTACCACGAGATGGACGCGCTGTACTTCGACGGCCCCGGCTGGTCCGTGAACGCCGCACTGGCCGAGGACGTGGCGGCGCTCACCGCCGAGCCCCGCTGGGTCTTCGACTCGCTCGGCTACCCGGAGGTCCGCGACCTCATGTGGGAGCGGGCGGACACCGTCCTCTGGCTGGACTACCCGCGAAGGGTCGTGATGCCCCGCATCCTGCGCCGGTCCCTGCGGCGCACGGTGATGCGCGAGGTGGTCTACGGCGGCAACAGGGAGACCTGGCGGGACTGGCTGACGCGGCGGCACCCCGCCTGGTGGGCCTGGTCCCAGCACCGGGCCCGCCACCGCGAGATCGAACGACGCGTCCACGACCCGAGGTTCGCCCCGCTCACGACCCACCGGTTCGGCCGGCCCGTCGCGGCGGCGCGCTGGCTGGCGACCCTGTGAAGCGGCCGGTCGGCTATCGGATGGCGCTTTTCGGGGGGCGTTCGCGTAGGGCGCCGTATCCGATGAAGTACGCGGGGAGCCGGCGCAGTAGCCGGGAGTTGGCGAGCAGACCGGCCGCGTGCCGGGCCCTGCGCACATCGCCGAGGGGCGGGCGGCCCTCCAGGACGGGGGCGATGAGGCGGGCGTGGGCCAGGCGTTGCAGCCCCTGGGTGGCGACGGTGGTGGGGCGGCGGCGACGCTGGACGGCGCGCACGTCGTGCAGGCCCACGGTGCCGCGGCGCAGCGGCCCCACCAGATGACGCGCGGCGGCCACGGCGTCCTCGACGGCGAGGTTGATGCCGATGCCGAAGACCGGGGACATCGCGTGGGCGGCATCGCCGATGCACAGCAGGCCGGGCCGGTGCCAGCGGCGCAGCCGGTCCAGGCGGACGTCGAGGAGCCTGACCTCGTCCCAGGAGCGCAGCCGTCCGACGCGGTCCGCGATCCAGGGGACGGCGGTGGCGAACTCGGCGCGGAAGCGGTCGAGCCCGGCGGCGCGGCGGCGGGCGTCGGAGCCCTTGGGGATGAGGGCGGCGCACTGCCAGTAGTCCCCGCGGTCGATCATCGCGGTCAGGAAGCGGTCGCCCGCGGCACCGACGAGTCCGCGCGGATCCCCCGCGTGCCGGGGCAGCCGGAACCACCAGGCGTCCATCGGGCAGCGGTAGCGGCGCAGCCCCAGCTCCGGCCGGGAGCGGGCCAGGGAGCCGCGGCCATCGCAGGCGACGGTGAGCAGGGCGCGCAGCTCTCCGTGCCGGCCGTCCCGGGTGCGGTAGCGGACGCCGGTCACCCGGCCGCGCTCGACCAGGAAGGATTCGGCCTCGGTGCCCATCCGCAGCTGGAAGGCGGGTTCGCGCCGGGCCTCGTCCGCGAGCAGGTCCAGGAGGTCCCACTGGGGCACCATCGCCACGTAGTTGTACGGGCCGCGCAGCACCGCGAGGTCGGCGACCGTGACCTGCGACCGGCCGGCCCCGACGGGCATCTGGACGGTGTGCACCCGGCGCTGCGGGAGCCGGGCGAACCTCTCGGCCAGGCCCAGGTCGTCCAGCAGGGCGAGCGTCGAGGGGTGCACGGTGTCGCCGCGGAAGTCGCGCAGGAAGTCCTCGTGCTTCTCCAGGACCGTCACCTCGACACCGGCCCGGGCCAGCAGCAGGGCGAGCACCATGCCCGCGGGACCGCCGCCCACGACACAACATGTGGTCCGTTCCATCACAGCCCTGCCTTTCCGGAGAGCAGCGGTTGGCCACCATTAATTCATCACTCAGTGAATAGTGTACTCGCCGGGCCCCCGCCACGGCATCCTGAAGGAGCCGGATTCCGGTGGCGGGCGCGCGCCCGCCACCGGAATCCGGCTCCGCCCCCTTGGGCGCGGGTGCGGTCAGTCGCCGGGCACGGCCGGGCGCGGGTGGCGCGGTGTCAGCTCCGTCTCGATCAGCCGGTTCAGATGGCGGCGGGCGTCCTGCGTGGTCAACGGCGGTGCCTGCCGCAGCCGTTGGAGCGCGAGCCCGTCGGCGAGGGCGGCGAAGCGAACCGTGAAACCGTCGATGTCGGCGCAGTCCGCGTCGCCGTCGGCGACGGCGCGCGCCGCGAGGGCGCGGATCTGCTCGTGCCAGTCCCGGTAGCGGTCCGCCTGCCCGCGGGCGAACGGCTGGTCGCGGTCCTGCTCGCCGGCGTTCCAGTACTCGAACCACATCCGCCAGTGGCGGTCGGTGTCCTCGGTGAACAGGGCGTCCACCAGCAGCCGCAGCGCCTGCGCTCCGCTGGTCGCGGCCTCGGCGGCCCGGCTGAGGGCCGCGTAGTAGCCCTCGATGTGCAGGACCATCGCCTCGGAGAGGATTTCCTGGACGCTGCCGAAGTGGTAGGTGACGGTGCCGACGGACACCCCTGCCGCGGCCGCCACGTCCCGGACGCCCACCGACCCGTAGCCGCGTTCGGCGATCAGCGGGACGGCCGCCTCGACGATGAGGCGGCGGCGCACCTCCGTGGGCTGCCGGGTGCGGTCGGCGGCGGCCACGGCACGGCGCGGAGTCCTGGCCGCCGTCATCCGGAGGTCCGCGGGGTGGTGTGGTGCCAGGCGCGCTTGGCCACTGTCTCTCCGTTCGCCCGTGCCTCGATGTGGCTGTCCATGATGAACTCGGTGGCCGTGGCCCGCAGTCCGGTCCGGGCGACCACCTCGGCCCGCCAATCCTCGCCGCGGGTGAGCCGGATCGTCCACTCGGAGACGGCACGGGCGGACAGCGGGTCCGCCTCGCGGATCCGGTAGGTCTCGCGTGCGCTCTCCTCGTACTTCAGGCCGTCCGGATAGGTCCGCGAGCCGCCGTAGTCCGGGTCGACCTGAAGGGTCCACTCCCCCGCCGCCACGTCCCGGGTGACGAGGCGTTCGGGGCGCCGTACGGCCGGCCGGTCGTGGGTCACGGGCAGGGGCGGCGCCTGCTCGGGTTCCTCGAACCGGATCGGCGGCTCCTGCCCCGCGGCGCGCACCGGCAGCAGCAGGCTGCTGCGGGCGGGGAGCACGGTCAGCTCGCCGCGTTCGCCGTGCGGCCACACCCAGGGCCAGTACGCGTCGCTGACGGCGGCCCGGACGCGGTGGCCGGGCGGGAACGCGTAGCCGATGCCGGTGAGTTCGATATCGATGTCCTCGTACGTCCCAGGAGTCCAGTCGTCGGCGCGGTCCCGTCCGTTGCGGCTGAGCAGATTGAGCACGCCGCGGGTGACGAGGGTGGAGGAGCCGTCGGGGGCGACGTCGCACAGCCGGACGACGACATGGGCGCGCGGGGTGGCGCTGTCGAGGCGGAGCCGGACCCGCGGGCGGCCCAGGATCTCCATCCGTTCGTCCAGCGGCGCCGTGTCGAAGCAGACCGAACGCCCGTCCTCCTCGCGCTGGTCGGGCGGCAGATCGCCCGGGTTGCCGAACGGGAAGAACCGGCCGGCGTCCACGCCGGTGTGCTGCGGCGAGCGGACGGTGACGGGCGCGGTGTCCGCTCCGAGCGGGCAGGCGTGCCAGGTGATGCTCGGCGACGGCCAGGCGTCGTCGCCGACCCAGCGGCCCGGCATCACGTCGTAGGTGGTGGCGGGCGGGACCGGGTCGTTGATCCAGGACCGCAGCAGCGGTTCGGCCATCACCCCGGTGTCCCGGTCCTTCAGGTGCTGGTCCCACCAGCGCAGGGTCTCCTGGAGGAAGCCGATGGCGGGGCCGGGCGGCAGTTCCCGGTCCGGGTACTGGTGCGACCAGGGGCCGATCAGGCCGCGGACCCGGTCGTGCGGCAGGTGCTCGACCAGCCGCAGCACCGTGTCCCGGTAGGGGTCGTGCCAGCCGCCGACGGCGAGGACCGCGGCGTCGATGGCGCCGTAGTCCTCGCAGACGCTGCCGTGCCGCCAGTAGGCGTCGCGTTCCTGGTGGGCGAGCCAGGTGTGCAGCAGCGGTTCGAGGGCGTCGAGGCGTGCGCGCCACATCGGCAGCCACCTCTCGGCGCCGACCACGGCCGGGTCCGGCGGCCGGGACGCGAAGGCGAGCATGGTGCCGGCCCAGGCGGCCATGTCGATGCCGAGGACGGCGCCGCCGGTGTAGTGCACGTCGTTGTCGTAGCGGTCGTCGGTGGAGCAGACGGTGACGATCGCCTTCAGCGGCTCGGGGGCCAGGGCCGCGATCTGCAGGGCGTTGAAGCCGCCCCAGGAGATGCCGAACATGCCGACGCGGCCGGTGCACCAGGGCTGGGCGGCCAGCCATTCGACGACGTCCACGCCGTCGGCGAGTTCCCGGGCGTCGTACTCGTCGCCGGGCGTGCCCTCGCTGTCGCCGTGGCCGCGGATGTCGACGCGTACGGAGGCGTAGCCGTGGCCCGCGTACCAGGGGTGGCGCTGGGCGTCGCGCGGCGCGGTCCAGTCGCTCTTGCGGTAGGGCAGGTATTCCAGGAGCGCGGGCACGGGGTCGTCCTCCGCGTCGGCGGGCCGCCAGACGCGGGCGTGCAGCCGGGTGCCGTCCCGGGTGGGGATCCACAGGTCCTCGCGGACGACCCGGCGCTCGAAGTGTGCGCGGTACTTCACGCGGCTCCTTCCGTTTCCTCGGCCGCCGCGGCGGCCGCTGCGTGGGGTTCCGGGGGCACCGGGTGCCAGCGGCGCACCCGGTGCCCGTCGCCCAGGTCCGTCCACACGTCGTCCGGTGTGGCGGCGTCCCTCCAGTCCAGGGCCGCGTCCGGTGTCCGGCCGGCGCGCGGCCGGGCCTTGGGGTCGGGTTCCAGGGCGGCGGCCATCAGCCGGCGCGTGTAGGGGTGGCCGGGTGCGGCGAACACGGCCTCGGTGGGCCCTTCCTCGACCACCACGCCGTGCCGCAGTACGACGACCCGGTCGGCGATGCCCCGTACGACGGCCAGGTCGTGGCTGATGAACAGGCAGGCCAGCTCGCGTTCCCGGCGCAGGTCGTCCAGCAGGCGCAACACGTCGGCCTGGACGGAGACGTCGAGGGCGGTGGTGATCTCGTCGGCGATCAGCACGTCGGGGCGGCCGGCCAGGGCGCGGGCGATGCCGATGCGCTGGCGCTGACCGCCGGAGAGCTGTGCGGGCAGCCGGTCGGCCAAGGCCGGGTCGAGCCGTACGTCGGCGATGAGGGCCCTGGCACGGTCCGCGGCCTCGGCGCGGTGGGCGGCCGTGCCGAACAGGCGCAGCGGGTGGCGGATCGCGTCGCCCACCGAGCGGCGCGGGTTGAGGGAGGTGTCGGCGTTCTGGAAGACGAGCTGGACCCGGCGGCGCAGCTCGCGCGGTCGGTCACGGGCGGGGCGGGCGAGGTCGCCCGCCGGGTGGGTCATGGTGCCGCCGGACGGGGTGCGCAGCCCGGCGAGCGCCCAGGCGAGGGTGGACTTGCCGCTGCCGGACTCGCCGACCAGGGCGAGGACTTCGCCGCGCCGCACGTCGAAGGAGACGCCGTGCACGGCGCGCGTCGCGCCGTAGTCGATGCTCACGTCCCGCGCGGTGACGGCCACCGGGGCGTCGGCGGGCACGGCGCTTTTCGGCCGCACCTCCCGTTCGCCGTCCTCGCCGACTCGCGCGAGCCCGGTGTCGTCCAGGCGCGGCACGCTCGCCAGCAGACGGCGGGTGTATGGATCGCGCGGCGCGGCGAACAGACGGCGGGTGGGTGCCGACTCGACCACGCGGCCGGAGCGCAGCACGGTCACCTCGTCGGCCGTGTGGGCGACGACGCCGAGGTCGTGACTGACCAGCACGGCGGCCAGGCCGAGTTCGTCGCGCAGGGCGCCGATCAGGTCGAGGACGCCGCGCTGGGTGACGACGTCCAGGCCGGTGGTGGGTTCGTCCAGGACGAGGACCTTGGGGCGGGCGGCGACGGCCATGGCGATGGCGACGCGTTGCTGCTGGCCGCCGGAGAGTTCGTGCGGGTAGCGGCGGGCGAGTTCGGCGGGGCGGGGCAGCCGCACCTGGTCGAGCAGGTCGGTCACGGGCACGTCGCCGCCTGCCTCGGCGATCTGCCGGCCGATGCGCATGGTCGGGGTCAGGGCGTGGCCGGCGTTCTGTGCGACCAGGGCGACGGTGCTGCCGCGCAGCCGCCGCAACTGCCGGGCGGGCAGGGCGAAGACGTCCGATCCGGCCACGGTCACCGAACCGCCGGTGATCCGTGAACCGTGCCGCAGATGCCCCAGCAGGGTGGCGGCCACGGTCGACTTGCCGCTGCCGGACTCGCCGACCAGGGCGAGGGTGTGTCCGGGGGCGACATCGAAGGACACCTCGTGCGCGACGGGTATGTCCCGGCCGCCCGCGCGGTAGGCGACGGAGAGGGCGCGGACGCGGACGACCGGTGCGGTGGCCCGGTCTGCGGGCGGCGCGGCGGAGACGGTCGAGGTCATCGGGAGCCCTTTCTGATCCGGTCGACGCCCCATGCCTTGGACAGGCCGTCGGCGGCGAGGTTGAGCCCGACGACGAGGGTGGCCAGGGCGATGATCGGCGCCAGGCTCGCCAGCGGGACGACGGTGATGGCGGTGCGGTTCTCGGCGACCATGAGCCCCCAGTCGGGGGTCGGCGGTGCGGCGCCGAAGCCGAGGAAGGACAGCGAGGAGATCAGCAGCACCACCCAGGAGGCCCGCATGGCGAACTCCACGCACACCACGTCGACGATGTTCGGCAGGACCTCGCGGCGCAGGATCGACCAGGTGCCCTCGCCGCGGGCGCGGGCCGCGGTGACGTAGTCGGCGGGTACGACGGCGAGCGCGGCGCCGCGGATCACACGGACGACCTGGGGGACGTACACGACGGCGACGGCGAGGACGATGACCGCGGGGCCGGTGCCCAGCGCGGTGACGACGACGAGCAGCGCGAGGATCGACGGCACCGACAGAACGGCGTCCAGCACCCGGCCGAGCAGGTCGTCGAACCAGCCGCCGCGCAATGCCGCCGCACAGCCGATCACCGTGCCGAGGGCGACGGTGAGCACGGTGGCGGCGGCCGACACGCCGAGCGCGTACCGGCCGCCGTGCAGCACCCGGGTCAGCACGTCGCGCCCGTACTGGTCGGTGCCCGCCCAGTGGTGCCCGCCCGGGCCGAGCAGCGCCTGCCCGGCGTCGTTCGCGACCGGGTCGTAGGAGGTCAGCAGCGGGGCGAGCAGGGCGATCAGGACGTGGACGGCGACGACGGCCAGACCGATGACGGCGGTGCGTGAGGAGCGCAGGGTGTGCCAGGCGCGGACCGCACGGGCGGCGGCGGTCGCGGGTGCGGCGGGCGCCGGTGTGTCGAGGGTGGTCATCGGGTCCTCCCACGGGTGCGCAGCTTGGGGTCGAGGGCCATGGCGCCGAGGTCGGCGGCGAGGTTGCACAGGGTGTAGACGACGGCGCTGACGAGGGCGACGGCCTGGATGACGGGCAGGTCGCGGTTCTGCACGGAGGACAGCATCAGCTTGCCGATGCCGGGGTAGTTGAAGACGTTCTCGACGACGGCGACGCCGCCGACCAGCCAGGCCACGTTGAGCGCGATGACGTGCAGGGTGGGCAGCAGGGCGCTGGGCAGCGCGTGCCGGGTGACCACCCGCCAGGGGGACAGCCCCTTGAGGCGGGCCGTGGTCACGTACTCGCTCGCCATCACGTCGATCACCGAGGTGCGGGCCATCCGGACGATGTACGCGGCCATCACCACGGCGAGCGCGAGGGCGGGCAGCCACACCGCGGGCAGGAGTTGGCCGACGCTCGCGTCGGGGCCGTAGAGCACCACGGCCGGGAACCAGGGCAGGGCGATGGAGAAGCACAGCACCAGCACGGTGGCGACGACGAACTCGGGCACGCTCATGCCGACCAGGCTGACGGTGGAGATGAGATGGTCGGGCCAGCGGTCCCGGTACAGGCCCGCGACGACGCCGAGCACGAGGGAGCCGGTCACCGCGAACAGGACGGTGACGCCCGCGATCAGCGCGGAGTTGCCGAGGTGGGCGGCCACCTCGCCGCCGACGGGCCGCTGGGAGACGAGCGAGGTGCCGAAGTCGCCGTGCAGGGCGCCCCCCATCCAGTCGAGGTAGCGCTCCCAGGCGGGCCGGTCGAGGCCGAGTCCGGTGCGCAGGGCGGCCACCGCGTCCGGGGTGGCGTCCTTGCCGAGGATCTGCCCGGCGACATCGCCGGGCAGGGCCTGCACGGCGAGGAAGACGAGCACGGAGGAGAGGAACAGGGTGCCGACGGCGGCGAAGACGCGCCGGGCGAGGAACGCGAGCATGCTCAGGCTCCCTTCAGGCCGATGCCCAGATAGTCGAACTCGAAGCCGTGTTCGGCGTAGCCGCGCACCGCGCGGGAGACGCCGACGAGCCGGTCCGCAAACATCGGGGTGATCGCCCCGCCCCGTTCGATCACCATGGTCTGCGCCTCGCCGTACAGGTCGCGGCGCCTGGCGTCGTCGGTCTCGGCGCGGGCCCGGTCGAGCAGGGCGTCGAAGGCGGCGTCGGACCACGCGGTCTCGTTGTAGGCGGAGCCGCCGCGGAAGATCTGGGTGAAGAGTTGGTCGACGGGCCGGCCGGTGAACCAGTAGGTGGCCATCAGCGGCTTCTTCATCCAGATCTGCGTGTAGTACGAGTCCGCCGCCGCCGTCTTCACCTTGACCCGGATGCCGGCCCGTCGGGCCGAGTCCTGGTAGGCGAGGGCCATGGGGGTGAAGAGCGGGTCGTACGCGGAGGTGTACAGCTCGACGGCGAGCCCTTCGTACCCGGCCTTCTTCAGCAGGTGGCGGGCCTGTTCCGGGTCGTGCGCGGGGTGCTCGGCGCGGTGGGCGGGGTCGCTGGGCGGCACCGGGTTGTCCCAGCCCGCGGTGCCCGCGCCCTGCAGCGCCACCTTGACCACGTGGTCGGGGTCGTAGGCCAGTTTCATCGCCTGCCGGACACGGACGTCGGTGAAGGGTCTCTCGGTGGTGAGCATCGGCAGCACGTACCACTGGGCGTCCTTGACGCGGGCGACGGTGGCCCGGTCGGAGGCGGCGACGACGCGCGCCGTGGCGAAGTCCAGGTTGGTCTGGGACAGCAGGTCGACCTGGCCGGCCAGCAGCGCGTTGGAGCGGGCCGACATGTCGGCGACGGAGTAGAAGGCGATGGCGTCGAGGACGGGGCGGCCCGCCCAGTGGTCCTCGAAGGCGACGACGCGCCCGGGTCCCGCCGGGGTGAACGACTCCAGCTTGAACGGGCCGGTGCCGATGCCGGTGCGCCCGGCGGCGCGGGCGCCGCCGTCGGGGATGACGTAGCAGTTGTAGTGCGTGAGCAGGCTCGGGAACTCGGCGTTGGGGGTCTTCAGCGGTACCACGAGGGTGTGCGCGTCGGGCGTGCGCAGCGCGGCCGCTTCGATGAGCGGGGCGAGCACGGCCGCCTGCGGGGACGCGGTCGCCTCGTCCAGGATGTGCCGCAGGGTGTAGGCGGCGTCGGCCGAGGTGAAGGCGCGCCCGTCGTGGAAGGTGACGCCCTTGCGCAGCCGGAACGTCCAGGTGCGGGCCTTGGCGTCGGGCTCCCATGACTCGGCGAGGTCGGCGGCGAGCGCTCCGTCGGCGCCGACCCTGATCAGCCGGTTGTACAGGGCGCCCAGGTATTCGTACGCCGACAGGGCGCCGGCCGGGTCCAGCGTCTCGGCATCGGAGGCGGGGGGCCGTGCGATGCGCAGGGTGCCGCCGCTGTCGGGTGCGCCCTGCCGGTCGCCGGTGGGCGGCACCGGGGCGGCCGAGGCCCCCGTGCAGCCGGACAGCAGCCACGAAGCGCCGAGCGCGGCGGCGCCGGCGAGGACGGAGCGCCGTCGTGGGTCATGGATGTCGGGCATGGACCGACCGCCCCTTCCGACTATTCGTTCAGCGGAACGATTGAGTGAGGTTGCCGAACGATAATGAGCGGGGGGCCGCCAGGCCAACCCGTCGGACGGGAAAATTGACCTCGGAAACCAAGCCGTTACGCGGGCCGCGTGGGGGCCGGCGGCATGCCCGGCGGCGCCAAGAGGATCAGCCTGGAGGGCAACGGGGCGGCGGGGGCGGGGAGTTCGTGGGTATGTGCCGGTGCGTTGTGGCCGGGCGCGCAGTTCCCCGCGCCCCCGGGTACCGGGTGAGTGCGGGGGGTGGGTATGTGCGGGCGTGTGGGGGTTGAGCGCGCAGTTCCCCGCGTCCCTGGGTGGGTGCGGTGCGCGGTCGGTCGGCCCTTGCGCTTGATGCCGGCGCCGAGCGCCGCGGCGTCGTGGACGTGCTCGCCGCGGGTGACTCCGGGCCGCGTGTGCCGTGATCGGACGTCAGCTGGAGTCGGCGCTCGCAGTGTTGCTCGTGTGGTGGGGGCCGGGGTCAGCCCTGGTGTGCGGGGGTCTTCCGGTCGGGCGCCGGGCCCTGGCCCGGCTCGTGCGTGGTCCCGAGGAAGTCCGTCAGTTCGCCCGGTGACCGGTCCTGTGCCCGGGCCAGGGACCAGAACAGCAGGGCCACCCCCATGGCGCCGGGGTCGGCCGAGCCGACGGCGCGTTCACCGACATAGGAGGCGCGTCCGCGCCGGGCCCGCAGCGCGGCCGTGGCCCGGGCGCCCGCGAGGGCGGCGAGGGCGACGTCCCGCAGGTCCTCGCCCGCCTCCAGGGCGTCCCGGGCCGGGACCAGGGCGTCCACCATGGTGCGGTCCCCGGGCTCCGCCTCCCCGACCCGCTGGATCGCGGCGAGTCCCTCGCGTACCCCGCGGGCCCAGGCCGCGCGGTCGTCCCCGGCGGCGAGGGCGCCCGCGATCTCCTGGAACAGCAGCCCGAGCAGGGGGCCGCTGGTGCCGCCGACCTCGTTCAGGAAGACCTCCGCTGCCACCGCGAACGGCGGTTCGGCGGGCCGGGCCGCCAGGGCCGAGACGACCCGGTCGAGCCCTTCGCGGAGGTTGTCGCCGAAGTCGCCGTCGCCGGAGAGCTGGTCGAGGGCGGTGAGGGTGTCGTGCGCGGTGTGGGCCGCCTGCGCGTAGGTGCGCAGGACGAGATGCCGGTCGATGGTCAACGGATCGTCTCCAGTGCGGGGAAGGCGGGGGTGCGGGCCGGTGCGTGCCAGAAGGCGGTCCAGTCCTCGCGCAGGGCGGTCACCGTGACGGAGAAGCCGCTCATGTCCAGGGCCGGTACGAACGTCCCGACGAGCCGGCCGGCCACGCTCAGGCCGCGTTTGTCCAGCAGCTCGGACACCCGGGCGTGGACGGCGTGCAACTCCAGCAGCGTGGTCGCGCCCAGGCCGTTGACCAGCAGCAGGACCCGGCCGGTGGCCGTCGGCAGCGCGTCGAGGACCTGCTGGGTCATGCGGTCGACGAGTTCTTCGAAGCCGGGGTGTTCCAGGGTGGCGGCGGCGCGCTCGCCGTGGATGCCGACGCCGTATTCGAGCGTGCCGTCGGGCAGTGCGAACGCCTCGCCGCCGCGGGACGGGGAGGTCTGGGCGCGCGCGGCGACCGCGAGGCTGCGCGAGGCCGCGGCGAACTCGGTGCCGAGACCGGCGAGTTCGTCGAGGCCGAGGCCGCGGTCGGCGGCGCCGCCGAGGAGCTTTTCCACGATGACGGTGGCGCCGGTGCCGCGGCGGCCGGTGGCGGTCTCGGCGCTGTCGGTGGCGAGGTCGTCGTCGACGAGGACGCGGCGCACGGGGATGCCGTCGGCGCGCAGCCGCTCGGCGGCGATGCCGAAGTTGATGCGGTCGCCGGTGTAGTTCTTCACGACGTGCAGCACGCCGTCCGGGCCGGCGACGGCCCGGGACGCCTCGTACACCTGCCGGTTGTGCGGCGAGGCGAAGATCCGGCCGGGGGCGGCGGCGTCCAGCATGCCGCGGCCGACGAATCCGGTGTGCAGCGGCTCATGGCCGGAGCCGCCGCCGGAGACGATGCCCACGCGCCGCCCGGGGTGGCGGTCGCGGGTGGTGACGTACAGCGGGTCCTCGGTGAGGTGCAGCAGGTCGGGGTGGGCCAGGGTCAGGCCGCGCAGGGCCTGCTCCACGGGGTGCTGCTCGGGCAGGAACAGGCTGTTCACGAGACCTGGGTCCTTTCGGGGAGGTGCGGGGCCGGTGCGCCGGTCGTGGGGACGGGCGCCTCGCCGGCCCCCAGCCGGGTGGTGGCCAGGGCGGAGACGACGGCGACGCCCACGCAGTAGACGATCAGCCAGGCCCAGTGTCCGCCGGCCGCGGACAGCAGGGCGGTGCCGATGAGCGGGGAGAGCCCGCCGCCGAGGGTGGCGCCGATCTGCTGGGTGACCGACAGCCCCGTGTAGCGGACGTTGACCGGATAGAGGTTGGAGAAGAGGGCACCTTGAGCGCCGTACATGGCGCCGTGCCCGATGCCGAGTCCGAGGGTCATACCCAACACGTAGGCCCAGAACTGGCCGGTCTGCAGCAGCAGGAAGAACGGCACGGCCAGGATCGCCTGGAAGAGGGCACCGGCGATGTACACCTTGCGCCGCCCGATGCGGTCCGAGAGGGCCCCGAAGTACGGCAGGGTGCAGCACTCGACGGCGCAGGCGATCAGCACGGCGAGCAGCACGGGACTCTTCGGCAGGTCGAGTTCGGTGGTGACGTAGGTGATCGCCACCACGTAGTAGATGTTGAACAGGCCGCTTTCGGCGATCTTGGCGAGGACGGAGAACAGGACCGTGGCGGGCCGCCGGGTCAGCACCTGGCGCACGGGCAGGCTCTGCACCTCGCGGTCCTCGCGCATCTTGACGAACTCGGGGCTCTCGGTGACGTTCAGGCGCATCCAGATGCCGACGCCGACCAGCAGGATGCTGGCGAGGAAGGGCAGCCGCCAGGCCCAGGAGTCGTACGAGCCGGACGGCAGCGCGTTGTCGAGGACGGTGACCAGGCCCACCGGGATGAGCACGCCCGCCGGGGTGCCGATGTGCACCAGTGAGGTGAAGAAGCCCTGACGGGAGCGCGGGCTGTACTCCAGCGCCATGAGCACTCCGCCGCCGTACTCGCCGCCCATGCCGAGACCCTGGAGCAGCCGGATGGCGACGAGCAGGATCGGGGCGGCGATGCCGATGCTGTCGTAGGAGGGCAGCAGGCCGATCGCGAAGGTGCCCAGCCCCATCATGAGCATGGTGATGATGAGGACGTTCTTGCGTCCGAGGCGGTCGCCGAAGTGACCGAAGAGTATGCCGCCGAGCGGGCGGGCGGCGTAGCCGACGAAGTAGGTGGCGAAGGCGGCGAGGGTGCCCACCAGGGGCGAGGCGTCGGGGAAGAACACCTTGTCGAAGACCAGTGCCGCGGTGGTCGCGTAGAGGGTGAAGTCGTAGTACTCGACGGTGGTGCCGAGGGCGCTGGCGGTGACGACTTTGCGCAGGGACGCCCGGGCGTCGGGCGTGGCGGGCGGTTGGGGCATGCTCGCTCCATTGCGATGGCGGCTCGGACGACACGGTCGGTTCGGCCCCTTCATGCTGCACGGGCGCCGGCCGTGTCCGGAAAGCGGCGGTTCTGCTGACGAGGGACCGCGTGTTAACATCTGATGCATCAGATGTTACATCCGCGCCTAGGGCGCGGCAATACCCGGGAGACCCACGTGAAGGACATCCGGCTCGGCGGCATGATCTCGACCGTCGTCACGCCGTTCGACGCGAACGACGAGGTCGACCTCGACCTGCTGCGCGGCGAGGTGAAGTACCTCCTGGACCAGGGCGTCACCGCGATCTGCGCCTGCGGCAGCACCGGCGAGGGCCAGACGCTGTCCCTGGAGGAGAGCGCGGCGATCTGCGCCACCGTCGTCGACGAGGTCGCGGGGCGCGTTCCGGTCATCGGCGGCGTCATCCAGAACAGCACGGCACAGGCCAAGCGCTACTCGCTGGCGCTGAAGGCGGCCGGGGTCGACGCCCTCCAGGTCACCCCCGTGCACTATGTGTTCGCGCCGTCCCCCGAGGAGACCGTCGCGCACTACCGCGAGATCGGCGAGGCCACCGACCTGCCGATCGTCCTGTACAACGTCGTGCCGTGGGCGCTGGTGCCGGTGGACACCATCGAGATGCTGCGCGACGTCCCGCAGGTCGTGGCCGTCAAGCAGTCGGGCGGCGACATCCACCTGCTCGCCGATCTCCTGCACCGCTTGCGCGACCGGTTCACCGTGCTCGCCGCGCTGGACGACCTGCACTACCCCGCGTTCGTCATGGGCGCCCACGGAGCCCTCGCCGCGATCCCCACCGTCACCCCCCGGCTGAGCGTCGAGTTGTGGGACGCGGTGCAGGCAGGCGACCACGCCAGGGCCCTCGAACTGCACGAGCGCATCCTCACCGTCTGGCGGGCCGTCGACGCGCCCAACCTGCCCGCCACGCTCAAGGCCGCGCTCGAACTGCAGGGCCGCAACCCCGGTCTGCCGCGCCGCCCGTTCCGGCCCGCCACCGAGGCCGAGCGGGAGCGCATCAAGGCCGCCCTGCAAGCGGCTAACCTGATCGATTAGATGCTGTATCCACGGCGCCGGGACCCCACCGGGAAACCGGCGCCGCAGCGACCGTCGGAGAAGAAGGGCGATCATGGCCACCCCGTCCGTCCACAGCCGCCGCGGCACCACCCCGCTCGTCGTGGAGTCGATCTCCGAGCAGCTCTACGCGATCCTGTGCGAGCGGATCACCACCGGCGTCTACGCCCCGGGCTCCCGGCTCGACCCGCAGGCCGTCGCGACCGAGTTCGGCGTCTCCCGCACCCCGGTGCGCGACACCCTGCAACGCCTGGAGCACGACCGGCTCGTCGAGACCCGGCCGCGCTCGGGCACCTTCGTCACCCGGCCCACCCGCAACGACGTGCACGAGGTGTGCCAGCTGCGCAAGGGTCTTGAGTGGCTGGCCACCGGAGTGGCCGCCGAGGCCATGCCGCTGGAGCAGATCGCCGACCTGCGCGAGGAGGCCGTCGCCGCCATCCGGGCGGCCGAGCGGGGCGACTACGAACCGTTCTTCGCCAGCGACACCCGCATCCACCGCGAGATCATCGCCAGCACCGGCAACAGCCGGCTGATCGCGGCCCGCGAGTCGGTCGAACCCTTCGTGTACTGGCTGCGCGTCCTCGGTGCCACCGGCCCGCACCGCCTCGCCGGATCGACCCGGCGGCACCTGGAGATCCTGGACGCCATGGCCGCCCGTGACATCGGCGCCGCCCAGGAGGCCGCCGCGATCCATCTGACCGAAGTCGAGGAGTGGACGCTGGCCGACATGGCCTCCCACTCCATCGTCACCTGACCCTTTCCGAGGTCCGTCGTGAGCACCACCGCACCCCGTACCACCCCCGCCGGCACTGCCTTGCCCACTGCCTTGCCCACCCCCTCGTCCACCACCGAACCGCTCGACACCGTGCTGGCCGGGGCCGCGTCCGCCGCGAAGGCGGCCCGCGGGTCCCGGCCCGCCGACCGCGCGCGCTGGCTGACCGCCGCCGCCGACGCGCTCGACGCCGCCGCGGGGCGTCTGGTCCCCGTCGCGCGCCGCGAGTCGCACCTGCCCGAGGCCCGGCTGTCGGGAGAGCTGCGCCGCACCACCTTCCAGTGCCGCCTGTTCGCCGAGCGGCTGGCCGCCGGCGCCCTGGACGACGTACGCGTCGACCACGCGGACCCCGACTGGCCGATGGGCGCGCGCCCCGACCTGCGCCGCACCATGGTCCCGCTGGGGCCCGTCCTGGTCTTCGCCGCGAGCAACTTCCCCTTCGCCTTCAGCGTCATGGGCGGGGACACCGTCAGCGCCCTGGCGGCCGGCTGCCCCGTCGTCGTCAAGGCGCACCCCGGGCACCCGGAGCTGTCCCGGCTCACCGCGGCCGTCGCCGCCGAAGCGCTCGGGTCCGCGGGCGCCCCGGACCATCTGCTCCAGCTCGTCGAGGGCGAGCGGACGGGCGCCGACGCCGTACGGGACCGCCGGATCAAGGCGGTCGGCTTCACCGGTTCCACGCGCGGCGGACGGCACCTGTTCGACCTGGCCGCCGCCCGGCCCGACCCGATCCCCTTCTACGGCGAACTCGGCTCCACCAATCCGGTCGTCGTCACCCCGGCGGGCTGGGCCGAACGGCCCGCGGACATCGCCGCCGGGTTCGCCGCGTCCTGCACCCTCGGCTCCGGCCAGTTCTGCACGCAGCCGGGCGTCGTGTTCGTCCCCGACGCCGACGCCTTCGTCGCGGCGCTGCCGTCGCTCGGCGCGGGACCGATGCTGAACGAGCACATCGGCGCCGGATACACGGCCGCGCTCGACGGCCTCGCCGCGCGCGAGGGGGTCACCGTGGCGCTGCGCGCGCCCGGAGCGGACGGGCACCCGGACGTCGTCCTGCTGCGCACCACCACCGACGCCGTCCTGGCCGACCCCTCGCTCATCGCCACGGAGGTGTTCGGGCCCGCCTCGCTCCTCGTCGAGTACGGGACCCTGGCCGACGTCGAGGCCGCGCTCGCCGGCTTCGAGGGCACCCTGACCGGCACGGTCCAGGGCGGCGCCGCCCTGGACGACGACGGGCGGCGGATGCTGGACCTGCTCGCCGAGCACGCCGGACGCGTCATCTGGAACGAGTGGCCGACCGGGGTCACCGTCAGCGACGCCCAGCAGCACGGCGGCCCCTGGCCGGCCTCGACCGCGCCGACCACGACGTCCGTCGGTACGGCGGCGATCGACCGGTTCCGGCGCCCCGTGGCGTACCAGAACGTGCCCGCTCCCGCCCTGCCGCCCGAACTCCGCGACCGGTAGGGCCGGCCGGGCCCCGGCGGCCCGGTGACCGCGCACCGGCCGCCCGGGTTCCTGAAAGAAGCGACAGGACGCCGGTGGCACAACGATGAGTTGTGCACTCGCGGTCGCCGATCCACCGGCCCCGTCGGGAGCCGGGGGCGGCAACCGGCGGCACCGGGCCCGTCATGGCGGGCCTCGGCGGGCGGGCCGGACAACCGCCGCACCCCGGCCGCACAACCGGAGGTTGTGCGGCTAGGGTGGCCGCGTGGATCTCAACGCTGTACGCACCTTTGTCGCGGTCGCGGAGTCAGGGCAGTTCCAGCGGGCGGCCGTCGACCTGTCCCTCACTCAACAGGCCGTCTCCAAGCGTGTCGCCGCGCTGGAGAAGGACCTCGGTGTGCGGCTGTTCACCCGCACGGCACAGGGCGCCCGGCTGACCATCGACGGGCAGGTCTTCCTGCCGCACGCCCGCGAACTCCTCCAGGCCCGGGACCGGGCCGTCGCCGCCGTGCGTCCCGGTCGGCGGGCGCTGCGCGTCGACGTCATCGGGCGCCGGCTCTCGCTGGCGGGCCATCTGCGCGACTTCCATCGGGCGCACCCCGAGACCGCCCTCGACGTGGTGACCCTCTTCGACGCGGACACCGCCGTCGCGGCCCTGCGCTCCGGCGCCATCGACGCCACCTTCCGCGCCGTCGCCGTGCCGGGGCTCAAACTGCCCGACGACATCGAGGCCGTACCCGTCTACGACGAACCGCTCCAGCTGTTCACCGGCCCCGACCACGCGTTCGCGACCGCCGCCGCCGTGACCCCCGCGCAACTGGCGGGGCAGCGCGTCTGGATGCCCGGCAACGCCCCGGGAGCCGAGTGGACCGCGTACTACGACGAGCTGGCCGCCGCGTTCGGCTGCACCATCGACACGGTCGGACCCAACTTCGGCGTCGAGGCCCTGCTCGACACGATCGCCGCGTCCTCGACGCTGGCGACCTTCCTCAGCGAGCGGACACCGCTGGTCTGGCCCGTCGGCCACGACCTGCGGCGCATCCCGCTGCACCGGCCCACGCCGGTCTACCCGCACTCCCTGCTGTGGCACACCCGCAACCGGCACCCCGCCCTCGGCGCGCTGCGCGACCACTTCGCCGCACTGCGCCCGGAGCACACGGGAGCCGACGTCTGGACGCCCGGCTGGGCCCGGCGCCGCACCCCATGGCCCGCGAGCGACCGCGGACACCCGCGGGCCCGCTGACGCGGGTCCCTCAGCTCCCGGCCGCCCGTGCGCTCTCGTCGACGCGGTCGCGCGCCCAGGCCAAGAACGCCCGTACCGCGGCGCCGGGAAGGGGCTCGGCGGCTGCGCGCGGCCGCTCGAAACTGCGTACCGCGGCCTCGATGAGCGGCCGGAAGTCCGCCTCGGCCGCGGCGATCTCATATGCCGCGGCGCGCTTGGCCCGCCAGCGGCCGGTGCGGCAGAACACCACCGAGCGGCAGCCGTTGAGGACGCGGTTGTCCGCGAGGTGCCCCTCACCGTCGCTGTGCTCGCGCAGGGAGGCGCGGATCGCGGTGAGCAGTTCGCGAGGCGGCGGCGCGGCGATCGCCTCCC
The DNA here is from genome assembly GCF_057537855.1 of Streptomyces diversicolor. NCBI lineage: Bacteria > Bacillati > Actinomycetota > Actinomycetes > Kitasatosporales > Streptomycetaceae > Streptomyces > Streptomyces diversicolor. The sequence continues at coordinate 226,868 of NZ_BAAJXA010000004.1, forward strand.
GCGGGGGCCGGCCGTACAGCGGCACCCCGCACTGGTGGGCGACGGAACGGTCGATGACGTACCAGAACGACGGGGAGCGGGTGGCGTCGAAGCCCGCCCGGTCCGGCAGCAGCGCGCCGGTGTTGAGGTCCAGCAGATACCCGGCCGCGCCGGACGGCCGGGCGGCGAAGTCCGCCGCGTAGACCACCAGTTCGAGCCCGGCCGCGGGGCAGCGCAGTCCCGGGTGGGACAGCGTCCTGGCCAGGTCGCGCAGTGCAGGCCGCGGCGGCGCCGGGTCGACCACGACGGTGACGTCGATGTCGCTGCGTCCGTGCCGGTAGTCGCCGAGCGCGAGGGAGCCGACGCCGACGACGCTCACCAGGCCCGGTCCGCACACCGCGCCGGTGCGCCGGACCAGTTCCTCCAGATAGTCGCGCACCTCGGCGGGGACGGCAGGCGGCTGTTCGAGCAGGGGGATCACCCGGCCAGTATCCACGGCGGCACCCGGTGGAAACGACCTTCGCGCGGGGTGGGAGGGGTGCGTGTTTCGGGGCACTCGGAGGGACGCAAGCGATACCAGCGCAGGCAAGGAGCGGTCATGGCCGAGCAGAAGTCGCCTTCGGGCCCCGTAGCGCCCCTGCGCGCAGCGGCCTCGGCGGTGCGCAAGGTGCCCGGCGCCGAGGCGCTGACCAGGGCCGGCGAAGGCATACTGGACAAGGTCGAATCCGTGTCGCCCCGCGGACGGCGGCTGGCCGTCTACACCGGCGCCGGAGTGCTCGGGGCGGTCGGCGCGGTGGAGTGGCCCGTCGCCCTCACCGGCGCGGCGGTCGTCTGGCTCACCCAGGCGCGCCCCAAGGAAGCCGAGGGCGAGCCGACCGGCGCCGTCACGGGCAAGGCAACCGGCCCCGTCACCGGTTCGGCGGCGCCGACGACGGCCGCCGCCGCCCCGCGGCGCGCGAGCACCGGCCGCCGGGCGACGACACCGGCACCGAAGAAGTCGACGCCGGCACAGAAGAAGACCGCGTCCGAGGCCCCGCGGGGCACGACCGCCAAGAGCGGCACGAGCACGCGTACGACAACGACCGGTACGAGCGCCCGTACGACGACGGCGAAGCGAGGGCGCACCACCCGCTGAGCCGCACCCAGGGAAAGTGATGCGTCATGGTTCTGGGGTTGCTGACCGCCCCGTCGTCCGCCGTCCGGGCACTGCCCACGGCGCCGCGGCTGCTGGCACGGGCGGCCGTGCCCGCGGCCGGAATCGCCGCCGGGGCGATCGCCGGCACGGCCCGGGCCGGGGTGCGGGGCATGGACGGCGCGGTCCGCATCGCCCGGGTCGCGCGCACCGCTCTGCCCGGGTCGGCGGCTCAGTGGCGCGCCGGCGCGCGGGCCCATCTCGCGCTGCGGCCCGCGGACCCCGGCCAGTCGGCCGAGCGGACCCGCCGGCTCGCCCGCCGGCTGGCCGCGGAGGTGAGCCGGCACCCCGATGTGCTCGTCGCCTACTGGGACGACGGTCTGGGCCGGCTGGTGGTGACGGGCACCGAGGACGCGGTCGGCGACGACGTCGTCGAGCACGCGCTGCGGCTGGCTGACCGCTGCGGGCTCATCCCGGCCGACGGCGGCCCCGAGGACACCACGCATCCGGCCGACCCGGCCGGGGTGCGCGCGGCGGCGGCCCTGCTCGCGGCCGACGCGCTGGGTACGAGCGCGGCCATCACGGCGTACTTCCTGCGGCTGCCGCCGTCGCCCCGCGTGGTCACCGCCGTCGTGACGCTGCTGCGGGAGAATCCGCGCTTTCGCGCCCTGCTGCGGTCCCGGATCGGCCACTTCGGCATGGACATGACGCTGACCTGCGCGAACGCCATCGCCCACGGGGCGGGGCAGACACCCGCCTCGCTGCTGCTCGACGGGGCGCTGCGCGCCTGCCAGCTCGCGGACACCGTGTCCCGGGCGGCCTTCTTCGACACGCACCACGACAAGCTCAGCGGACCCGACCGCGTCAGCATCGCGGACCGCGGCTCCCCGCGCCCCGCCCTGCGTGTCTCCCCGGCCCAGCAGTACGCCGGCCACGCCTCGCTCGGCAGCGTGCTCGGAGCGGCGGCGACCCTGCTGGTCAAGCATGATGTCGCCGAGGCGGCCGAGGCGGTGCTCTCGGGATCGCCGAAGGCCGCGCGCTACGGTCCTGCCGCCTTCCACGCCCTGCTCGGCGCCGCGCTCGCCCGGTCGGGCGTCCTCGCCCGCGAGCCGGAGCGGCTGCGGGAACTGGAGATGGCGGGCACGCTCGTGCTGCATCCGAGCGCGCTGCGCACCGAACGGGGCGAGGCCGACCCGTGGGCGGAACCCGTGCTGGACGCGGCGCGCCGGGCCAAACTGCACGTCGTCCTCGTGGACGACCCCGCGCTTGAGGACTTCACCGGCCTCGCCGACCAGGTCGTGGACGCACGGCGCCCGCTGGACGACGTGGTGCACGGGCTCGGCGACGACGCGGGCGCCGTCATCACCGTCGCCCGGATCCGCTCCCGCGACAGCCACGTCCTGCTGGACGGGCTGCTCGCCGGGGACATCGCCTGCGCCCTCACCGACGCGGGCGGCGCCGTCGTCTGGGGTGCGGACGTGCTCGCCCTGCACGGACTGTCCGACGTGTGGCGGGTGCTGACCGCGATACCGGCGGCCCGGCGCGTCGGCGGCCGGGCGCAGACCCTGGCCCGCTCGGGCGCCGCGCTGTCCGGACTGCTGGTGGCCGTCGGCGGGTCGAAGGGCGGCCGGGGACGGCGGTCCGCGCTGCCGGGACTGCGGCACGCCCCCGTCGACCTCGCGGCGGCCACCGCCCTGCTGACCGCCGCCCGCGCGGCGCTCGGCGTCGCCGCGGCCCGCCCGCCCGTGCCACGGCCGAGGGTGCACTGGCACGAGATGGAGGCGGACGAGGCCCTGGACCGGCTGGAGCACCGGCCGGCCGCGGAGCACGGCCCGTTGGACCAGGCGTCGGCCCAGGCCCGCAGAGCGGCACAGGCCGCGTCGCACACCGCCTTCCTCACCCCCGCCTGGTGGACGGTGCGTCTCGCCAAGGCCGTACGCGACGAACTGAACGATCCCCTCACCCCCGTGCTCGCCGTCGGTTCGGCCGCCTCCGCGATCCTCGGTTCCGTCGTGGACGCCCTGCTCGTCCTCGGCGCCCTGGATCTGAACGCGCTCGTCGGCGGCATCGAGCGGCTGCGCGCCGAACGCGCCGTGTCCGGGCTGCTCGCCCAGCAGAAGCGGACCGCTCGGCTCGCCCCGAGCGTGCGGGCCGAGCCGCACACCGTGGACGCCGCCGATCTGGAACCGGGAGACGTCATCGAGTTGCAGACCGACGACGTCGTACCCGCAGACGCCCGGCTGCTGTGGGAGGACGGCCTGGAGGTCGACGAGTCGGCGCTGACCGGGGAGTCACTGCCGGTGGAGAAGCAGACCGAGCCGACCCCGCACGCCGCGGTCGCCGACCGGCGCTCCATGGTGTTCGAGGGCACGACCGTGACGGTCGGGCACGCCCGTGCGGTGGTGGTGGACACCGGCGAGCGCACCGAGGCATCCCGTGCGGTGCGGCTCGCCGCCCGCACCCCGCCGGCCGCCGGCGTACAGGGCAGGCTGCGCGAGCTGACCGCCGGTGCGCTGCCGTTGACGTTCGCGGGCGGAGCCGCGATCACCGGCCTCGCGCTGCTGAGGGGCACGTCCATCCGGGAGGCGGTCAGCGGCGGGGTCGCCGTCGCGGTGGCGGCCGTGCCCGAGGGGCTGCCGCTGGTGGCCACGGTGGCGCAGCTGGCGGCGGCCCGGCGGCTGAGCCGCGGCGGGGTGCTGGTGCGCACGACACGGGCCCTGGAAGCGCTCGGCCGCATGGACACCATCTGCTTCGACAAGACCGGCACCCTCACCGAGAACCGGCTGCGGCTGGCCAAGGCGACCGACCACGACGGCACGGTGCACCCGGTGGACGACCCGGCCGCGGCCGACACGCTGCGCGTCGCCGCCCGGGCCTGTCCCCGCCTCAACGGCGGCTCGGACCGGCCGGTGCACGCCACGGACGAGGCGGTGCTGGACGCCACCGGACCCGATCCGGACTGGACGCAGTCGGAGGGACGTCAGTTCGAGGCCGCCCGCGGATACGCCGCCGCGGTCGGCCGGGCCGGTCAGGGCCCGCGTCTGCTGGTGGTCAAGGGCGCCCCGGAGACCGTCCTGCCCGCCTGCGCCGGGCTGCCCGAGCGTATCTCCGAGGCGGCGCGGACCCTCGCCGGGGACGGGCTGCGGATCCTGGCGGTGGCCCGGCGCCGGCTGAGCGCGGACGAGGACCCCGAGGACGTGCTGGAACAGGACCTCGGCGACCTGGAGTTCACCGGTCTGCTGGGCCTCGCGGACACGCCGCGCGACACGTCGCAGACGCTCGTGCGCGGCCTGCGCGAGGCAGGCGTACGGCCGGTGATGCTCACCGGCGACCATCCGCAGACCGCGCAGTCGATCGCGCTGGCGCTGGGCTGGCCCGAGGACACCGCCGTCATCACCGGCAGCGAGCTGGCGGCGGCCGACCGTTCGGCAAGGGCCCGTATGCTGCGCGACACCACTGTGGTGGCGCGGGTCGCACCCGAGCAGAAACTGAAGGTCGTCGAGGCGCTGCGGGACGCCGGCCGCGTGGTGGGCATGGTCGGGGACGGCGCGAACGACGCGGCGGCGATCCGCGCGGCCGACGTCGGCGTCGGCATCAACGCCCGGGGTTCGTCGGCCGCGCGCAACGCCGCCGACCTGGTGCTCACCGACGACGACCTGACGGTCCTGATCGACGCGGTGCGCGAGGGCCGCGCCCTGTGGCGCAGCGTCGCCGACGCGATCGCCATCCTGATCGGCGGCAACGCGGGGGAGATCGGGTTCGGTCTTGTCGGCACGCTGCTGTCGGGCAGGGCGCCGCTGTCCACCCGCCAGATGCTGCTGGTGAACCTGTTCACGGACCTGTTCCCGGCGATGGCGGTCGCGGTCACCCGCAAGGAGACCGAAGAGCCGTCGCAGGCGCGGGCCGCGGACTCCCCCGAGGCGGCATCGGCCGTGCTCGGCGCTCCGCTGCTCACACAGATCCGCCACCGGGCGCTCACCACGTGTCTGGGCGCCGTCACGGCCTGGCTGATCGGCCGCTGGACGCCCGGCACGGCCCGCCGCTCCAGCACGATGGCCCTGTGCGGCGTCGTCGGCGCGCAGCTCGCGCAGACCCTGCTGGACCGCCGCGACAGCCGCCTGGTCCGGTTCACGTCCCTCGGCTCGGCCGTGGTGCTCGCGGTGCTGGTGCAGACCCCGGGCGTCAGCCGCTTCTTCGGCTGCACCCCGCTCGGACCCGTCGCCTGGCTCGGTGTGGCGGCGTCGATCGCGCTGGCCCTGATGGGCCAGCGCGCCCTGCCCCGCCTGGAGAAGACCGTGGGACGCCTGACGGCCGCACAGCCCGGTCGCGGGGCGGCCTGACCGCGGGCTCGTCCGTGTCCCGGCGGTGCGCCGGCATGTTCCCCGAGGCCGGTGCCGGCCCCGTGACCGGAACGGCACAAGCCGGTCAGTCGGCGGTGGTCTCCAGCAGTTGCTTGAGGCGGCGCAGGTCGGCGTCGACCATGTCGGCGTCCCGCTGGAACTCGGTGTCGGTCATCCCCGGCCTGCGGCGCAGGGTGAACACCACTTCGCTGCCCGTGCCGTCCGCGATCACACGGAGCGGGTTGTGGACCGTCTCTCCCGAGGGCAGCGTGACGTCGTGGTCGAGGACGCCCAGGTCGTTCGCGGCCACGAACGCCACCACGACCCGGCCCATCGGCGCGGACTCGGCGACCCACTGACCGTCGATCCGCTGGATGGAACCGCCAAGCCCGAGCGCCCACGCCGGCAGGTTGACCGGGTCGGAGGCATAGGCGTAGACGTCCGCCACGGAGCGGTCGATGTGGATGCTGAGGTGACGCGATGCGCGCGGGGTGTCCATGGCGGCAACCCTAGGGGAACCGCCCGGCCGCCGCCTTGAACGAATCGGACACCGCCGGGCCGCCGGGCCGCTGCCGGTGGCGTCGGTGTAGCCGCCGCGCGGCAGCGGCGCCGCCTCGGCGTTCAGGAAACGCCGAGGCGGCTGCGGGTCGCGATGCCGCCGGCAGTCCCGGTGCGCCCCGCCGGCCGCTCCGGCATCGGCGGCGGGCAGGGGGATGTCGAACCCGGCCACGCGCGGCACCGGTCACTCGGCGACCGCCGGGACGAGGGAGCCCCAGCGGATCCGTGTCGCGGACAGGCAGACGATCAGCGCCGAGACCGCCACCGCGGCCATGCCCGGGACCAGGCCGGCCGCGCCCGCGATGAAGCCGATCAGGGCCGGACCCACCAGCAGCCCCGTGGTGCCCATCGCGGCCACCAGCGCCAGGGCGTCGGACCCCTTCGCCGCCGCGGCCACGTACACGCACGGTGTGACGGCCGCCGCGCCGAGGCCCACGCAGGCGAAGCCGGCCAGCGTGGGCACCACCCCGCCGGCCAGGAGGGCGAGCGCGAGTCCGATGCCGGCCACCGCGCTGCCGACGCGCACCACGCGTCCGTCGCCCCAGCGGGTGCGCCAGCGGTCGGCGAAGACCCGGGCCAGCAGCATCATCACCGAGACGACGGCGATGCCCATCGGCGCCACCGTCTCCGACGCCTTGGCGACGTCCTTCATGTAGAGCGCGGACCAGTCGTTCATGGCGCCCTCGGTCACGGTGCCGAACGCCATGGCGCAGCCCATCCACAGCGTCGCGCGCGAGGGCACGGTCAGCGCCCGGCGGCGCTTGCTCTCGGGTGCCTGCGCGCCGGTGTCCCGCTGCGCGGTCTCGGCCGGCTGCCGCGCCGCCTCGGTGAGCAGTCCCGGCCGGGCGTAGCCGAGCAGCAGCATCAGCAGCACGACGGCCACGGCGAAGTGCGCGGTGACGGCCGAGGTCACCAGGTTCACCGCGGAGGCCAGCAGCGCGGCGCCGAGCAGCCCGGCGCTGAACGTGGCGTGCAGCTGGGACATGGCGGTGCGCCGGAACCTGGTCTCCAGCTCGGCGCCCTGCGCGTTCATGGCGACGTTCAGCGCGCCGACGCCGACACCGTCGCAGCAGATGATCAGGAGGGCGACCGGGTAGTTCGGCGCCACGGACAGCAGCGCGAGCAGCGCCGCGAGGACGAGTGCCGACATGAGGGCGAGACGCCGGGAGCCGAGCCGCCGCATGAGGAACGCGACCAGTGGGAAGGAGGCGGCGGCCCCGGCGCCGCAGGCCATCAGCAGCAGCCCCAGTTCCGTCTCGGACAGACCGAGTTCGCTTCTGAGCGTGGGCAGCCGCGCGGCCCAGGTGGCGTACTGGAAGCCGAGGAAGCAGAACAGCGCGGCGATGGCCCATTTGGCACGGCGCGACGCGTCGTGCACACGGACGGTGTTCGTCAACCCGCTTCCTCCTCTTCGAGGGGCCGGCTCGCGGGCACCCCTGTCGACATGTAGACGGCGTCTTCGCCGTAGCCGGGCGGGACGTGGACCTCGTGATGGGTCCGGTAGCCATGGGCCCGCCAGAAGCCCTCCATCCCGTCGATCGCGACGAGCGAGATCCGTTCGTATCGGCGGGCGGCGGCGACGGCGGTGAGATGGCGCAGCAGCCGGCGCCCCAGGCCCCTGCCGCGCAGCGGCTCGGCGACGACGAGGTCGTGCAGATGGAGGTTGCGCGAGTGGTGGGTCAGCCGCTCCGGCCGGGTCAGGTCGGGGTAGCGGAACATCGGGTAGGGCAGGGCGAGCACATAGCCCGCGATCCGGCCGTCCAGGTCGAGGACGAAGCAGGTGCCGGGCGAGGCCCGCCCCCGTGACTCCAGGGCGGCCCGGCCCTCGGTGAGCGAACTGCCCGCGTAGGTGTCGGCCTCCAGGGCGGCGACGTGCGGCCAGTCGGCGTCGGCGATGGCACGCACGCGCGGCGGGTGGCCCATCAGTGCGTCCTCTCGGCGGTCGGAACGGGACCGGTGTGTCCGTCGCGCACGCAGATGTACGGCAGCGGACCGAATCCGTTGAATCCCCGGGTCGTGTAGCTGGTGGCGTAGGCGCCGGCGGACAGGATCCAGACGGGGTCGCCCGAGGCGGCGGCGGCCGGCACGCGCGTGGCGCGGGGGCCGCTCGCGTAGGCGTCGTCGCTGTCGCAGGTCGGTCCGGCGATCACCGCGGGCACCCGGTCACCGCCCCGGTGGCCGGGGAAGACGAGCCGGTGGCGCAGCTGGTCCATCTCGTACAGTCCGTTGAACTTGCCGCAGCTCAGGTACAGCCAGTGCGCCGTGTCGCCGTCGTTCCCGGCGGGCTGCTCCCGGCTGGTCAGCCGGTAGACATGCGCCCGCACGGCGCCGTGGTCGGCCACCAGGTGGCGGCCCGGCTCCATGACGAAGTCGAGGGGTGCGGGGCTGAGGTGCCGCAACTGTTCGATGCCGTCGCGGATGACGGCGAACATCTTGTCCAGCGGCGGTTCGAGCGGGCGTCCCTGCCGGTCGAGGTAGCCGAGCGCGGGCAGGCCGCCGCCGAGGTTGACGAGGTCGATCGCGATGCCCCGCGCGTCCAGTGCGGTGATCGCGTCGCCGAGCGAGTCGAACGCCTGCCGCCAGGCGTCGGCGGTCATCTGCTGCGAGCCGACGTGCACCGAAAGGCCCGCCGGTGTCAGCCCGGCCGCCGCCGCCGCGGACAGCACCCGCACCGCGTCGTCGCGTGTGCAGCCGAACTTGCGGCTCAGGCCCCACAGCGCGCCGTCGCCGCTGGTGGCGAGCCGGCAGAACACCCGGGAGCCCGGGGCGTGGGCGGCGATCGCCGCGACGTCCTGCACGCTGTCGGTGGCGAAGGTGCGCACCCCGAGCCGGTGTGCCTCGGCGATGTCCGCGTCGGACTTCACGGTGTTTCCGTAGTGGATCCGGTCGGCGGGCACGCCGGTGCGCAGCGCCTGGACGATCTCGGCGGGGCTCGCCGCGTCGAAGCCGGCGCCCCGGGACGCGAGACAGGCCAGCACCTCGTCCACGGGGCACGCCTTCAGCGCGAAGCGCACGGCGATCTGCGGCAGTTCACGCAGCAGCCGCTCGTAGTGGTGCTCGATCCCGGTGAGGTCGTAGACGATGCGGTCCGAGGTGGCGCGGGCGAGGGCGGCCGACAGCCGCGGGGACAGGTCCACGCTCACCCGCCCGTGCTCCTGGGCCCCTGCTCCCGGGCCGCGTCGACGAGCCGCGCCCAGGCGCCGGTCAGCAGGGCGAAGTCCTCGATGTCCCGTTCGGCCTCGTCGAGGAGTCGCTGCCGGCGCGTGGCCAGCAGTTCGGCGAACGCCTCGTACCTGCCGCCGAGTTTGCGGTACGAGGTGTCGACGCGGTCCAGCCGCCATGCGTTCTCTGAGCGGTCGAGGCCGGTGCTCTCGCGCAGGAACGTGACGACGGTGTCGGCCCGGACGTGCCCGCGGTGGTCGAGCAGCGCGTCGCCCGCCGCGGCCATGCGGGCGTAGACGTGGTTGAAGTAGAGCATGGACAGCAGGAACTTCACGAACCGCGTCTGGTAGGCGACGAACCCGGCGTCGGTGCGCCGCTCCGGGGTGTAGAAGTTCTCGATGGTGCGGTTGTGCAGCACACCGGGGAGCGCGGCGTCGTGGACCAGGTGGATGAGGAAGTAGTCGCTGCCGATGGTGCTGGTCGCCGGGGGCAGCGGCACGCGCTCGTAGACCGCGTGGTCGAAGCTGATGTTGCACATGTCCACCCGCATGGGGTCGACGACGGTGAGCGTCGAGTGGTCCTCGGTGAAGGGGGCGGAACCGGCGCCGGTGAACGACTCCTCGACCAGTTGCCGTTTGTCCTTCTCCGGCCAGTCGGCGGGCGCCCACAGACTCACGACGTCGTGGTAGACGCCCGGGTCGAGGCGGGCGATCTCGCCGATGTCCACGGAGAGTTCGCCGATGAACGAGGAACCCACCATGGACACCGTCCGCGTGGCGTGGGCCGGGTCGAGGAGCGTTTCGCTCACGCCCGCGGACGCCTCGGCCGCGGGTCTGCCCAGAGACCGCAGTTCGTGGTGGATGGGGAAGACCGGCGTGCCGTCCAGGGTCTGGTAGGTGCTGTCCGAGTCCCTGCGGTGCACCGAGCGGCAGCCGAGCGCGGCGGCGAAGAGGAAGGCACGGTTCGTGCAGGCGCCGTAGGAGACGTCGGCGGGCAGCAACAGCCGGAGCATCGCGCCGGGTTCGGCGACGCCGGAGCGCTGGATCACGCCCCGCAGGAAGTCCCGCTGCTCCGCCTCGCCGAGGTGGTGCACGATCACATGGGGCTCGGCCGTCAGCTGTGCCACGGCGCGGGCGTGCGCGGCCCGGGTGGCGTCGTCGCAGGAGTCCAGGATCAGCAGGCGCACCTCGACGTCGAAGTGGCGGGCCGCGTACGCCGCCTCCGCGCCGATGGCGGCGATGGTGGCGGAGCACGCCCGGTTCGTGGGCAGGGCCAGACAGATCCGGTCGGGGCGTGCGACGTCGTTCACTCGGCGCACGCCCGTCCGCTCCAGGGTTCCTGTCCCAGCAGCCTGCGGCCCAGGTCGCTGAGGGTGGCCGGCCCGTACCGCAGCGCCTCGGGCCGTCGCGCGTCGCCGAGAAGCGTCGCGTTCCAGTCCGGGGTGCTCAGCGTCCGCCACGACTCGACGCGGGAGTGCCGCAGCGTCTCGTGTTCTTCCAGCGCCGGCATCATCGACAGGTACTGGACGGCGCGGACACCGTTGTCGGAGGCGTTGGGCGCGACTCCGTGGGCCAGCAGGCCGTTGAAGATCAGCAGGTCGCCGGCCTGGAGATCGGGCCGCACCACCGGGAACTCGGAGCGGTCGATCGCGGGCCTGATCGGGTCGCGGCCGGCGGGCTGGCCGATGCGCCACTGCTCGAACCGGTGGAACAGTTCGGGCGCGCACTGGAAGCCGCCCAGCTCGGGCTGGGTGTCGTTGAGGGCGATGATGCCCTGTACCCGCTGCGGCAGCACGCCGAGGGTGGTGTCGACGTCCCAGTGCAGCTCGATGTCGAAGCCCTCGTCGGTGGGTGCGATCAGGGAGCGGGAACGGGTGCCACGGTTGGGCGGGTTGAGGTTGAGCCGGTCCAGCGTGACCCACAGCTCCTCGCAGTCCCATACGTCCACGAAGGCGTCGTAGACGCGCTGGGTCTGCCGGCTGTCCCAGATGAGCTGGTGGTGGTACGCCTCGACGAATCCGTAGACATGCAGATCGCGGTCCAGGTCCGAGCGGAACTCGCGCTCCTCGTACCAGGTTTCGGGCCGGTCGGGGTCCAGGCCCTGGAACTCCCAGGCGAATTCGAGCAGGCTCTTCGCGGCGCCGGGCGAGATGGCGTTGCGGACGACGACGTAGCCGTACGTCTGCCAGAAGGCGAAGTCGTCCTCGGACAGCACGCGCAGCGGGCGGGACTTGTCGAGGTCGCGCAGCGGTGTCTGGGCGAGGTAGCTCTCGCCGTCCGCACTGAAGTAGGGGCGCTGCGAGGCGGCGCGGTACAGATAGGGGTCATGCGTCGGCATGCAATCACTCCAGGGATCGAGTTCTTCAGCGGCCGAGTGGCTGAGTCCCAGATCGCCACGATGATCGAACTGAGGTTCCTACAACTTGGACTAGACCAGTTGTGGTGTCAACGCGCTCCGCTCGAAGCTGCCCGCCAAGTGCCTGCGAACTGCCGGTGGTTGAGGCCCTTGGTGGGTGCGCCGCGGGCCGGGCGCGGACACGCCGAGGGCCCCGCGGCGCGGTCGCGCTGCGGGGCCCTCGGCCCGGGGACGTCGGGGTCTTCGGGTCAGAGCGCGGTGATGGCCTCCGCCGCGGCCAGGCCGCAGACGCGGGCCGCTCCGTGGGTGGCGATGTGCACGGCACCCCGCGGCGGGGACTGCGGTACGCCCATCTCGACCACGACCGTGTCCGGCCGCGCCGCAAGCAGCACATCAAGCCCCGCACGCATCCAGGCATGCCGATGCTCGTCCCGAACCACCGCGACAACCCGACGACCCCCCGCCGCCACCAGGGCATCCGCGCCCGCCGCCGCGCGGTCCTCGACCCACGGGCGTCGGGGTCTTCGGGTCAGAGCGCGGTGATGGCCTCCGCCGCGGCCAGGCCGCAGACGCGGGCCGCTCCGTGGGTGGCGATGTGCACGGCACCCCGCGGCGGGGACTGCGGTACACCCATCTCGACCACGACCGTGTCCGGCCGCGCCGCAAGCAGCACATCAAGCCCCGCACGCATCCACCCATGCCGATGCTCGTCCCGAACCACCGCGACAACCCGACGACCCCCCGCCGCCACCAGGGCATCCGCGCCCGCGTCCGCCCCGGTGAAGGAGCCGCCCGTGGTGCCCGGGAGCAGCCGCTCCAGTTCGCCGGCGACCCCCCAGGGGGTCACGTCGCCGACGGCGATGTTCGGAACCGGGTTGAACGTCGCCACGTACACCGGTCCGTCGACCGGTGCCGCGTGCGCCCCGCGGCGCACACGCAGGGCGCGGCGGGCCGCCACGAGTCCGATCTCCTCGTCCGGTGTCGCCTGCGCCCGCGCGGTACGCCGCGTCGTGGCGGTCCAGCGGGCCAGCCGCCGCACCCGGGCCGCGGCGTCGGCGAGCCGTTCCTCGGGGAGTTCGCCGCGGTGCACGGCCGCGACCAGCGCGTCCCGCAGCTTCAGCACCGTGTCCTCGTCGCACAGCCCGCCGCCCACGCAGATCGCGTCCGCGCCCGCCGTGATCGCCATGACCACCCCGTGCTCCAGGCCGTAGGCCCCGGCGATGGCCCGCATCTCCATGCCGTCGGTGACGATCAGCCCGTCATAGCCGAGTTCGCCCCGCAGCAGTTCGGTGAGGATGCGGCGGGACAGGGTCCCGGGGCGTTCCGCATCCAGCGCCGGGACGAGGATGTGCGCGCTCATGACGGCCTGGGTGCCGGCCTCGATGGCGGCGCGGAACGGGACGAGTTCGCGCCGGCGCAGCGTGTCCTCGTCGACGTCGATGCGCGGCACGGCGTGATGGGAGTCGACGTTGGTGTCGCCGTGTCCCGGGAAGTGCTTGGTGCACGCGGCGACGCCGCTGGACTGCATGCCCCGGACGTACGCCGCCGTGTGCCGCGCCACCAGGTCGGTGTCGGCGCCGAAGGCGCGCACGCCGATGACCGGGTTGTCCGGGTCGGCGTTGACGTCGGCGGACGGCGCCCAGTTGAGGTTGACGCCGCAGTCGGCGAGCCGCCGCCCCAGTTCGCGGGCGACGCGCCGGGTCAGGTCCGGGTCGTCGACGGCGCCGAGCGCGTGATTGCCGGGGAACGCGGAGCCGGTGTGCACGTCGAGGCGGGTGACGTCGCCGCTCTCCTCGTCGATGGCCACCAGCAGATCGTCCCGTTCGGCCCGCAACTGACCGGTGAGGGCGGCGACCTGTTCCTGGCTGACCACATTGCGGCCGAACAGGGCTACGGAGGCGAGACCTTCACCGACCCGGCGGCGCACCCAGTCCGGTGCGTCGGTGCCGGCGAACCCCGGCTGCAGGACCGCGAGCGCGTCGCGGGTGAGGGTGTCGTTGCCGGTGGCAGTAGTGGTCATCGAAGGCGTCATCCCTTCACGGCACCGTCGGCCAGGCCGCACGCCGCCGCGTGATGCAGAAGTGGAAAGAGAAGGAAGGAGAAGGAAGGAGAACGAGGGGACAGGAGAGGGCAGGAGAGGCCAGGAGAAGAGGGACGGAGACGGAGAACAGGAAAGCGGACACGAGGGGCAATCCGGAACAGCGGCGGGCACACCGAACCCCGGCCGGACCGTGCGGCATCCCTCCTTGCTCGAAGGCCGCCGCCGGACCGCGCCCGGCGGGTTTCCGCGCACGCCGCCACCGCACGCCGACGGGACCCGACGCGCTAATGGTGTAGACCTGCACGAGGGAGCTTGGCCTAGACTTTTATGCAGCGTCAAGGTCGCCGGAGGGTCGATCTCGACCCTTTGGCGAAGAACGTCGCACCGGACACGGCCGCGGACCGCATTCCTCATCTGGACTAGACCACAGCACGGTTGAGGGTTATAACGGGGTCCGGCGACCGAGCCGGGAAGGCAGGCCATGACCACCCACGTCAGCAGCACCCCGCAGCACCGGGCCGCGCCCGGCCGCGCGCCACGCGTCCCGAAGTACTACGAGGTCAAGCAGCAGGTCCTCGCCATGACGCGGGCGCTGACGCCCGGCTCCCGGATGCCGGCCGAGCGATTACTCGCCGTCCGGCTCGCCACCTCGCGCACCACGGTCCGGCAGGCGTTGCAGGAACTCGTGGGCGAGGGCCGGCTGGACCGCGTCCAGGGCAAGGGGACCTTCGTCGCCCGGCCCAAGCTCTACCGCACCCTCCTGCTCACCTCCCACACCGAGGACATGCATGCCCAGGGCCTCGAACCCGCCTCACGGGTACTGGACATCAGCCAGGTCGAAGCGGACGACAAGCTGTCGGCGCTGCTCGGCGTCGCGGCCGGCGACGGCGTACTGCGCATCGAGCGGCTGCGGCTGGCCAGCGGCGAGCCCAAGGCCATCGAGACGACCCACCTGTCCGCCCGGCGCTTTCCCGGACTGCACCGGTCCCTGGCCGCCCACCGATCGCTGTACACGGCGCTCGCCGAGGCGTACGGGGTGCGCCTCGCGGAGGCCGAGGAGGCCATCGAGACCTCGCTCGCCACTCCCCGCGAGGCCGCGCTGCTCGCCACCGAGGTGGGCCTGCCGATGCTGCTCCTGTCCCGTCATTCCCGCGACGCGCACGGCACACCGGTCGAATGGGTCCGCTCGGTGTACCGCGGCTCCCGCTACAAGTTCACGGTGACGCTGACCCGCCCGGCGGACTGAACCCCCGCCCGGGCCACGGCCCGTCACCGCCCACCGCAACGGCCGCCGCACCGCGCGGCATCCGGCTCCCCCTCGGCTCCCCCGGCCCCCGCGCCCCGCGCGGACGCCGCCGACGTCCCCTCCCTTTCACCGACCTCGCTCTGGCGACGGCCGCCTTTGGCCCGGCCCCAGACCCCGACGCATCTCCCCGCGCGGCGAGCGCCACGGCTGTCGGCTCCCCGCGCGCTCAGCACCGCACCGGCGCCCGGACGCCGGGGCAGCACCGAACGACGAAATGGGCGTGAAGTGAGCGAAACATCCACGGTGGACGCGCTTGCGGCGGCGCTGGTCCACGCGCGCGAGGCGGCCTGCCTCACCCAGGAGGACCTTGCGGAGAAGTCGGGGCTCAGCGTGCGGGCGATCCGCAACCTCGAAACCGGTCACACCGCACGGCCCCGCAAGCAGTCACTGATCCTGCTCGCGGGGGCCCTCGGCCTGTCACCCGCCGAGGTGGCGCGGCTGCTGCGCGGCTCCCGCGCCGAGCAGCACACCGGGCCACGCCCCGAACGGCCCCCGCAGCCGCTGCCCGCGGAACTGCCCGCGGCGCCCCGCAACCGCCTCGTCGGGCGGGAGCGGATCGTCGCCTCCCTCCGCGCCCACCTCTCGTCGCGGCAGGCCCGCGACCGCGCACGGCCCGCGGTCGTCGTCGGACCGCCGGGCGCGGGCAAGACGTCCCTGGTGCTGCGGGTCGCACACGGCGTACGCGACCGGTTCCCGGACGGGCAGGTCTTCGTCGATCTGCATCCGGCCTCCGGTGACCCGTTCACGCCCGACATGCTCGTGCGCCGCATCCTCCGCTCGCTCGGCGAGGCGCCCGCCGTGCGCAGCCCGGAGGAGGCCGGCGCCCGGCTGCGGGACGCGCTCAGCCGCCGGCATGTCCTCGTGGTCCTCGACAACGTGGACAGCGAGGCGCAGGTACGGCCACTGCTCGTGGACGACGCGCGCAGCGCCGTCCTGGTCGCAGCGCGACGTGAACTGTCCGCACTGCCGGGGCAGTTGACGCACCGGATCGGCCCGCTCGACCCACGGGACGCGCACCGGACGCTGGCGGACCTCGCGGGTGCCGCGCGCACCGGCGCGGAGCCGTCGGCCGCGCTGAGCATCGTGCGCTCCTGCGGGCGGCTGCCGCTGGCCCTGCACATCGCCGGGCTGTGGCTGTCGGCGCGCCCGCACCGGTCGCTGCGCGATCTGGCCGACCGTCTGGCAAACGAGCGGGAGCGGCTGCCGTTTTTGCGGGTCGGGGATCTGTCGGTGCAGGCGAGCGTGGCGGCCTGCCACCGGGTCTTACCGGCCCCGATCGCGGCGTCGCTGCGCCGGCTCGGCGCGGAGCGCGGCGACTTCGGCGTCGACGACGTGGTGGGGCGCGCGGCGCCGTCCCGGCAGCTCGCGGTGGACCTGCTCGACGAGTTGCTGAGCCGTCAGATCACCTATGTCAGCGAGTTCGGCAGGAACGGGCACAGCCGCTACCGGTTGTACGACGCGGTACGCCTGTACGTCGCGTACGGCGACGAGCGCCCGCCCGGCGACGGCGGTCCGGCCGGCCGGGTCCGGCTGCCCCGCCAGTCCGGACGCACCCAGCACCGGGTCCGCCGAGTGCGCTCCACCACCTGACCCCCCGAGGCCACGCCCGCGCATGCTCGATCCGCCTTGGGCGCGGGCCCCCGACGAGCGGCGACGGCGCTCTGCGCCGCGCCCGCGTCGCAGGTCACACATCGGTGGACCGGCGGGGGCGGCGTGGATCGTCGACTCGGGTAGGTGCCGGGCCGGTTCGTCGCGGTTCGCGAACGGATCCGACCCGGCTCGCAGATCAGGGGCGCCGGCCATGTCCGCCGGCGTGGCGTGTGCCGCGGTCTACGCCGGCGGGAGCCGGTAGACGGACACGTGTGAGCGTGAGTCCGCGGTGAACTCGGCGCCGGTCCAGTCCGCGTGTCTGGACTCCAGCTCGAACCCGGCGAGTTGGGCCATGAGGTCCAGTTCGGCCGGCCAGATGTACCGGTGCGGGCTGCGGAACACCCGCGCCTGACCGGCCCGGTCGAAGTCGAGGTGATGGGACACGACCCGCTGGCGCAGGACGTCGTAGGTGTCCAGGCCGATGTACTCGGTCCCCACCTGCCATACGGTGGCCGACTGGCCCGGCGGCAGCTTGCGCAGCTCCGGCACCCACAGCTCGATCACGAACCGGCCACCGGGCCCGAGATGGCGGGCCGCGTTGCGGAAGCACTCGACCTGCTCGGCCTGCGTGAGCAGATTGGAGATCGTGTTGAAGACGAGGTAGACGAGGGTGTAGTCACCGGGGGCCGCGGTGCTCGCCATGTCACCGATGACCACCGGGAGGGTCGCCTCGTCCGCCTTGGTCCGCAGTTGCTCCACCATCGGCGGTGACAGTTCGATGCCGGTGACACGGACTCCGCGCGCCGCGAGCGGGATCGCCACCCGGCCGGTCCCGACGGCGAACTCCAGGGCCGCGCCGTCGCCCGCGAGTTCCGCGAGCCGTTCCACGGTCGGTGTCAGCACCTCGGGCGCGAACATGCCGGTGCCGGGGGTGTCGTACCGCCGAGCGGCCTCGGCGTCCCAGACCCTGCGCTGCTGTGCTGTGCTCGTCTCCTCCTGCGCCTCCTGCATGGCGCCACCCTTCGCGATCGGCCGCCGTGCTGTCCACCGAATATCCCGCGCCGGGCCGTGCACGGGCGGCCCGGCCGTCACGCCGGGGCCGCCGCCGCCCGCGTACCCTGTGCGTGTGCCGCCCTCCCGTCCGCAGCGCGTCGCCGTCCTCGTGCTCGACGGCGCGAAACCGCTCGACGTCGGCATTCCCGCGCAGGTGTTCACGACCCGCGCGAGCATGCCGTACGAGGTGCGGGTGTGCGGCGCCGAGCCCGGGCTCGTGACCGGCGGTGACGGCCTGTCGTACCACGTGGCGCACGGCCTCGAAGCGCTCGCCTGGGCGGACATCGCGTTCGTGCCCGGCTACCGGTTCCCGGACCGGGACGACCCGCCGCGGGCCGTGGTCGACGCGCTGATCGCCGCCCACGACCGGGGGGCGCGGCTCGCCGCGATCTCCACCGGCGCCTTCGCGCTCGCCGCCACCGGTCTGCTCGACGGCAAACGCGCCACCACACACTGGCACTACACCCGGGCGCTGGCGGCCCGGCATCCGCTGGTCCGGGTCGACGAGAACGTGCTGTTCGTCGACGAGGGTGACATGCTGACGTCGGCGGGCGCGGCCTCCGGCATCGATCTGTGCCTGCACATCCTGCGCCGCGACCTCGGGGTGGCCGCGTCCCATCACGCGGCCCGGCGGCTGGTCGCGGCGCCCTACCGCAGCGGCGGTCAGGCACAGTACGTGCCGCGCAGTGTGCCCGAACCGCTCGGCGAGCGGTTCGCCGCGACCCGCGAATGGGCACTGCACCGCCTGGGCGAACCCCTCACCCTCGACGTGCTCGCCCGGCATGCGGCGGTCTCGCCGCGCACCTTCTCGCGGCGCTTCGTGGAGGACACCGGGTACACGCCGATGCAGTGGGTCCTGCGCGCCCGCATCGACCTCGCCCGTGAACTGCTCGAACGTTCGCAGCGGAGCGTGGAGCAGATCGCCGCCGACGTCGGTCTCGGCACGGGCACCAATCTGCGGCTGCACTTCCAGCGCGTCCTCGGCACCACGCCGAGTGAATACCGGCGCACCTTCACCCAGGGCGAATAGGTCCCCGGAGCCGCGTGGCGTGATCCTTTCGAACCATGGCACTCACGCCGCTTCCGGCGGCGGGCGCCGCCCGGGAGGCTGAGGGCGAACCGAAGGGACACCATTCATGACTCGCATCGCCGTCAACGGATTCGGCCGCATCGGACGCAATGTGCTGCGCGCACTGCTGGAGCGCGACAGCGACCTCGATGTCGTCGCCGTCAACGACCTCACGGAACCCACGGCCCTCGCGCGGCTGCTCGCCTACGACACGACGGCCGGCCGGCTCGGCCGGCCCGTGACCGTGGAGGGGGACACCCTCGTCGTCGACGGACGGCGCATCAGGGTGCTCGCGGAACGCGAGCCGGAGCGCCTGCCCTGGGCCGAACTCGGCGTGGACATCGTGCTGGAGGCGACCGGCCGCTTCACATCGGCCAAGGCGGCCGGCGCCCACCTCGCCGCGGGCGCGAGGAAGGTGCTCGTCAGCGCGCCGTCGGACGGCGCCGACGTGACGCTCGCGTTCGGCGTGAACAACGACGCGTACGACCCGGCCGCGCACACCATCGTCTCGAACGCCTCCTGCACGACCAACGCGCTCGCTCCGCTCGCCGCGGTGCTCGACGAGCTCGCGGGCATCGAGCACGGCTTCATGACGACGGTGCACGCCTATACGCAGGAGCAGAACCTCCAGGACGGCCCGCACCGCGACGCCCGCCGTGCCCGCGCCGCGGCCGTGAACATCGTGCCGACCACGACGGGCGCCGCCAAGGCGATCGGTCTGGTGCTGCCGAACCTCGACGGCAAGCTGTCGGGCGACTCGATCCGGGTGCCGGTGCCGGTGGGCTCGATCGTCGAACTCAACACGACCGTCGCCCGCGAGGTGACCCGTGAGGACGTGCTCGCGGCGTACCTGGCCGCGGCGCGGGGGCCGCTCGCCGGCATCCTCGAATACTCGGACGACGCGCTCGTCTCGTCCGACATCACGGGCAACCCGGCCTCGTCCGTCTTCGACTCGGCTCTCACCCGTGTCGACGGCCGGCACATCAAGGTGGTCGCCTGGTACGACAACGAGTGGGGCTTCTCGAACCGGGTGATCGACACCCTCGAACTCCTCGCCGCCGGCTGACCGGCGTCGTAGTCCGAGGGTGCCCCGAAGGGGCGCTGGGTTCCCGGCGGAAGGAGGAGAGTCCTGACCAGCCGAGTGTTCCTCGTCTCCCCCGCCATGAGCGGGTCGCTGCGGCGGGCCCGCTTCGACGACGGCGCCCCGATCGAGGAGGGCGGCGCGCACCGGGCCCGCGCGGCGGCCGGTTCGCTGCCCCCGGCGGGCCGCGTTCTGACCTCGCCGAGCGTGCGCTGCCGGGAGACGGCCGCGGCGCTCGGTCTGAACGCCCTGACGGCGCCGGAGCTGGCCGGTCTCGACGTGGGGCGCTGGCGGGGCCGCACCCTGGACGAGGTGGGCGCCGCCGAACCGGAGGCGGTCGCCCGCTGGCTCGGCGACCCGGACGCCGCGCCGCACGGCGGCGAGTCGGTACGGGACCTGTGCGGACGGATCGCGTGCTGGCTGGCCGGCGCCGCGGACACCGGCGGCCGTACCCTCGCCGTGGTCGAGCCGGAGGTGGTGCGGGCGGCGGTCGTCCATGCGCTGGACATGCCCGTGACGGCGTTCTGGCGCCTCGACGTTCCCCCGCTGACGGCGACCGAACTGAGCGGCCGGTCCGACCGCTGGAACCTGCGCCTGGGCCGGCCGCCGAGCGTGAGCGCTCCGCTGGGAGGGCCGTGATCGGTCGTCGGTCGTCCGCGCCGCCGTCGTGGCCTCCGCCTCCCCTCGTCACCGCTGTGGGCTGATTCCTGCCACGGTCAGTGTCAGCAGGCGGTCCGCCTCGCCGGCGGGATCGGGATGGTGCTCCGTGGCCAGGGCGATCCCGGTGACCAGTGTGACCAGGTCGGCGACGGTCACGTCCGGTGCCACGGCACCGTCCCGGGCGGCGCGGCGCAGCAGCGGCTCGACCGACTCGGTGAGTCTGGCCGCGCAGGCGTCGGCATGCCCCGCGTCCGGGTCGCCCGCCGGCTCCTGGGTGAGGACGGCGGCCATCCCCCGGGCGGATGCGGCGTACGCGGTGAGGGCGGCCAGCCACTCCAGCAGCGCGGCCCGGCTGTCGGCGGCACCGGCCAGGTCACGGGCGCGGGCGCACAGCTGCTCGATCCGTTCCTGGAACACCGCTTGCAAGAGGGCGCCGCGGCTGGGGAAGTGCCGGCGGACGGTGGCCGAGCCGACCCCCGCCGTGCGGGCGATCTGTTCCAGGGACGCGTCGGCGCCGTGCGCGGCGACCTCCTCCTCGGCCACCGCGAGGATGCGCGCGTAGTTGCGCCGGGCGTCCGCACGCTGGACGGGCATGGTGTCACCTCGGGGTTTGCTAAATGGCGGGGCCCTCCGTATCTTACCGGAGGAGAAACGGCGGGCCCCGCCGCTTAACCCATGGGCAGCATTGGAGAAGCATCGTGCCGACCGATCCCGCACCCGTCCTGGTCACCGGCGCCACCGGCCGGCAGGGCGGCGCCACCGCCCGTGCCCTGCTCGCGGCGGGCGTTGCCGTCCGCGCACTGGTCCGCGACCCGGCGACCGACCGGGCGAAGGCCGTCGAAGCGCTCGGAGCCGAGCTGGTCACCGGTGACCTGGACGACCGCGACTTAGTGATCCGGGCCGCCGAAGGGGCCCGCGCCGTCTTCTCGGTGCAGATGCCCGATCTGAACGGACGTGGTTTCGAAGGCGAGTTCGCGCAGGCCGTCCATCTGATCGAGGGCGCGCTGACCGCCGGCGTGCCGCAGTTCGTGCACACGTCCGTGTCGGGCGCCGGACAGCACACGCAGAGCCCCGGCTGGGCTGAGGGCCGCTGGGCCGCGATGGAGCCCTACTACTCCACGAAGGCCGGGATCCAGGACCGCGTACGGGCGGCCGGCTTCGAGCACTGGACCCTCATCAAACCGGGCTTCTTCATGGAGAACTTCCTGCTCTCCGAGGCGTTCCTGTTCCCCCGTGGCATCGAGGGCGGTCTGGTCAGCCTGGTGAAGCCGGACACCTGGCTGTCGCTCGTGGCGGTCGACGACATCGGCAGGGCGGTGGCCGCCGCCGTCGCCGCGCCCGAGCGGTTCGACGGCGTGGAACTGGAGCTGGCGAGCGACTACCTGACGATGCGCGACATCGCCAAGACGCTCTCCCGCGTTCTGGGAACGGAGTTGACCGCCCCCGACATGACCTTGGAGGAGGCCGTCGCCGCCGGGATGCCCGCCATGGGCACCGGGCACGCCATGATGAACGAGACCGGCCAGCCGGCCCGCCCGGAGTACGCACGGGCCCTCGGCATCCCGCTCACCG
Source organism: Streptomyces diversicolor (assembly GCF_057537855.1). NCBI lineage: Bacteria > Bacillati > Actinomycetota > Actinomycetes > Kitasatosporales > Streptomycetaceae > Streptomyces > Streptomyces diversicolor. Next base: position 248,766 of record NZ_BAAJXA010000004.1, read on the forward strand.
GCTTCGAGGAGTGGGCACGGCAGCATCTGCGCGCCTCGGCCTGACGCCGTTGCCTGCCGTGTGCCGCCGCCGGAGGGCCCCGGACGGTTCCGAGGCCCCGGCGGGCCGGGCGCACGGCGCGGGCACGGTCCTCAGTGCGCGGCCGGAACCGCCTTCGCCGTAGCGGCCGTTGCGGGCTTCGGGCGCAGCAGCCGCTCGGCCGACTCCGCGAAGAGCAGGCCGAATCCGCCCCACAGGACGGCCTGGACGGCCAGCGTGGACAGCCGGAACCGCCACAACAAGGTGGCCGGGAAGCCCGCCGGCACCTCGTCGACGACCGGCAGGAACGCATACGCCAGACCGATGACCACGACGAACGCGGTCACCGCCACGACGGTGGCGTACCACGAGCCGAGCCGGGACGCGAGCCGTCTGCCCAGGATGGTGGCGGCGATCGCGAGGAGCACGCTCAGCAGCATCATCAGGAAGTACAGGGCGGTCCGTCTGCCGATGGTGTCGGCATCGCCCACCGACGGCGGGTTGGCCGGGTACTTCAGGAACGGCACGACATACACGACGAGCAGGGCGCCGCCGGACAGCAGCAGCGCCGTCGCCCGCGGGCCGAACCGGCCCACGCGCCCGAGGGCGAAGCAGAAGGCGAGCGCGGCGATGCCGCCGAAGGCGACCCCGTGGACGAGGACACCGGTGGCGAGGCCGGCGGTGGACTGCACGGAGCGGGAGACGACCTCCGCCCCGTGCTCGTGGGCGTGGGCGTCCTCGAAGCCGATCGCCTTGTCGACGTTCGGCTCGCCGAGGAAGTAGGCCACGATCAGGGCGAGCACACCGGCCGCGAGGCCGGCGAGCATGCCCCGCAGGAGAAGGCCGCGTACGGTTGCGGAGTTCATGGGCGGGCTTCGTCCCCTCGCGTCAGTGGCAGGGGAAGCCGAGCAGATGGCGGGCGTCGTGCACCCATTCGTGGACGCCCGTGCCGCTGAACACGGAGGTGGCGCCCTGCTCGGCGCCGACGAAGTAGAGCAGGATCAGCATCAGGATGCCGAAGAAGACCGCCCAGGGGGCTATCGCCTTCAGCGGCAGCGTGGCCGGAACGGAGGGGGTGGTGGCTGACGGCCGGGCGACATGCTGCGCCATGGCAGACCTCCTTGGGGAGTTCGCGTCCCCTCTCGGTGGTGCACAGGACGACGGCCACGGGTCTGACTCACGAGCGGCCCAGGGGCGCTCGCACACAGTGGCGCGACCGTGCCGGATTCCCACCGGCTTCCGTCGTACCGTCGTCGATGTCGCAGCGACCGTACCGCGTGCCGCGTGCGGGGCCAAGACCGCGCCCGCCGCCATCGCCACGGCCACCACCCGGCAGACCGACGAGACGGCAGATCGGCTATCGCCAGATCGGCCTTTTGACAGTCCTGACGGGTCGACACGGCGACACGGCGACACGGCGACACGGCGACAGCCGATGGTCACCCTCCGGCCCGGGCGTCCTGGGCTTCGCCGTGCGGCGCCGGTGTGAGGGGCGGTGGGGCGAACACCAGGTCGGCCCGGTCCAGCGTGGCCGCGATGAGGTCGGCGTTTCGCTGGTCGGTGCCGAGCGACCACGCGCGGGCCTCCGCGAGCGGTTTGCCGTAGGCGACATGCCGCTGGATGAGCCGGTCCAGCCGTGTCTCCTCGTCGGTGGCGACGTACCACGTCTCGTCGAGGAGCGCCTTGACGCCCGCCCAGGGGCCGTCGTCGAGCAGCAGATAGTTGCCCTCGGTGATGACCAGCGGCGTTACGGCCGGGACCGGGATGGCGCCGGCGACGGCCTCCTCGAACTCGCGGTGGAACCGCGGGGCGTAGACACACTCCCCGGTCGGTTCGCGCAGTCGGCGCAGCAGCGCCGCATACCCCGCGGCGTCGAAGGTGTCCGGTGCGCCCTTGCGCTGCCGGCGGCCGAGCCGTTCCAGTTCGCCGTTGGCCAGGTGGAACCCGTCCATGGGCACCACGACGGCCGTGTCCGGGCCGAGCGCGGCGGCCAGGTGCGAGGCCAGCGTGGACTTTCCGGAACCCGGTGCGCCCACGATGCCGAGCATCGCGCGCCGTCCGGCCCCGGCGAGGGCCCGGGCCCGTGCGCGCAGACCCGAGAAGGGCATCACGTCAGGGGCACCGGCGGGGACGGCCGAGGGGGTCCTACCGTGGCGATCCATGCCCGGCCTCACGAGTCGAAGCGGCTTCGGGACGTCTCGATGTGGTGGAAGTAGCGGTGGGTCCAGGCGCACATGCCGTCGACGGTCGCCCTGAGACCCTGGCCCGGCTCGGTGAGGGTGTACTCGACCCGCGGCGGCACGGTGGGGTGCACGGTCCGCTCGACCAGGCCGTTGCGCTCCAGCATGCGCAGGTTCTGGGTGAGCATCTTGTGGCTGATGCCCTCGATCTCGTCCCGCAACTCGCTGAAACGCAGGGTGCGTTCGCCAAGGGACTCGATGATCAGGAACGCCCACTTGTTGGCGACGTCCGAGAAGATCTCGCGCGCCAGGGAGTCGGCGCGGGTGAGGTCCGCGTCATCGGGCGTGCCCTTGAGTTGCTTGGTCACCATGAGGTTCCCCAGTCACCGAAAAGTGCGTTCTTCCATGTCAGCGACCACTCTCCTACGGTTTCCGAGTAACCACAAGAGAGCACGAGCCGCTGTGCCCCAGGCCGACGGGCCTCGGGTTCGCAGGACGCAAGGAGACAGCACGCATGGCCATCACCCTCGTCAACCCCGGCGGACTGCCCGAGATCGACGTCTACCGGCAGGTGTCGGTGGCGTCCGGCTCGAAGCTGGTCTTCATCGCCGGCCAGGTCGCCTGGGACGCGGACGGCGTCACGGTCGGCAAGGACGACCTCGCCGCCCAGGTCGAGCGGTGCTATCTCAACGTCGGCACCGCCCTGTCCGCGGTCGGCGCCTCCTTCCAGGACGTGGCCAAGCTGACTGTGCATGTCGTGGACTGGACCGCCGACAAAATGCCGCTGCTGCTGGCGGGCATCGACCGGGCGGCGGCGCGCCTCGGCGTCACCCCCGTGCCGCCCGCCACACTGCTCGGTGTGGCGGCGCTCGACGTACCCGAGCACCTGGTCGAGGTGGAGGCCGTCGCGGTCCTCGACTGAGCCCGGGTCGTCAGCCGGCCTGGAGGACGAAGTCGTACTCGGCGTGCAGGTACGGCGCATCGAGGCGGCTTCCGTCGGGCGCGGCGCCCGCCGGGTGCGCGGTGAACGGCACGATCAGCGCGTCCCTCGTACCGAACACGACGTCGCTGTCCAGGTAGTCGCTGCCCGCCTGGAACAGATGGGTGATCAGCTTCCGGTAGCCGGGTTCGTCGATGAGGAAGTGGATGTGCGCGGGCCGGAAATGGCTGATGTCGGTCGCGCGGATCAGATCGCCGACGGGGCCGTCCATGGGGATGGCGTACCCGCGCGGTGCGATGGTGCGGACGCAGTAGCTGCCGTCCTGCGCGGTACGGTACTTGGCCCGCAGGCGTGCCTCGTCGACCTCGGGGAGCTGCGCCTCGTACGCGCCGTCGGCGTCGGCCTGCCAGACGTCCAGTACGGCGCCCGCGACGGGCCGTCCCCCGGTGTCGGTGACCTTGCCGGTGACGAACAGCGGCGTTCCCGGGATGCCGTCGGACATGTCGAAGCCGCGCGGTACGGCAGGTGAGCCGTCGATGTGGAAGGGGCCAAGCACCGTGGCCGGCGTCGCCCCCGGCTCGAAACGGTTGTTCAACTGGACCACGAGCATGCTGAGTCCGAGTACGTCCGAGGTGAGGATCAGCTCCTGGCGCTTGTCGTCGCAGGTCTGGCCGGCCGCGGTGAGCCACTGGATCGCGGCGGCCCACTCGTCCTCGGTGAGCCGCACTTCCCGGGCGAACGCGTGCAGATGGCGGACCAGCGCGGCCATCAGCTCCGCAAGCCGCGGGGAGTGCGCGGTGGCCCAGCGCTGAACGGCCAGCTCGGTGATGTTGTCCTCGTCGACGAACACGTTGCTGCTCCTTGGTCTGCGGTCGTGGGCGCGGGTGCGAGAGGCGGGCGCCGAGTACGGGGGGCGGGAGCCGGGGTGCGGGGGCGGGAGCCGAGTGCGGGAGCTGGGTGCGGGGGCGGGAGCTGGGCGCGGGAGTCGGATGTGGGGTGCGGGAGCGTGGGCCGGGAAAGGGGTGCGCGCGGCGGCGGCGCGGTGTCGGCAGTCAGTCGTCGTGCCGGCGCTCCGTGAGCGGTTGCGGTGCGTAGGGGTCCGGTGGGACGGCGGTGCTGTTGCGGTCGACGGACAGGAAGACGTCCCGTGCGACCGGGTGGCGCAGTTCCTCGGCGAGCTGCCCGATCAGCCCGGCCGTGCGCGCCAGCAGCGCGAAGGCGCGCAGCAGCGGCAGGGGCAGGTCCAGGTCGGCGAGCGCGGCGCCGCACACCCCGGCCCCGTTGAGCGGAAGCGTCCGTCCCAGCACGGCGGGATGGACCCGGCCGATGGCGGCGAACAGCCGCAGGTGCGGTCCGAAGCGGTCTTCCTCGGTGGCGATCCGCATGAGCCGCGCGGTGCGGGGATCGCCCTCCTTGTGCACATGGTGCCCGAGCCCGGGGACGAGCCTCCCGGCCGCCCGCCGCTCGCGCACCGCGCGCAGCGCCACCTCGTCCCAGCCCGCCTCGTCGGCGGGCAGCGCACCGGCCAGGGACTCCAGTACGTCGTGCAGGAAGCGTCCGGTGTCCTCGGTGACGCCGAGGAAGCGTGAGCCGCCGCCGAGCAGCCCGGCGGCCAGCGCGCCCTGGACCGAGTCCGGCGCGGACAGATGGGTCAGCCGGGTGACGAGGGCGGTGGGGGTGAATCCGTGGTCCGCCAGCGCGGCGAGCACCGCTTCGAAGACGCGCAGGTCGCCGGGGGTGGGCCGCCGCTGGGCGGCCAGCCAGAACGCCAGCTCGCCGAAGCCGACCGAGCCCATGATGTCCTCGGCCAGGTCGTGTCCGAGCAGGGTGATGGTCCTCGGGCCGGACGCGCCGAGGGCGGTGGGGTAGCCCGCGGGAGTCGTCGGGTCAGCCATGGTCGCTCTCCTCGGGTGCGGCCAGCCAGGCGCGCAACTGCGCGCCGTGTTCGTCCAGTTCGGGGGGTGGCAGCCGGTAGGCGGCCGGGGTGGCGGAGAACCGGATCGGGTGCCGGGTGGTGGGCACCGCGCGGTCGTCCTCCCCCACGGTGACGACCGGGTCGAGCCCGAAGCGTTCGGCCATGGCGAAGCCGCCGTCGAGGGTGTTGATCGGACCGCTCGGCACCCCGGCCGCCACCAGCAGTTCGAACCACTCGTGGGCGCCGCGCGTGAGCAGCCGCTCGGCGAGCAGCGGCCGGAGCTGGTCGCGGTGTGCGGTGCGGTCGGCGTTGCGCGCGAAGCGCGGATCGTCGGCGAGCGCGGGGGCACCGAGTACCTCGCACAGCTTGCGGAACTGCCCGTCGTTGGCGGCGGTCACGATGAGGTCCTGGTCGGCGGTGGGGAACGGCTCGTAGGGGAACACGCTGGGGTGGGCGTTGCCCATCCGGTACGGCACGGTGCCGCCGGCGACGTAGGCGGAACTGTGGTTGACCAGGCCGGTCAGCGCCGAGGACAGCAGGTTCACCTCCACCAGCTGGCCCTCGCCGGTCGCGTCCCGGTGCCGCAGCGCGGCGAGGATGCCGATCGCGGCGTGGTTGCCGGCCATCACGTCGAACACGGAGATCCCGGCCCGGTACGGCGGCCCGTCCGGGTCGCCCGTCAGGCTCATGAGGCCCGAGACGGCCTGGACCATGAGGTCGTAGCCGGGCACCCGGCGGCCGGCCCCGGAACCGAAGCCGGTGATCGAGGCGTAGACGAGTGCGGGGTTGTCCCGCCGCACCGTCTCGAAGTCGAGCCCGTACTTCGCCATGCCGCCCGGCTTCATGTTCTCGATCAGGACGTCGGCGCGGCTCACGAGTTCACGGGCGAGCGCGGCGTCGTCCTCGCAGCGCAGGTCGAGGACGATCGAGCGCTTGCCCCGGTTGATCCCGAGGTAGTAGGTGGAGACCTCGCCGCGCACCGGGGGCGTCCAGCCGCGGGTGTCGTCGCCGCCGGGGCCTTCGACCTTGACGACGTCCGCGCCGAGGTCGGCGAGCAGCATCGTGGCGTACGGCCCGGCGAGGATCCGCGAGAAGTCCGCCACCAGCACCCCGGACAGCGGCCCGGGCGGGTCCGGGGTGTCGGAACCGGGTGTGCCGTGCGTGGTCTCCGGCCGAGCGGGCCCGGCGTTCTGCGGCATCGGCCCTGCCTCTCTGTCCGCTTGGCGGACGTTCGTCCGTCCGGCGATTCTGTGGCGCACACCGCGGGCGCGTCAAGGCAGCGTGACCGCACCGGTCCGGGTGGTGTGCGGCGCGGACTGGAGGCGGGCGAAGTCCCCGCTGATCTCGCCGGCGGTCTGCAGCAGGAGCGGCAGGTGGTCGTCGAGGAGCGCCTGGACCGAGGTCTCCGCGGCGTGCGAGTTGACGTTGACGCTCGCCACGACCCGCCCCGATCCGTCCCGCAGCGGGGCGGCCACCGAGCGGATGCCCCGCGCCAGTTGCTCATCGGTCAGCGCCCAGCCCCGGGCGCGCACCTCGCGCAGCTCCGCCTCCCACTCGGCCCGGTCCGGCTGCCACACGGGCCGCAGCCCCGACCGGCTCGGCTCGGCGAGGATCCGGGCGGCCTCGTCCGGCGGCAGCGCCGCCAGCAGGACCTTGCCGAGCGAGGTGGGCAGCGCGGGGAAGCGGGTGCCGATCTGCACGGCGAGGGTGACGATCTTCGGCACGGAGACCCGGGCGACGTAGACGATGTCCGAGCCGTCGAGCTGGGCGATCGAGCAGGATTCACCGGTGCGTTCGACCAGCCGCTCCAGGTGCGGCCTGGCCACGTCCCACAGTCCCATCGAGCGCACGTAGGCGACGCCGAGGTCGAGGACGCGCGGGGTGAGCGCGAAACCGCCGGACTGATGGCGTACATAGCCCAGTTCGGCCAGGGTGAGCAGGATGCGCCGTACGGTCGGCCTGGCAAGGCCGGTCGCCGCCGCCACATCGGTCAGCGACATCACGGGCTGCTGGGGCCGGAACGCCGTGATCACCTCAAGACCTCGGGCCAGCGCCTCGATGAAGTCGGGCCCGGTTCCTTCGCGGGGCATGAGAACTCCTCCTGTCGGTGTCACGGCAGCGGCGGCGGCCGTCCGCTGTGCGGACGGCGTCACTCAAGCACTCTACGCAGCGAGACCGGCATCCGGCCCCGGCCCACGCACCGGAGCGGGCCACGGCCGACCGCAGAGCGGACGCCGGTGCCCGAAGCGCGCCGAGGCTCGCGCCGTACCCGGTATTGACATCGCAGCGTCCGCCCGAACACCATCGGGCAGCAAGCACACCGCCGCCATACGGACACTCGTCCGCCACGAATGCGCGTGACAGGAGCGGGAGATGCACAGATGAGCCAGTCCACCTCGTTCCGACCGGGCCGTCCCGTCGTCTTCCGCGGCGGCACGGTGCTGCCCATGGACCGGGCCCGCCGGGTGCTCACGGACACCGACGTCCTCGTGACCGGCGACCGGATCAGCGCGGTCGGCCCGCGGCTCGCCGTCCCGGACGGGACCGCGGAGATCGACGCCGGCGGCGGCATCCTGATGCCCGGCATGATCGACACGCACCGGCACATGTGGCAGACGGCGATGCGCGGCTACGGCGCCGACTGGACCCTCACCCAGTATTTCGTCTGGTACTACCTCGAACACGGCACGGTGTTCCGCCCCGAGGACGTGCACGCCGGGAACCTCCTGGCCGCCGTGGAGGCGCTGGACGCGGGGGTGACCACCGTCGTGGACTGGTCCCACGGGCTGCGGACGGTCGACCACGCGGACGCCGCGGTGGACGCGCTGCGGGCGGTGCCCGGCCGGTACGTGCTCGCCTACGGCAATATCCAGCAGGCCCCGGCGCAATGGACCGCGGCACCGCAGTTCCGGGACTTCGTGCGCCGCCGGATCACCGGTGACGACCTGCTCGGCCTGCAACTGGCCTTCGACGTCACGGGCGACCCCGCCTTCCCCGAGAGACCGGCCTTCGAAGTGGCACGCGAACTCGGCGTCGCCGTCACCACCCACGCCGGTGTCTGGGGCGCCACCGGCGACGACGGCATCCGGCTCATGCACGAGCACGGCTTCATGACGCCCGAGACGGTCTATGTGCACGCCTCGTCCCTGTCGGCCGACTCCTACCAGCGCATCGCGGCGACGGGCGGCTCCGTGTCGGTGTCCACGGAGAGCGAGCAGAGCGCGGGCCAGGGCTATCCGACGACCTGGGCGCTGCGCTCGTACGGCATCCCCGTCTCGCTGTCGATGGACACCAGTGTGTGGTGGAGCGGGGACCTGTTCTCCGCCATGCGCAGCACGCTCGGCGCCGACCGCGCCCGCGAGCACCTGGAGGCGCACGCCAAGGGGGAGACGGTCACCCACTGCGCCCTGCGCGCCGATCAGGTGGTGGAGTGGGCGACCCTCGGCGGGGCCCGGGCCCTTAGCCGCGCCGACGAGTTGGGCAGCGTCGAGGCGGGCAAGAAGGCCGACCTGGTGCTGCTGAAGAACGACCACTCACCGGTCGCGTTCCCGGTGCTCAACCCCTATGGCCATGTGGTCTTCCAGGCGCAGCGCGGCGATGTGCACACCGTGGTCGTGGACGGCCGCGTGGTCAAGCACGAGCACCGTCTGCTCGGCATCGACCTGGCCGCGGTACGGCGCGAGGTCGAGCGGACCGTCGAGCACCTGCGGTCGGCGCTGGGCGAGGCGGACTGGCGCAGGGGCATGAACCCGGACGTTCCCGAGACGAGGGTCCTCGACAATCCCTACACCTACACCGACTACCGCAGCGCCACGACCCACGGCCGGTGAGCCGGCGCACGGACGGAGGGCCGCTTCGATGACCGTGGGACTGCTCCTGCTGCGGATACTGCTGGCCGGTCTGCTGTGCGGGCACGCGCTGCAGAAGCTGCGCGGCTGGTTCGGCGGAGCGGGCCCGGCGGGCACGGGGGCCGTGTTCGAGCGGTGGGGGTTCGTGCCCGGCGCACGGCTCGCGGCGGCCGCCGGCCTGGCGGAGTTGGCGGGCGGCGCGTCGATCGCGCTCGGGCTGCTGACGCCCGGCGGGTGCGCGGTCGTCGTCGGCACCATGACGGTGGCGGCCGTGGCGACCTCGCCCCAGGGCTTCTGGGCCCAACGCGGCGGCTGTGAAGTGCCGTTCTGGTACGGGGCGGTGGCGGCGGTGCTCGGTTTCACCGGGCCGGGGCCCTGGTCGCTGGATGCCGCCCTCGGTCTTGCGTGGGCGTCCGGCACCGGCTGGGGCACGGCGGCCCTCGCGGCCGGTCTGCTGGCCGCCGCCGCACCTCTCGCGGCCCGGGCCCGGGTGCTGCGCGCGAGAAGCAAGGCCCAACCTAACTAAAGTTAGGCTAACCTTCCTTCATGGCGAAGATTCCTCGACTGATGCCGCAGCACCCCCGCATGTTCCGCGCCGAGGTCGTGCGCACCGAGCGTGTCTCCCCGTCCATGCACCGTGTGACCGTCACCGGCGCGGACCTCGGCGAGTTTCCGTGGCGGGGCTACGACCACTGGTTCCGCCTGTTCCTCCAACTGCCCCATCAGCACCGGCTGCGGTTGCCGGAGTTCACCGGGTCACGCTGGTGGCAGCCGTATCTGGCCATCCCGGACGAGGAACGGCCGCACTGCGCGAACTACACCGTGGCCGACTTCCGCCCCGACGCGGCGGAGATGGACATCGACTTCGTCGTGCACCTCGGCCCGACCGGCGAACTCGACGGAAGGGCCGCGATCTGGGCGTGCCGCGCCCGGCCGGGCGACGCGCTCGCCCTGCTGGACCAGGGCCTGCTGTTCGACTGCCCGCCGGACGCCTCCGAGGTCCTTGTCGTGGCCGACGAGACCGGTCTGCCCGCCAGCACGGGCATCCTGCGGTCCCTGCCGCGCGACACGGTCGGGCGGCTCATCCAGGAAGTGCCCACCGCCGGGGACGTACGCGAACTCGACGCGCCGGCCGGGATGAACGTCACCTGGGTGGTCCGCGACGGCGGCGGCGCCGTACCCGGCACCGCCGCGCTCGGCGAACTCCTGCGGCACACTCCCGCCGACGCGGCCGGTTACGCCTTCGTGGTCGGCGAGTCGGGCCTCGCCACCGAGGGGCGCAGGCATCTGCACCGGGCGGGCCTGCCGAAGGACCGCATCACGTTCTCGGGCTTCTGGAAGCACGAGGCGGCCGAGGCCGCCGCCTGACCGGCGGCCCCGGTCAGGGGATGCGGGCCACGGCGGCGTAGATACCGCTCTCCTCGGGCGCGGGCGGCGCCGACTGGAACCACTCGGGAGCCGTGACCACGCCCGGCTCCACGAGGTCAAGGCCGTCGAAGAAGCGGGCGACCTCCGCGCGGGTGCGGAAACCGAGCCGGATGCCGCCCTTGGCGTACTCCTCCGTCACCTTCCGGGACTGCTCCACGAAGAGGTCCGAGGCGGCGTGCGAGAGGACCAGGTAACTGCCCGAGGGAAGCGCGTCGAGCAGATTGCGCACGATGCCGTACGGTTCCTGGTCGTCGGGGATGAAGTGCATCAGCGCGATCAGCGACATGGCGATGGGGCGCTCGAAGTCGAGCACGCCCCGGGCGTGTTCGATGATCTCCTCGGGCCTGCGCACGTCCGCCTCGATGTAGTCGGTGGCGCCCTCGGGACGGCTGACCAGCAGCGCCTCCGCGTGCGCGAGCACGATCGGGTCGTTGTCCGTGTAGACGACCTTCGCGGTCGGCAGGACCCGCTGGACGATCTGGTGCAGGTTCGGCTCCGTGGGAATGCCGGTGCCTATGTCGAGGAACTGGTCGATGCCCTGCTCGGCGAGCCAGGCCGCCGCGCGGTGCATGAACTCACGGTTCTGCCGGGCGGCGTCATGGGCCTCGGGCGGCAGCTTCTCGCCCACCGCCTCGTCCACGGGGTAGTTGTCCTTGCCTCCCAACAACCAGTCGTAGACCCTCGCGGGGTGTGCCTTGCTCGTGTCGATCTTGCGGGGGCCGGGGGTGCCGGTCGTCATGACGGACTCCGTCGCTCAGGTGGACCAGTGAGCACTGGCGATCACCGAAGTCTGGCACACCGGCGCACCCGCGGGAACGCATGGGGGCGGCTCCGCGGCCCCTTCCGCCCGACGGCGTCCGGGGCGACGATGACCTGCGCGGATCCGGACGACCGGGGTCACGTTCTTTCGTCGCCCGTTCCGCGGCGTGACGCTCCTTGCTGCCCCGCTCCCCCGCCCCCCCGCTCCCCGCCTCTACGACTGCCGCGCCGGCCGTTCCGGCACACCGGCACCCCTGCCACCGTGGCACGCCGGCCGGCCGCACTCAGTCCTTGGTCTCGTTTCCGCCGCACTCCAGGTCCGCCCAGACGACGCGGCCCTTGCCGTCGGCCGCCTCGCCCACGCCCCAGGCGTCGCTGAGCCTGCTCACCAGCAGCAGGCCGCGCCCACCCTGGTCGTCCGCGTCCGGCTCACGCACCGCCGGGACGCTCGCGGCGCGCCGCTCGTCCTCCACCTCGATCCGCACCCGCTCGCCGCGCACCTGCACCCGGCAGGTGATCCGGCTGCCGCCGGAGTGGGCGATCGCGTTGGTGACGAGTTCCGACAGGACCAGGATCGCGTCGTCGGCCGGCTCGTCAGCGAGGCCCCACCCGGCCAGCAGGGTGCCGACGAGGCAGCGGGCCTGCGCGACACAGGCCGCCCCGGCCGGCAGACCGAACTCCTCGGAACGGGGGGCCGGCCCGTGAGCCGCACACCCCATGGCCGGATGCGGGAGAGGGAGCAAGGCCATTGCGGTACGCCCTTCGCCTGGCTGCGCCGTGGTCGGGCAGGTCCGTTTCGCGTCGGTGTCGACACGCGGTCGGCGAGGTCTCTCGCCGGGCCCGGCCGTCGGCGGACATGTCTGACCCAACCAGCGTCGCACCGGAGGATCATTTGTGCAACCAGCAATCTGCACATTTCAAAATGACAGGGCGTGCTTTACTGGAGTAAAGGTTGATCGCACTGCTCGGAGCATGTCCCTGAGGGGAATCGCATGACCTCGGCAACCGACTGGGGCGGAGCGCCCTCCGTACTGCGGATGATCCTCGGAAAACAGCTGGAGGAGCTGCGCTGCCGTGCCGGTCTGAGCTTCGAGGAGGCCGGCGCCGCGATCGGGGTGAGCCACTCGACGATCCGCCGCATGGAGGCGGCGAAGGTGGCGCGGCTCCGTCTCGCGGAGACCGAGAAACTGCTGCGTACCTATGGTGTGACGGACCAGCAGGAAATCGACGAATTCCTGGGTTCGGTACGCCAGGCCAACGTGCACGGCTGGTGGCACGAGTTCCGGGACGTCGTTCCGGAGTGGCTGCCCTCGTATCTGAGCCTGGAGCAGGCGGCACAGCAGATCCGCGGCTATGAGGCCCAGTTCGTCCATCCGCTGTTCCAGACCGCCGACTACGCCAGGGCGCTGGCCCGTTCCGACGCTCCGCACGCCCCTGAGGAGGCGAACGAACGGAAGGTCGCGATGTGTCTGCGCCGCCAGGAGATCCTGTCCCGCGAGGCGCCCCCGCGGCTGTGGGTGATCATGGACGAGACGGTCTTCCGCTGGCCGGTGGGCGGACCGGACGTCATGCGCGCCCAGGTGGACCGCCTGATCGAGGTGAACCGGCTGCCGCATGTGACGGTGCAGATCATGCCGTTCCAGAACGGGCCGCATCCCGCGATGCACGCCGGCGCGTTCCATCTCTTCCGGTTCCGGGCCCGGGAACTGCCGGACATCGTCTGGCGCTTCGGTCTGACCGGGTCCGCCAGCCTCGACAGACGCGAGGACGTCGTCGCACACCGTGAGGCGCTGGACCGCCTCGGCGCGCAGGCCGCCTCGGCGCGTCGGACGGAGTCGCTGCTCAGTGCGCTGCGAACGTCGTTCTGACCTGGTGCTCAGCGGTGTGCGGGACCTCGTCCGCGGCATTGTTGTGGCTGGTCGCGCAGTTCCCCGCGCCCCCTCGGGGGCCGATACGCCGGGTCTCGTCTGCGGGTTTGCCGGGGCTGAGCGCGCAGTTCCCCGCGGCCCTTCGGGGGCGTTAGGGGGAGAGTAGGTCGGTCAGTTCTGCTGCGTACAGTTGTTCGGGGTCGAAGCGCATGCCGGTGAAGTGGCCGGCCAGTTCCAGGGACAGCAGGCCGTGCAGCCGGGTCCAGAAGGACAGGGCCCGGTGCAGGGCCGCCGGCAGGGCGGGATGGCCGTCCGCCCACTGACGGTGTTCCTCGATGTGCCGGTCGAACGGGCTCTCCCGGCCCCCGGAGGGCAGTTCGGCGCAGGCGTCGAGCAGGAACGTCATGATCTCGGACGCGATCGCGGTGGTGTCGTCGGGCGCGTGATAGCCCGGCACGGGGGTGCCGTAGACGAGGAAGTACCGCTGGGGATCGGCCAGCGCCCAGCCGCGCAGGGCCTGCGCGAGCGCCGCCAGGTCGGCGCCCGGCCCGGACCGCGCGACCTCGCCGAAGGCGTCGGCCAGGCTGCGGTACGCGTCCCTGATCAGTTCGGTGATCAGCTCGTCACGGCCGGCGAAGTAGCGGTACAGCGCCGGTCCGCTCATCCCCATCCGCTTGGCGATCGCGTTGAGCGAGAGGGCGGACGCGCCCGCGGCGGCGATCTGCTCCCACGCCCGTTCCTTGATCTCGGCGCGCACCTGGGCGCGGTAGCGCTCGCGCGGGGTCTTGGTGTCCGTTTCCGTCATGATCTGCCACCCCTCCACGCCGCCGAGCTACACACCGAAGATTCAGTTAGAAGCTATCACGGCATCCGATTGACGTCCCCCGGGTCGTCGCGTTACAACTTCTAACGAACGCGAAGGCTACTTATTCAAGCGGTGGAGGTCGCCATGAACGCCGAACAGCTCACCGAGGTCGTCCTGCCGGGCAAGGTGGAGCCGGAGCAGCTGCGGCTCCGGCACGGCGCGGTCCCGGCGCCCGGCCCGGGTCAGGTGCTGATCCGGATGGAGGCGACCGGGGTCTCCTTCGCCGAGCAGCAGATGCGCCGCGGCCGGTACTTCGACCAGCCCCCGTTCCCGTTCGTGCCCGGCTACGACCTGGTCGGCACCGTGGCGGCGGCCGGCGAGGGGGTCGGGCGGGGGCTGACCGGCACGCGGGTGGCCGCGCTGGTCAAGGTGGGCGGCTGGGCGAGCCATGTGCTCGTCGACGCCGCGGACGTGGTGCCTGTGCCCGACGGCGTCGGCGCGGCGGAGGCCGAGACGCTGGTGGTCAACGGGATCACCGCCTGGCAGATGCTGCACCGCAAGGCCCGCGTCCGCGCCGGGCAGACCGTGCTGGTGCACGGCGCCAACGGCGGCGTCGGCTCGGTCCTGGTGCAGCTCGCCCAGGCCGCGGGCGTGCGGGTGATCGGCACCGCGTCCGTACGCCATCACGACGCCCTGCGGGCCGGCGGCGTCACGCCCGTCGACTACCGTTCCGGGAGCGTCGCCGCGCAGGTGCGCGCGCTGGCCCCCGGTGGGGTGGACGCCGTCTTCGACCACGTCGGCGGCCCCGGCATCGTCGACTCCTGGCGGCTGCTCGCGCCCGGCGGCACGCTCGTCTCCTACGGCACCGCCGCCACCCGCGACGACACGGGGTCCCAGCAGTTGCCGGTGCTCAAGCTGCTCGGCCGGGTGTGGCTGTGGAACGCGCTGCCCAACCGACGCCGCGCCTACTTCTTCAACATCTGGGCCGGGAAGGGGCTGGCCAAGGAGCGGTTCCGGGCCCGGCTGCGCGCCGATCTGACCGAGGTCTTCGCCGCCCTGCGACGCGGGGACATCGCTCCGCGGATCGCGGCGGAGCTGCCGCTCGACCGGGTCGCCGAGGCCATGCGGCTTGCCGAGTCCGGCACCGTCGCCGGCAAGGTGGTCCTCACGCCGTGAACCACCCCCTGCGGGGGGCTTCGCTGGGGGCGCGTCGGTTCTTCAGGTGCGGGAGCGTCGTGGCTGAGCGCGCAGTTCCCCGCGCCCCTTTGGGGCGCCCACGCTGACCCATGCCCTCCAGCTGTGCCCCGGGTGCGGGAGCGTCTTGGCTGAGCGCGCGGTTCCCCGCGCCCCGTTGGGGCGGTCACGCAGGTGCGTGGGCTCCCGGGTGGGCGTGTTGCGGGGCATACTCACCCCCGCTCGGGCCGGGGACCGCGCGCCTCGTCGAGCGCGGGCCCGCCGTACTCAGATCCGGAGGTTTGTGTGAATCGCAGCACCCGACGGTCCGCTCGTCGCGCCCTGCTCGCCGCTCTGCTCGGCGCCGCCGCCACGCTCGGCGCGGCATCGCCCGGCGCGGCCTCGGCGGACCCGCCGGCCGCGTCTGCCGTGCCGTTGCGCGTGGCCACGTACAACATCCATGCCGGAGCCGGGCAGGACGGGGTCTTCGACCTCGACCGCACCGCGGCGGCGATCCGCGGCCTGCGCGCCGATGTGATCGGCCTCCAGGAGGTCGACGTGCACTGGGGTGCGCGCAGCGACTTCGCCGACGAGGCGAGGCAGCTCGCCGAACGGCTGGGCATGCGGGCCTACTTCGCCCCGATCTACGACCTGCCGCCCGCCGCGGAGCACACCGGGCGGCGGCAGTACGGGGTGGCGGTGCTCAGCCGCCTTCCGGTGGCCGCCGCCGAGAACCACGAGATCACCCGGCTGTCCACCCAGGTCCCCGATCCCGTGCCCGCTCCCGCGCCCGGCTTCGCCGAGGTGACGGTCCGGGCCCGCGGCACCCTCGTGCACTTCTACTCGACCCACCTGGACTACCGCACGGACCCCGCGATCCGGCGCGCCCAGGTGGACGACATGCTCGGCATCCTCGCCGCGGACCGGGGGCCGAAGGTCCTCGTCGGTGACTTCAACGCCGAGGCGGGCGCTCCTGAGTTGGCGAAGCTGTGGGGGCCACTGGCGGACGCGGCACCCAGCGGCGGCAAGACCTACCCGGCGATCGACCCGGTCTCCCGCATCGACCTGGTGGCCGTCTCGCCCGAGGTCACCGTGACCGGCGCGCACGAGGTCGCCACCGAGGCGTCGGACCACCGGCCGGTGGTCGCCGACCTGCTGGTCCGGCGGCACGGTCGCTGACCCGGGACGGCTCGCGTGCCCGGCCGCGTCGCCGCGCGGACGCGGCGGGCGGCGGACGAGCCGGTGTGCTCGTCCGCCGCCGGGGGCCGGTCCTCGCCGGGCCGGCGAGGCCATCGGCGCACGGCGCTATCCGACGGTCTCGGCCTCAAGCGCGACCAGGTGTCCGGCACCGCTGAGCGAGGACAGCTCGATGTCGGCGACGCAGCGCACCTTCACGGTGTTGAGGGTCAGCGTCCCCTCGATGTGCACGCTGCCGGTGCCCTGCGCGAAGTCGGCCCCGCCCAGTTCGGTGGCCGTCTGATCGACGCGCACGCCGAGGTCCGTGCCGCCGCGCGAGTCGGGGAACTTGATGAAGACGTATCCCATCTCGGTGATACGCCGCTGGAAGTCCTGCACCGAGGGGGCGGGGCCGCCGACCACGACCTTCTGCCCCTCGACGCGGAGACGTTCGATGAGTTCGTCCATGACTGGCTCCTTGGGCGCCGTTGGTGCTTGTTGACGGATGGGTGAACGGGCCGGTCAGCCCTCGGACTTGGCCATCTGCTCGCGCAGGCTCCTGGGCCGCATGTCGACCCAGACCTCCTTGACGTAGGCCAGGCATTCCTCCTTCGACCCGACGGTCCCGGTCTCCGTCCAGCCGGCGGGGACGGCGAGATAGCCCGGCCACAGGGAGTACTGCTCCTCGTCGTTGACGAGAACCTTCATCTGCTGTGCTTCCACTGACGTTCTCCTGCTGGTGTCGTCGTCGGCGTGTCGGGTCAGGCGGTCTCGGGGAAGAGCCAGGGCGCCTCCTGCCTGCGCCGCTCCTCGTAGGCGAGGATCTGGTCCTTGTGGGAGAGGGTCCAGCCGATGTTGTCCAGGCCCTCGGTCATGGCGGCCTTCTTGAACGGGTCGATCTCGAAACGGAAGAGCCGTCCGTCCGCGGTCGTCACCGACTGGGCCGGCAGGTCGATGCGCAGTGTCGGTACGGCGCCGTCCGTCAGGGACGTGGCGATCGCCTCCACCTCAAGGGCCGGGAGCCGCACCGGCAGGATGCTGCTGTTGAAGCAGTTGTTGTGGAAGATGTCCGCGAAGCTCGGCGCGATGACGCACCGGAAGCCGTACTCCCGCAGCGACCAGGGCGCGTGCTCGCGGGAGGACCCGCAGCCGAAGTTCTCGCCCGCCACGAGGACGCTGGCGCCCTCGTAGCGGGGCTCGTTGAGCGGGAACCCCGGATGGGGTGTGCGGCCGTCCTCCAGGTAGCGCCAGTTCGCGAACAGGTGCGGCGCGAAACCGGTGCGGCGGATCGACTTGAGGAACCGGGCGGGCACGATGTCGTCGGTGTGCACCAGGACGAGCAGTACGGCGGCGTCCTCGGCGGTGAACGCGAGCCGTTCGCGCGGATGGTCGGGGTCGAGCGGCAGGTAGGCGCCGCCGGCCTTGAGGACGGCGAGCAGCGCGGTGACCAGGTCGAGGGACCGGTGCATGCAGACGCCGACGCGGGTCTCGGGGCCGACGCCGTGTCCGCGCAGCGTCCGGGCGAGCCGGCCTGCGCGCCGGTCCAGCTCCGCGTAGGTCAGCTGCTCGTCCTCGTAGGACAGGGCGATCCGGTCGGGGGTGCGCCGCACCTGTTCCGTGAACAGGTCGTGCAGGCAGACGGGGCGCAGCGTGTCCGGGTCGCAGGTGGCGTTGCGTGCCTCAAGGATCCGGGTGTGCTCGGCGGCGGACAGCAGTGGCAGCCGGGCGACGGGCGTGTGCGGTGCGTCAAGGGCGGCCGCCAGCAGGGTGCGCAGGTGTTCGCCCATGCGGGCGACGGTGTGCCCCTCGAAGAGGTTGGTGCTGTATTCGAAGACGTACCGCAGCCGCCCGTCGCGCTGCTGGATGCTCAGGCCCAGGTCGAACTTGGCGACACCGACGCCCTGGTCGGTCACGTCGTGGATCCAGTCGGGCTGCCGTTCGGTGTCGGGTATCGGCCACGACACCGCCGGCTCACCGCGCGGCGGCCCCTGTCCCAACCCGCTCGTACCAACCCGGCGGCCACCTGCCCCTACCCGCTCCTACCGATCCGGCGCCCCCTGCCCCAACCCGCTCACACCAACCCGGCGCCCCCTGCCCCAACCCGCCCACACCAACCCGGCGCCCCCTGTCCCAACTTGCCCACACCAACCCGGCGCCCCCTGTCCCAACCCGCTCACACCAACCCGGCGCCCTCTGTCCCAACCCGCTCACACCAACCCGGCGCCGTCGCCCGACCGTTGACCGGGACGGCGGCGAACAGCGCGCAAGCCATGCCGTCGTCGTAAGGCGGCCCATGACGGCACGTCGGCACGCTGACCCCGCACGGGGCAGCGCGCGGACCGGTGTCCGCGGCGGCCACCGCGGGCCACGCGGCCCGCGAAAGTTCCCCGTGTCAAGGGGTTGACCTGGGGCGGTGGGGCTCCTAATGTCCTCGCACCTCCCGAGGTACATCGATTAACCAATCATTAACCGTCTGGTTGGAGACATCCCGCTGTGCGCTCCTCGCTGACTCGGCGCGGCCTTCTCGCCGCCGGCTCCGGCCTCGCCGCGGCCGCCCTGCCCGCCCTCGCCGGCTGCTCGTCGCTGGCCGCGGCGGACTCCGATCCGGACACCCTGGTCGTCCACACCCAGCTGGGTACGACGGCTCCGGGCTCCCCCACCTATCTCTCGGCGCTGGACCGCTTCCGCAAGGAGAACCCGGGCCTGAAGGTGAAGAACCTGATCAACGGCGACGACCTGGGCCAGGTCTACGAGACCTCGCGCCTGGCCCGCAAGGAGGCCGACGTCGTCATGGTCAACCTGTACGACAAGACGCTGGCCTGGACGGACGTGGACGCCACGGTCGACGTCGGCCCGTACCTGGATCGGTGGGGGCTGCGCGAGCGCGTGCTGCCCGCCGCGCTGGCGGCGTGGACCGATGCCCGCGGGCGGGTGCGGGCCTTCCCGTACTTCGCCACCAACTGGCCGGTCGCCTACAACCGGGCGCTGCTGGAGCGGGCCGGCGTCGATGCCGTACCCACCACCGGCGACCAGCTCATCGCCGCCGCCCGCAGGCTGCGCGCCAAGGGCATCGCCCCCGTCACCGTCGGCGGCAACGACTGGACCGGGCAGAAGCTGCTCGCGCAGATCATCCAGACCTACCTCACCGAGGACGAGGCCCGGCACGTCTACTCGACGGGGGACTTCGGCGGCCGTGCGGTGCGCGACGGCATCGACTACTTCGTGGCACTGCGCGACGCCGGCGTGTTCGCGGACAAGGCACAGGGCCTGACCTCCGACTCGATGACGACGCAGTTCAACACCGGGGCCGCGGCGATCCAGTCGGCGATGTCGTCGGCGCTGGCGAAGGTGCCCGAGGAGGTGGCCCGGCACACCGAGGTGGGCGGCTGGCCGCTGGCGCCGGGCGCCGCGCACGACAGGCCGACCGTGATCCGGGCCTTCACCCTCATCGGGTTCTGGATCAGCCCGAACGGCGTGCGCAAGATCGGGCACGTCGAGAGGTTCCTGCGCTTCATGTACCGCCCGGACACCGTCTCCCGGTTCGTCACCGAGAGCGGCCGGGACATGGCCGTGCGCACGGACACCGTCAGCACCGGCTTCCCGCTGGTCGCCGCGGCGCAGCGGCTCGGCGGCGACGTCAGCCAGGTCCTGCTGCCCGACGTGTATGTGCCGCCCGCCGCCACCCAGCCGCTGATCACCGCCACCAGCACCGCCTTCACGCGGGGCACCGGCGCGGCCGAGGTCCGCGCCCTGCTCGAAGCCGCGTACCGGTCCGCATGAGCCGCCGGCCCGCTCCCCCGTTCCCCAAGCCCCCGTCCACGGGAGTCCTCGCATGACGACGCTGACGTCACCACCGGGCACCGGCGTGGCCCGCCGCACCGCCCCGCCCTCCCCGCGCACGGGCCGCGGCGGCCCGCGGCAGGGCGGCACCGTCCTGGCCGTGCCGGCCCTGGCCTGGTATCTGGTGTTCATGGTCGGGCCGATGCTCGCCATCTTCGTGATCGCGGCCCTGCACTGGCCGGGCATGCTGCAACCGGTGTCGTTCGCGGGTCTCGGCAATGTGCGCACGGTCCTCGCCGACCCGGTGTTCTGGGACGCGACACGCAACACCGCGGTCCAACTGGCCGTCGCCCTGCCCGTGATGATCGCCTGCGCGTACATGCTCGGCTACTACGTGGCGCAGCGCCCGCCGGGCCACCGGATCATCCGGTATCTGCTGTTCGTCCCGGGGCTGATCTCCACGCCCGCGAAGGCGATGGTGTTCTACGCCGCGCTGTCGCCGGACGGACTGCTCAACGGCGCCCTGAAGGGGCTGGGTCTCGGCTCGCTCACCGATGCCTGGCTGGCCTCCCCGTCGACGGCGCTGGCCTGTCTGATCGCGCTGGACGTCTGGAGCGGGATCGGGTTCACGGCGGTGCTGTTCGCGGCGCGGCTGAACAGTGTGCCGGACGAACTGGGTGAGGCGGCTCAGCTGGACGGCGCCGGGCACTGGCGGACCATGTGGGCGATCCACTTCCCGGTGATCCGTGACTACGTCGGTGTGGTGACGATGCTTCAGTTCCTGTGGACGCTGTTCGGCTCCGCCCAGCATGTGCTGCTGCTGACGCAGGGCGGCCCCGGCACCTCCTCGACCACCCTGTCGTTCCTCGTCTACCAGAAGGCGTTCATCGCCGCCGATCTCGGCTACAGCCAGACCGTCGGCGTCATCCTCTTCCTCGCCGGACTCGTCGGGCTGCTCGGCATCCGCCGCGCCTTCCGGCAGACCTACTGATCGGAGCAGCCCCATGAAGCTCGGCAAACGCTGGCTTGCCGCCCATGTGCTGGTGTGGACGTACGCGGTGCTGCTCGTCGTGCCGCTGTACTACTTCGTCGTCTCCGCGTTCAAGACCAACGACGAGATCTTCGGCCGCCCCTTCGCGCTGCCCTCGTCGTTCTCCTTCGGGAACTTCAGCACGGCGTTCAGCGGCGCCGACCTCGGGCTCGCCGTCGTCAACTCGGCCGTGGTGACGGTTGTTTCGCTGGCGCTGACCCTGCTGCTCGCCGTGCCCGCCGCCTTCGCGCTGGCCCGCTCCACGGGGCGGTGGGCCGCGGCGGTCGAGAAGGTGTTCTCGCTCGGTTTCCTCATCCCCACCTTCGCCGCCCTGTTCCCCACCTTCCTGCTGGCGGCGGCGACCGGTCTCTTCCACACCCGCACCTTCATGGTGCTGTTCCTGCCGGCCACCGCGATGCCGCTGTCCGTGGTGATCCTCGTGCAGTTCATGCGGACCGTCCCGCGGGAGATGGAGGAGGCCGCCCGGATGGACGGTGCGTCGACCTACGCGGTGCTGCGGCACGTGTACACGCCGATGTGCCTGCCCGGCATCGCGACCGTGCTGCTGCTGAACTTCCTGACGTTCTGGAACGAGTACCTGTACTCGCTGGTCATCATCGGCCCGGACCCGGCGCAGCGCACCGTCCAAGTCGCCCTGCCCACACTGAAGTCCATCACCGGCACGGACTACGGTGTGCTGACCGCGGGCACCGTCCTCACCCTCGTCCCGGTGTGGGTGGTGTACACGGTCCTCCAGAAGCGGATGCAGCAGGCACTGGTCAACGGGGCGGTCAAGCTGTGAGCGAGGCGGCACGGAAGGCGGGCCGGCGGCCCACCATCAAGGCGGTGGCGGCGGCGGCCGGGGTGTCGACCGCCGCGGTCTCGCAGGCGTTCAACGACAAGGGGCGGCTGTCGCAGGCCACCCGGCGCCGCATCCTGGACGCGGCCGTGGAACTCGGCTGGTCCCCCAGCGTGTCCGCGGCGGCCCTGCGCAGCGCCCGCACCCGTGCGCTGGCGCTGGTGGTGCGGCGGCCCACCGACGTCCTGGGCGCCGACCCGCACTTCAGCGAGCTGATCACCGGCATAGAGGGCGAACTGGCGCCGCGCGGCTACGGCCTGGTGCTGCATCTGGTCACCGATCCACGCGAGGAGAACGCCCTGTACGAGCGGTTCGCCGCCGAGGGGCGGGTGGACGGCGCCGTGCTGACCGACGCGCGCGCCGACGACTCCCGGCCCGCCCTGCTGGCCCGGCTCGGGCTGCCCGCGGTGCTGCTCGGCGCGCCGGACGGCTCCACCGGCGTACCGCGTGTCGGCCTGGGACAGCAGGGCGCCGGGGTCCGGGAGGTGGTGGAGCACCTGGTCGGCCTCGGCCACCGCCGGATCGCGTATGTGGCGGGCCCGGCGGAGCTGCAGCACACCCGGCTGCGCCGGCAGTCGTTCGAGTCGGCCCTGAAGGCGGCGGAGCTGCGGCCGTTCGCCGTGCTGCACACCGACTTCACCGAGCGGTCGGCGGTCGGCGCGACCGAGGCGCTGCTGGCCGCCGAGGGCCGCCCCACGGCGATCGTGTACGCGAACGACTCCATGGCCGTGTGCGGCATCGGCACCGCGCAGCGCGCCGGGTTCGGCGTGCCGCGGGACCTGTCCGTGGTCGGCTACGACAATCTGCCGCTCGGCCGCTGGCTGCACCCCCGGCTCACCACCGTCGACCAGCAGGTGCAGCGCGTCGGCGCCGCCGCGGCCCGGCTGCTGCTCGCCCTGTGCGGCGAGGAGGTCGTGGAGCTGCCGCTGGGCGACCGACCGCGCCTGGTGGTCCGCGAGTCCACCGGACCGGCCCCTGACCTGCCCTAGGGGCCTGTGCCGCCCCTCCGTCCGTTCCCTTCGGCCCTGCCCCCCACAAAGCCCTTGCGCACCTTTGCACCCTGTTGCACCTGTTCGCTCACGGAAGTCCCTCACCCCCCGCACCCGCACCGACCCGAGAAGGACCATGCGACGCCACAGCGCCCAGCTCTCCCACCACCCCGCCGTGCTGCCCTGGCTCGGCGCCAACTTCTGGTCGCGCACCGGCGGCCCCCTGATGTGGCGGGACTACGACCCAAGGACCGTACGCGAGGAACTACGGGTCCTGCGCGACCACGGCCTGACGATGACCCGGTCCTTCTTCTACTGGCCCGACTTCCACCCCGAGCCGCACCGGATCGACGAGTCGCTGTGCGCACACTTCCGGGACTTCCTGGACGCGCACCAGGAGTCCGGCATGGGCACGGTGCCCACGTTCATCGTCGGCCACATGTCCGGCGAGAACTGGGACCCGGCCTGGCGCGGCGGCCGGGACCTGTACGAGGACGTGTGGATGGTGGGCCGCCAGGCCTGGTTCGTGTCGCAGATGACCCGCCGCTTCAAGGACCATCCGGCGGTCACCGGCTGGCTGATCACCAACGAGATGCCCGGATACGGCCGGATCTACCAGGTGGACCCGCCGTCCTCCGGCGTGGTCACGGCGTGGGCCCAGGCGATGTGCAACGCGGTGCGCGCCGCGGGCGGCACCCAGCCGGTGTCGCTCGGGGACGGGGCTTGGGGCATCGAGGTGACCGGGAACGACAACGGCTTCTCGCTGCGCGAGACCGCCGAGTACGTCGACTTCGTCGGCCCGCACGTCTACCGCTCGGACACCGACCGGACCCGGCAGCACTACCGGGCCGCCTTCGAGTGCGAACTCGCCTCCGTCACCGGGCAGCCCGTCGTCCTGGAGGAGTTCGGACTGTCCACCGACACCGTCTCGGCGCGCAACGCCGGGATCTACTACCGGCAGACCCTGCACAACTCGCTGCTCGGCGGCGCCACCGGCTGGATCGCCTGGAACAACACCGACTACGACGACCTGTGGGACCGGTCCCCGTACGACCACCACCCCTTCGAGATGCACTTCGGGATCACCGACGGCACGGGCGCGCCGAAGGAGCCGCTGCGCGAACTCGCCGCCTTCGCCGAGGTGCTGCGCGAGGTCGACTTCGCCCGCTGCGCCCGGGCGGACGCCGACGCCGCGCTGGTGGTGCCGGCCTTCCTGGAGCGCGGCTACCCCTACAGCAGGCCCGCCGACCGGCCGCTCATCTTCACGTCCCTGCACCAGGGTTACGTCAGCGCGCGGGCCGCCGACCTGCCGGTGGCCCTGACCCGGGAGGCCGACGGGCTGCCCGGCGAGGCCGCGCTGTATCTGCTGCCGGCCACCCGCCAGCTCACCGCCCGCACCCGCCGGGAGCTGTGGCGCAGGGCCGAGGCGGGCGCCACCGTCTATCTGTCGTTCTGCTCGGGCGAGCACCCCGTCACCCGCGGCCCCTGGTTCGACGACCTGGACGGACTGTTCGGGGTGGAGCTTCAGTTGTCGTACGGCGTCGCCGAGCCGATCGAGGACGATGTGCTGGAGATGACGTTCACGGAGGACTTCGGCACCCTGCGCGCGGGCGAGGTGCTGCGCTTCCCGGTCGCGGGCAACGCGGACAGCCGCGCGTATCTGCCGGTGGTCCCCAAGGAGGGCCGAGTCGTCGCGGTCGACGGGCGGGGCCGTCCGGCGCTGCTGGTCAACGAGACCGGCGCGGGCCGTACGGTGCTCGCCACCTACCCGCTGGAGCACATGGCCGCCCGCACCCCGGGCGCCAACCCGGACCGGACGCACCGGTTGTACGCCGCGCTCGCGGAGGTCGCCGGGGCGCGCCGGCCGGTGACGGTGGACGATCCGCAGGTCGCGGCGGACCTGCTGGTGCACGCGGACGGCCGGCGCTTCGCGTGGCTGGTGAGCCAGTCGCCGCGGACGCTGCGGGTGACTCCGGTCAGCGACGGCACCCTGCATGTGCCGGCCTCGGGTGCGCCGGTCACCGAGGTCACGCTGGAGCCGTACGGCGTCGCGGTCCTGGAGTTGCGGTGAACGCGGCGCAGACGGACGCGGCCGGGCCGGGCGCCCGCTACCGGGATCCCGCGGCGCCGATACCGGAGCGGGTGCGTGATCTGCTGTCCCGGATGACGCTGACGGAGAAGGTCGGGCAGGTCAACCAGCGCATGTACGGCTGGCACGCCTATGAGCGCGACGACGGCGGGCACCGGCTGACCGAGGCGTTCACGGCGGAGGTCGCCGCCTTCGGCGGGATGGGCGCGCTGTACGGGTTGCAGCGGGCCGACGCCTGGTCCCAGGTCGGCTTCGGCTCGGGCATCGAGGCGGCGGACGGTGCCCGGGTCGGCGCCATGGTGCAGCGGTATGTGGTCGAGCACAGCAGGCTGGGCATTCCGGTGCTGCTGGTGGAGGAGATGCCGCACGGTCACCAGGCCCTGGACGGCACGGTGTTGCCGGTCAATCTGGCGGTCGGCGCGACCTGGGACCCGCGGCTGTACGCCGATGCCGCCGAGGCCGCCGCCGCAGAACTGCGGGCCCGTGGCGGGCATGTGGCCCTGGTGTCGGCGCTTGACCTGGTCCGCGACCCCCGTTGGGGGCGGGCCGAGGAGTGCTTCGGGGAGGACCCGTTTCTGGCGGCGCGGCTGACCGAGGCGCTGGTCGAGGGCGCGGACCGGGCCGGGGTCGCCGTCGTCCTGAAGCACTTCGCGGGCCAGGGCGCCACCGTCGGCGGGCGCAACAGCGCCGCCACCGAACTCGGCGTCCGCGAGCTGCACGAGATCCATCTCGCGGCGGCGCGGGCGGGCCTGCGGGCCGGGGCGGCCGGTGTGATGGCGGCCTACAACGAGTTCGACGGACTGCCGTGTGTCGCGAGCCGCGCCCTGCTGACGGGGCTGCTGCGAAAGCGGTGGGGTTTCGACGGCATCGTGATGGCGGACGGCGGCGCGGTGGACCGGCTGGTGCGGCTCACCGGCGATCCGGTGGCGGCGGGCGCGCTGGCCCTCGACGCGGGCTGCGACCTGAGCCTGTGGGACGGGTGTTTTCCCCGGCTCGGGGAGGCGGTCGAGCGGGGCCTTGTCGACGAGCGGACGCTGGACGCCGCCGTGGCCCGGGTGTTGACCCTGAAGTTCCGCCTGGGTCTCTTCGACCGGCCGCACACCCCCGCTGTGCCCCCTGACCGGGCCGGACCCGATCCGGTGGAGCTGAGCGAACGGGTGGCCCGCGCCTCGATCACCCTGCTGACACACGAGGGCGATGTGCTCCCGCTGTCCCCGGCGGTGTCCCGGATCGCGGTGCTGGGACCGAACGCCGACTCCGTCGCCCAGCAGATCGGCGACTACACCGCGCCGCAGCGTCCCGGCGTCGGCATCACCGTCCTGGACGGCATCCGCGCGGCGGCCGGCGACGCCGAGGTGGTGCACGCCCGGGGCTGCGACCTGGTGGGCGGGGATGTCTCCGGGGTGCCAGGGGCGGCCCGGCTCGCGGCCTCCTGCGATGCCGCCGTACTGGTCCTGGGCGGATCGAGCGCGCGCTCCGGGGACACCGTGTTCGACTCCAACGGGGCGGCGCTCGTGACCGCCGGGCCGCCGTCCCGGATGACCTGCGGGGAGGGCGTCGACCTGGCCGATCTGTCGCTGCCCGAGGGGCAGTCGGCGCTGTGGGAGGCGGTGGCGGCGACCGGCGTAGCGACGGTCGTGGTGCTCGTCCAGGGCCGTCCGCACGCCCTGCCGGCGCACCCGGGTACGGCGACGGCCGTGCTCAGCGCCTGGTATCCGGGGCCGTGGGGCGGGCGGGCCGTGGCCGACGTGCTGTTCGGCCGTGCCGAGCCGCGGGGCCGGCTCCCGGTCTCCGTCCCGCGCTCGGCGGCACACCTGCCCGTGTTCTACAACGGCAAGGACCACGGCTACCGCGGCTACGTCGACCAGCCCGCGAGCGCCGCCCATCCCTTCGGCCACGGCCTGTCGTACACCACGCTCGTGCACGAACCGCCCCGGCTGTCCCGCGACCGTGTGAGCGCGGACGACCCGAAGCTCGTCTGCCGGGTCACCGTCCGCAACACCGGCCGCCGTCCGGCGCGCGAGACGGTCCAGCTGTATGTGCGCCGGGTGTCGGGCGGCACGTCATGGCCGCGCATCCGGGAACTGCGCGGCTTCGTCCCGCTCGACCTGCCGCCGGGTGCGAGCGCGGAGGCCGTCTTCACCGTGGACGCCGGCACCCTGGCCTCGCTGGACCGGGACCTGGAGCAGGTCGTGGAGCCGGGTGAGGTCCTGCTGGAGACGGGTCCCTCGGCCGATCGCACCCAGGGGGCGCGACTGCGGATCGACGGGCCCGCGGGAAGGTTCCGGGCGAGGTGAACCCCGGGCCAAGATCGGGGAAACCTCCCGGCCGGACGGAACACTTCCGGACCGTCACGTTGTTGAGGCGCATGATCGATCACGCCACCAGGTGGTCGGAAGAGGAAAGAGAGATCCATGTTCCACCGCATCCTTGTCGCCGTCGACTCCAGCCCCGCCCGGCACGCCGTCGTCCGGCTCGCCGGTGACATGGCCCGGCTGACCGGTGCCAAGGTCAAGGTCCTGCATGTCGCCCCGTCCACGGCGACGCTCGCCGCGGTCGTCCCTCTGGAGGACGACACGGAGGCCAAGGCCGTTCTCGACGAGGCCGTCCGCGCCCTGCGCGACGCGGACGTCGACGCCGAGGGCGCCCTCGCCGAGGGACTGACCACCCAGATCGCCGCGACCATCGCCGCCACCGCCGAGGAGTTTCAGGCGGACCTCCTGGTGCTCAGCCCGCACCACCGCGGTTCGCTCGAAGCCCTGTTCAACCCCCGGGTCAGCGACGCCGTCGCGCACATCAGCCACGCGGCGATCCTCCTCGTGCCCGAGGCCGCCGAGGGCGCCGGCGTCGACAAGGGCTGACGCGAGCGGGGCCGTGCGGGCCGGGCCGGTGACTGGGCCCGGCCCGCACGGCCGTCGCCACCGGCCCGCACGCCCTGGGCGGCGCCCTGTGGGGCGAACTCGGCACGGCCGCCGGTGCGCGGGTGCCCGGATGACGCTCCCGTGCCCGCCTCCCGACGCCCGCCCCAGCATCCGGTCGGCGCCGCCCCCGCATCCGGTCGGCGCGCGTCGCCGGTTCCGCGTACGGACGTAGATGTCCGGCGACGGACGCCCGGCGGCCCGGCCCGCGGACAAGGAGCGAGCGAGCGGGAGCCGAAGCGTGTGTCAGGTGGCCGTAGGCTCCCGGGTCCTGGGTGGTGCGATCCGGCCGCGGCGCGCGGCAACGCGCGAGTGCCGCAACGCGCGAGTGCCGCAACGCGCGAATGCGGCCGAAACCGCCGAGCCATGCGGCGGACGGCTCGGCGGTCCGCTCGAAGGTCACCGTGTCCACCGCGATCAGGGCCCCGGTCCTGCGCGATCGATCTGTGTTCCCGCGCCGCCGGGGGCCGCCCCGCACCGCGGGCCCGCCCCCTGACTACAGTCGCCGCATGCCGCGTTTCGCCCACGACCTGCCCTTCGACCCCGCCCACGGCCACACGCCGGAGGCCCTGCTCGCGGTGCCCGCGCCGCCCGCCCCGCCCGGCTTCGACGACTTCTGGCGCTCCCGCCGGGCAGCCGCGCGACGGATCGACCCGCGGCCCCGGGTGGGCGCCTTCGTCGAGGAACGCGACGGAGTGCGGGTGCACGAGGTGACCTACGCGTCCACCGGTGGCCGCTGCGGCGGCTGGCTTGCCCTGCCCGCCGACGGCCGGCCCGCCCGCCACGGTTTCGTCATCGGACACGGCTACGGCGGACGCGACACGGCCGGCTCCGCCCTGCCGCTGCCCCTGCCCGGTTCCGCCGCGATCCTGCCCTGCGTGACCGGGATGCCGACGCGCGGCCTCCGGGCGGACGTCCCCGCGCACTCCGCCGAGCACGTACTGCACGGCATCGGCTCACGGGACACATATGTGCTGGGCGACTGCGTCGCCGACCTGTGGTGCGCGGCGAGCGCGCTGCTGGAACTCGTACCGGAACTCGACGGGCGGGGCCTCGGCTATCTCGGCGAGAGCTTCGGAGGCGGCCTCGGCGCCCTGGCGCTGCCCTGGGACGAACGGTTCGCCGCCGCGCTGCTCACGGTGCCGACGTTCGGCAACCATCCGCTGCGGCTCACCCTGCCCAGCACCGGAAGCGGTGAGTCGGTGCGCGGGTACGCGCGCGAGCACCCGGAGGTCGTGGACGTCCTCGCGTACTACGACGCGGCCACGGCGGCGACCC
Organism: Streptomyces diversicolor; assembly: GCF_057537855.1. Classification (NCBI taxonomy): domain Bacteria; kingdom Bacillati; phylum Actinomycetota; class Actinomycetes; order Kitasatosporales; family Streptomycetaceae; genus Streptomyces; species Streptomyces diversicolor. The sequence continues at coordinate 277,819 of NZ_BAAJXA010000004.1, forward strand.
GGCTGCGCATTCCGGTGCTGGCCGCGTGCGCCCTGTTCGATCCGGCGGTGCCGCCGCCGGGCCAGTTCGCCGTGCACAACGCACTCGCCGGACCGCACACCCTGCACCTCCTCGACGCCGGCCACTTCGCGCACCCCGGCGAGGCCGAGGAACGCCGACGCCTGCGGGCGGCCAAGGACACCTTCTTCGCCCGCCACCTGAAGTGACGGCCGCCGTACGAGATGCCGGTCCCGGACCGGGGGTGACGCCCCCTCGACCGCGGTACGGGCGTCACCCGGGGCGCGAGCGGCGGGTGTCCGTCCGGTGTCACCGGGCCGGTGTGCCCGGAAAGCACACCACACAGCCCCCGCTGCCCAGGCGGCCCCGTGTCACCGGGCCGGTGTCCCCGGCCGAGCGCCGACCCCTCGCGGGACGGCCGCACCCACCGCACAGCACACCGCGCAGGCCCACCCGCGGGCCGGCGGCCGGTTGCCCGGTCTCACCCGGCCTGTACGCACAGCCGAGCGCCGGCCCCTCGCCGGACGCCCAGCGCCCACCGGAAAGCGCACCGTTGAGCCCCCGCTTCCCGGCGGCCGTGTCACCGGGCCGGTGTGCCCGGTCGGGCGTCGCAGCCGCAGCTTTCGCGGCGGGTCACCGTGACGGGGAGCATCAGTGAGACCGGGTCGCCCGACTGCGCCCCGGTCAGCCGCCGCACCAGGAGTTCGACGGCCTCCTCGCCCATGCGGACCGTGGGCTGGCGCACCGTGGTGAGCGCGGGACGTACCAGGCGGCTGAGCGGAATGCCGTCGAAGCCGGTCACCACCACGTCGCCGGGCACCGCGAGGCCCCGGCGTTCCAGGGCGGACAGGGCGCCGACGGCCATCTGGTCGTTGGCGAAGACGAACGCCTCGGGACGCTCGCCGGCCCGCTCGCACAGCGCGTCGGCGGCGCGCGCGCCCTGCGCCCGGGTCATCATCCCGACGCGCAGCGCCGGTTCGGCGGCCACGGCCACACCCGCCTCACGGCAGGCCCGCCGGAACCCCCGGAAGCGGGCCTCGACGTCCGGGGACTGTTCCGTGGTGCCCACGTAGGCCAGGCGCCGCAGCCCGTGGTCCTCGATGAGATGCCGGGTCAGCTCCCACTGGCCCTCCTCGTTGGCCACCTCGATGTGGTCGAGGTGGTCAAGCGCGTCACCGCCCTCGCGCGGCCCCGCCAGCATCACCACCGGCCGGCGGCGGGAGATGACCTCCAGTTCCTCCGTCGGCACCGTGCGGGCCGTCACGGCGAACCCGTCCACCCGCCCGGCCACCTTCGCGACCAGGCTCTCCGGGCCGCCCTGGAGGGAGGCGGCGATCAGCAGGGCGTAGCCGTGCCGCCGCGCCGCCCGCTCCATGCCGCGGATGATCTGGTCGGAGTAGAGGGTCGTGGCGTCGTCGTCATCCGCGTCCGTCGGGGCGGCGTCGGGATCCGCGTAGTCCGGGAAGCACAGGCCGAGGACTCCGGTGGAGCGGCTGGCGAGTCCGCGGGCGCTGCCGCTGGGCACGTAGCCGAGTTCGCGGGCCACGGCGAGGACCCGTTCCCGGGTGCTCGCCCGCACCGAGCCGGGGGTGCGGTAGACGCGCGAGACCGTGGCGATCGACACCCCGGAACGTTCGGCGACGTCGTACACCGTGGGGGTGGTGTTCATGATGCGGGCCCCGTACGTCTGTGTGTATGCACCTCGATGAAAGCGCATTCACCCTAGGCGGCCGGGCCCCCCGAAGCAACCCCGCCCCGGAACCGGCACCCGGCGTGGGCGCGAGGCCCGACGTGTGCGGTCTCGGGGTGCTCCGGGTGACGCGGTAAATCGGCTGAACGTCCGGGAGGCTCGTGCTTGCATGGGTGTCATGGTGTCCGCCGATCGTCTGCTCGCCTTCGCGGCGATGTCGTTCCTGCTGATCGTCGTGCCCGGGCCCAGCGTGCTGTTCGTGGTCGGGCGGGCGCTGGCGCACGGGCGGCGGGCCGCGCTGACCACGGTCGTGGGGAACACGCTCGGCGCCTGTGTGCTCGTCGTCGCCGTGGCGCTGGGGATCGGGACGGTCGTGGAGCGCTCCGTGCTGGTCTTCACGGCGCTGAAGCTCGCGGGCGCCGCGTACCTCGTGCATCTCGGTGTCAGGGCCTGGCGGCAACGCGGGTCGCTCAAGGCGGCGTTCGCCACGGACGAGTCGCACCGGGGAGGTCTGCGCACACTGTGGGAGGGGTTCGCGGTGGGCGTGGCCAACCCCAAGACCATCGTGTTCTTCGCGGCCGTGCTGCCGCAGTTCGTCGCTCCCGACCGGGGTCATGTGCCGGCCCAGATGCTGCTGCTCGGGCTGGTCTTCAACGCCATCGCCATCGTCTCGGACAGTGTGTGGGGACTGGCCGCGGCCACGGCCCGGGGCTGGTTCGCACGTTCTCCGCGACGGCTCTCGCTGGTCGGCGGCGCCGGCGGGCTCGCGATGATCGGCCTCGGCGTGACCGTCGCCGCCACGGGCCGCACGGACTGACCGCGGCCTCGGCGGTGCGGGCGGGCGTGATCGTCGTGAGCGTTCGGGGCGTCGACAACGGCGGCCGGGCACGGATGGTTCCGTGACATCTCTCACATCGGCTCCGGGAATTGACCGGGCCGGGTAGTAGACACCTCTCCGGGGACATTCTGGATTTGTCCGTCTTGATCCCCCTGTGCGTACCGCCGGGAGCGAGCGCCCGCCGCACGGTCGGCACATTCTCCTCGCTCTTTGCAGCAAACAGATTCTGACGAGGTGACAGAGGACCGCACCGGTACCGGGGCCGGGCCTGCACGCTCGTACTTCGCTGACAAGGGGCACACGGGCCTACGAGGCGGGATCGTACTAGAGCCCTTTGCGCTGCAAATGAAGCCTTCCTGAGAATCGACGCGCACGGCCTCGCCGCGGTCGACGGGCGGGGTCTTCGCAGCCGGCACACCGCACCAGGAGCGCTCGGCGACTACCGAGTGAGGTCACGCATGGGGAACCACCGCAAGAAGAATCATCACCGGCGCATACTCGTCGCCGCCCTCGCCGTGGGCGTCGTGGGCGTCCCGTCCGCCGCCCTGGCGGCCTGCACGGACTGGCAGGGACCGGGCGGCGGCGGACAGCAGCAGCTCAGCGGCGCGGCGGGCGCCGCGACGACAGGCGGCTGGAACGACACCGGCCGGCGTCAGGACGGGAACCGCGGCGCGGACCGGCAGTGGATTCCCGGCGGGGGCGGCGCCCCGGCGGCGCCGGACGCCCCGCCCGCCGCGGCGGACTCGCCGCAGACCGGTGCGCCCGAGGCCGCCACCCCGCCGTGGTGGGCACACCGGCACCCGGGTCACCGGGACGGGAGGGGCACCACGCCCGGCGCCCCGGCGCCGAGCAACCCGGCGCCCGCGCCCAGTACGGCGGCGCCCAGCGCGCCGGCGGAGGCGCCCGCGCCCGACACGGCGGCGCCCAGCGCGCCCGCCGAGGCGCCCGACACCTCCGCGGCCCCGCAGGCCCCGAGCGCTCCGGCGGCCACCGGGACCGCGTCCGAAGCCGCCACCCGCATCCTCGAACTCGTCAACGACGAACGCGGCAAGGCGGGTTGCTCGGCGCTGACCCTGAACGACACGCTGACCAAGGCCGCGCAGGCGCACAGCGAGGACATGGCGGCCCACCGGAACATGTCGCACTCGGGGTCCGACGGGTCCATGCCGGGCGACCGGATCACGAAGGCCGGCTACACCTGGAGCGCCTACGGCGAGAACGTCGCCTACGGCTACTCCGGTCCCGAACAGGTCATGGCGGCCTGGATGTCCAGCCCCGGTCACAAGGCCAACATCCTCAACTGCTCGTTCAAGGAGATCGGCGTCGGACTCGCGCAGCCCGGCGACTACTGGACCCAGGACTTCGGGGCCGCCCGGTAACCGGCGAACGGCCCACGGCCCGGCTGCGAGCGGCGCACGACCCGCCTGCGGGTGGCCGATGCCATGGTGTCGGGGCGCCACGGCATCGGCCACCCGCCCCGGGCACCGGCTTGTCATGACTCTTGCCGCCAGTTGATCGGACCTCTAGGTTCCGAGGCATGCCTCCAGAGCCGCAGCCCATCTCCCGCCGAACTACCTTGAGGGCGGGCGCCGTTGCAGCGGGAGGCGCCGCTTTGGGCCTGCCGGCTCCCGGATCGGCCGAAGCCGCCGCCCATCAGCCATCGGATGTATCGACGGCCGAGGCCCGGCCGGCCCAGCGCTGTGTGCTGTGGTACGCGGCGCCTGCCACGGACTGGGAACGCGAGGCGCTGCCCATCGGCAACGGCGCGCTGGGCGCCATGGTGTTCGGCACCGTCGCCTCCGAACGCCTCCAGTTCAACGAGAAGACGCTGTGGACGGGCGGCCCCGGCTCCGCGCAGGGCTACGACCACGGCGACTGGCGCACCCCGCGCCCCGGCGCCGTCGAGGCGGTCCAGGACGATCTGGACCAAGTGCGGCGGCTCGCGCCGGAGGCCGTCGCGGACCGGCTCGGTCAGCCGCGCGTCGGCTTCGGCGCCTACCAGACCTTCGGCGACCTGCGTCTGGACCTCGCCGACCCAGCCACGGTGGACGGCTACCGCCGCGCGCTCGATCTGGACGACGCCGTGGCGACGGTCGCCTATACCGCCCAAGGGGTGCGCAGACACCGGGAGTTCTTCGCCTCGTACCCGGACGGTGTGATCGTGGGCCGGCTCTGCGCGGACCGGCCCGGCCTGGTGTCCTGCACGCTGCGCTACTCCTCGCCGCGCACGGACTTCACCGCCACCGCGGCCGGCGGGCGGCTCACCGTACGCGGCACGCTCGCGGACAACGGGCTGCGCTTCGAGGCCCAGGTCCAGGTCCACACCACCGGCGGAACCGTGACATGCGGCGCCGACGGCACGATCACCGTCGCCCGAGCGGACAGCGCCTGGTTCGTGCTCGCGGCCGGCACGGACTACGCCGACAGCCACCCCGACCACCGCGGCGCGGACCCGCACACCGCCGTCACCGCCGCCGTGGACCGGGCGAGCGGGCACACCTACGAGGCGTTGAAGGCCCGGCACACCGCCGACCACCGCGCGCTCTTCGGCCGGGTGACGCTCGACATCGGCCAGTCGTCCACGGCGGACGTCCCCACCGACCGGCTGCTCGCCGCGTACACCGGCGGCACGAGCCCCGCGGACCGCGCCCTGGAAGCACTGTTCTTCCAGTACGGCCGCTATCTGCTGATCGCGTCCTCGCGGCCCGGCTCGCTGCCCGCCAACCTCCAGGGCGTGTGGAACCAGAGCACCACGCCGCCCTGGTCGGCCGACTACCACGTCAACATCAACCTGCAGATGAACTACTGGCTCGCCGAGACCGCCCACCTCCCCGAGACGACCGCTCCCTACCACCGCTTCGTGGAGTCCCTGCGCGCCCCCGGGCGGCACACCGCCCGCGAGATGTTCGCCTCGGCCGGCTGGGTCGTGCACAACGAGACCAACCCGTACGGTTTCACCGGCGTCCACGACTGGGCCACCTCCTTCTGGTTTCCTGAGGCGGCGGCCTGGCTCACCCAACAGCTCTACGAGCACTACCGGTTCGGCGGGTCCACGGAGTACCTGCGCGGCACGGCGTACCCGGTGATGAAGGAGGCCGCCGAGTTCTGGCTGGCCAATCTGCGCACCGACCCGCGGGACGGCAGGCTCGTGGTCACCCCCAGCTACTCGCCCGAGCACGGCGACTTCACGGCGGGGGCGGCCATGTCGCAGCAGATCGTGTACGACCTGTTCACCAACACCCTGGAGGCGGCCCGCGTCCTCGGCGACTCCCCTGCCTTCCGCCGGCGGGTCGAGCAGGCCCTGGCCGATCTCGATCCGGGTCTGCGCCTCGGGTCCTGGGGCCAGTTGCAGGAGTGGAAGGAGGACCTGGACGACCCCGCCGACGACCACCGGCATGTCTCGCACCTGTTCGCGCTGCACCCCGGCCGGCAGATCCGACCCGGCAGTGCCTGGGCCGACGCCGCCGAGGTGTCCCTGGCCGCGCGCGGCGACGGGGGGACCGGCTGGTCCAAGGCGTGGAAGATCAATTTCTGGGCCCGGCTGCGGGACGGCGACCATGCGCACCGGATGCTCGGCGAGCAGCTCAAGTCGTCCACGCTGCCCAATCTCTGGGACAGCCATCCGCCGTTCCAGATCGACGGCAACTTCGGTGCGAGCGCGGGGGTGGTGGAGATGCTGCTGCAGAGCCAGCACGGCGTCGTGGAGATCCTGCCCGCGCTGCCCGCTGCCTGGCCGGACGGCTCGGTGCGCGGGCTGCGGGCCCGTGGCGGCGCCGTCGTCGACATCGACTGGGCGGACGGGAAGGCCACGTATGTGGGGCTCACCGCGACGAGGGCGCGTGCGCTGACCTTGCGGAGTGGGTTGGTGGAGCGGGGGGAGATTACGTTCGAGGCGGTGGCCGGGGGGCGGTACGTCTGGTGCTGACCTCGGTCCTGTCAGCCTGCGCCCGCTGTTGCCTGGGCGGGGCCTGGCATCGCGTCGTCGGCCTTCTGCGGCACCGTCGTGGCTGAGCGCGCCGTTCCCCGCGCCCCCTCAGGGCGCCTGACCCCGCCGTGGGCGATTCGGGGACCGGCACACCAGGGGCGGACAGCGGGGTTCGGCATCGCGCCGGGGCCGACCGCGGCGCCGTCGTGGCTGAGCGCGCCGTTCCCCGCGCCCCCTCAGGGCGCCTGACCCCGCCGTGGGCGTTCGAGGGCCGGGACGCCAAGGGCGGACAGCGGGGCTCGACATCGGACCGTGGCCGACCGCGACACCGTCGCGGCTGAGCGCGCCGTTCCCCGCGCCCCCTCAGGGCGCCTGACCCCGCCGTGGGCGATTCGGGGACCGGCACGCCAAGGCGGACAGCGGGGCTCGACATCGCGCCGGGGCCGACCGCGACACCGTCGCGGCTGAGCGCGCCGTTCCCCGCGCCCCCTCAGGGCGCCTGACCCCGCCGTGGGCGGTTCGAGGGCCGGCACGCCAAGGGCGGACAGCGGGGCTCGGCATCGCGCCGTGGCCGACCGCGGCGCCGTCGTGGCTGAGCGCGCCGTTCCCCGCGCCCCTTCAGGGGGCCTGACCCCGCCGCCGATCGTTCAGGGGCCCGGGGCGCGTTGGGCGCCCCGGGGTTCTGCTGGGGTGGGGGTCAGGGGATGAGTTGCCACTGGTCGAGGTAGCCCACGTCTATCGAGGCGCGGTCCTGGACCCGGAGCTTCCAGGTTCCGGAGACGGGCTGCGCCGACGCGTCGACCGTGAAGGTCTGGTCGACGTTGTCCGCCGAGCCGCCGCTGCGGTTGAGCAGCGAGTAGACGGTTCCGTTCGGGCCGACGAGATCGACGGTCAGATCACCCCGGTAGGTGTGCACGATCTTGACGTAGACCTGGGTGGTGGCCGAGGCGTTGCCGGTCCGGCCGGTGACGGTGATCGGGGACTCCACCGCCGCTCCGGCGTCGGGGATGTCGACCCGGTTGGCGTTGGCGTAGATGTTGGCCACGCGCCAGGTGAAGGACGCGGTGGCGCTCGCGCCCGTGTCGTCGGTCACCGTCAGCGTCACATCACTGGTGCCGGTCGTGGTCGGGATGCCGGAGATCAGCCCCGCCGCGTCGATGGACAGGCCGTCCGGAAGCCCGGTCGCCGCATACGTCAGACCCGCACCGGAGTTGGTGGTGTACGCGTCGGTCTGCAGCGACACCTCCTGCCCGACGCCGCTGATCTGGTCCCCGATGGGAGCCACATTGACGCCGAGCGCGATCCGCTGGCCCACGTTGATCGCCGCCCAGGCGTCGGCCACGGCGAGGTAGGTGGGGCTGTAGGCGCCGAACAGGTCGGCCGCGGCCTGGAGCGTCGCGGTGCGGGCGCCCGCGTAGTTGGTGCTCGACGTCATGTAGGTGGTCAGGGCCCGGTACCAGATGCGCTGGGCGTTGTCGATGCCGATGCCGGTGACCGGCCGGCCGTCGTAGGTCGGGCTGTCGTAGTCGACCCCGTTCACGGTCTTCGCCCCGCTGCCCTCGGACAGCAGGTAGAAGAAGTGGTTCGCCGGGCCCGAGGAGTAGTGGACGTCGACGCTGCCGAGCGTGGAGCTCCAGTAGTCGCGGGACGCGCCGTCCTTGGAGGGCTTGTCCATGTACCGCAGCGGGGTGCCGTCGCCGTTGATGTCGATCTTCTCGCCGACCATGTAGTCGGGTACGTCGGCGGCCAGGTCGGCGTGGAACTCCACCGCGGCGGCGAAGATGTCCGAGGTCGCCTCGTTCAGGCCGCCGGACTCACCGGAGTAGGTGAGGTTGGCGGTGGCGCTGGTGACGCCGTGGCTCATCTCGTGCGCGGCCACGTCGAGCGCGGTCAGCGGGTTGGCGTTGCCCGAACCGTCGCCGTAGGTCATGCAGAAGCAGCTGTCGGACCAGAACGCGTTGACGTAGTTGTTGCCGTAGTGGGCCCTGCTGTAGGCGGCCACCCCGTCGTTGCGTATGCCGTTGCGGCCGAAGACGTCCTTGTAGTAGTCCCAGGTCGCGGCGGCCCCGAAGGCCACGTCCACGCCCGCCGTCTGGCGGTTGCTCTGGGTGCCGTCGCCCCAGACATCGTTGTCGTCGGTGAACAGGGTGCCGGTGCCGGAGGTGCCCTGGTTCAGGTCGTAGGTGCGGTGTCCGGCGCGGTCGCCGTCGACGAGTTGGTACGTCGAACCGGACAGCGTGGTGCCGAGCGGCACCGTTCCGTTGTACTGCCCGGTACCGGTGCCGGTCTGTACGCCTTCGAAGCTGGTCAGCTGCTTGCCCGAGGCGGCGTCGGTGACGACGTGCAGTTCGCTGGGCGTTCCGTCGTGCTGAACGCCCCCGACCACCGTCTCCCAGGCCAGGACCGGCCGGCCGGTGCCGGCCCAGACGACGAGCCGTGGGGCGCGGTCGACCGCGGGGCGCCCGGCGCGGGCCCCGGCGGCGGCGAGTGCTTTCGTCCTGGCCGTGGCGGCCGGGACCTTCGGCGTGGTGGTGGGCACGGCGAGGTCGGCCCGCGTCGCCTTCGACACCGTCAGGCGGGCGCCGTCGGTGTGCACGACCAGGTCGCCGCCGAGGACGGGCAGTCCGGCGTAGGTGCGCTCGTAGCGGGTGTGGGTGGTGCCGTCGGCGTCCTTGGTGACGTCCTTGACGACCAGCTTCTCCTTGGCGCCGAGGTCCAGCGCCTTGGCCGTGCCCGCGGCGGACGCGGTGGCGTTCTTGAGCAGTGCGGCGCGCTGTGTCGCCGAGAGGCGGGCGGGTGCGGCGGCGGCCCGCGGGGTCGCCTTGATCCTCGCGGAGCCGCCGCGGTCGGCGGCCACGGCGGTGCCGGTCTGTACGCCGGCCGCGAGCAGGGTGCTCACGGTGGTCAGGACGAGGGCGGCGGTGTATCTGGAGCGGTGACGGTCCTGCCGGAACAAGGGCGTTCTCCTTCTGTGTGGGGCGGACTCGGTGGAGCCCGGGAGAGCGGGTGGGGCCGGGTACGGCCGTCCGGCGGCGCGCGGGTGCACGGGGCAGGGCGCCGGACGGCCGCGTGGTACGCGCCCGGCGGTGCCCCGTGGAGGGGATGTGAAGGTGCGTTCAGCAGAGTGACACTTCACGGACAAGATTGTCATGCCTAGGACAAGCCAACGGCTCAAATTGGCCGCTGCCGACCGCCGTTCGGCCGCTCGGCCGCCGCTTTTCGGCCGCGCACCCTCTCGCGCCCGGCGTCGCGGTGCGCGGGGCGGGGCGCGGGCGCGGGGCGTGGCGCCCGGCATCGCGGTGCGCGGGCGCGGGGCCGACATCGCGGCGCGCGTGCGCGGGGCCCGGCATCGCGGTGCGCGGCTGAACTCCTACCCGCGCCCGCCCCGTTCACATCACGGCCGTGCCCGTACGCCCGGTCCGGGCCCGTGCGCGTGGCAGCGGTCGGATGGTGGTGGTGCTCCGGGAGACAGGACCTGCCGGCCGGTACGCCGTCCGCACAGAACAGGACGACCGGAAAACGGGAAAAAGGGCGGGCGCGGCGGCAAGCTCCGCTGTTACGATCGGCCGCATGATCACGCGTTCGCCTCAGCACCGGATGATGCCCCGCCGACGGGGCCGCTGAGTACGCACGCGCAGCGCATGCGAGGCCCCGCAACGGGGCCTCGATCGTTGTGCGACCGGGCCCCGCCACCCCGGCAGGAGGACCGATGACCGCACGACGCCACTACATCACCACGACCATTCCGTACGTCAACGCCAGCCCGCACCTCGGCTTCGCCCTGGAACTCGTCCAGGCCGACACATTGGCCCGTCACCACCGGCACCGGGGCGAGCAGGTACGGCTGCTCAGCGGCACCGACGACAACTCCCTCAAGAACGTCCTGGCCGCCGAGGCGGCCGGCGTCGACGTGCAGTCGTTCGTGGACCGCAACGCCGATGCCTTCGCCGCGCTGCGCGGCCCGCTCTCGCTCTCCCTCGACGACTTCATCCGCACCAGCAGCGATCCGCGCCACCGGGTCGGAGTGGAACGCCTGTGGCGCCGGTGCGCGGCCTCCGGCGACCTCTACCGCACCCCGTACGAGGGCCTGTACTGCGTCGGCTGCGAGCAGTTCTACACCCCTGACGAACTGGTCGACGGACGGTGCGTCGAGCACGGCACCGAACCCCAACTCGTCGCGGAGGAGAACTGGTTCTTCCGGCTGTCCCGTTACGCCGACCGGCTGCACCGGCTGATCTCCGCCGGCGACCTGCGCATCGAGCCCGCGGCCCGCCGCAACGAAGTCCTCGCCCTGATCGAAGGCGGCCTGCACGACTTCTCGGTCTCCCGCTCCCACGACCGCGCCCGCGGCTGGGGCATCCCCGTGCCCGACGACCCGAGCCAGGTCGTCTACGTGTGGTGGGACGCCCTCGGCAACTACGTCACCAGCCTCGGCTACGGCACCGGCGACGCCGCGTACACCCGGTGGTGGGAAACCAGCGAACGCCGTATCCACTTGGTCGGCAAGGGAGTTGTCCGCTTCCACGCCGTGTACTGGCCGGCCGTGCTGCTGTCGGCCGGCCTCCCGCTGCCCACCGACATCCTGGTCCACGACTACCTCACCGTCGACGGCCGCAAGATCAGCAAGTCCGCGGGCACCACCGTCGACCCGGTCGCGCTGGTCGCGGCCCACGGAACCGACGCGGTGCGCTGGTGGCTGCTGCGGGACGTGCCCCGGGTCGGGGACGCCGACTTCACTGTCGAGCGCCTGAGGGCCCGCGCGGACGCGGACTTCGCCAAGGGACTCGGCAACCTCGTCCACCGGGTCGTGACCATGGTGCACCGCTTCCGCGGCGGAGTGCTCCCCACCGCCGGCCTCTTGCCGTCCACCGGGCCGGCCCTGGTCGACGCCTGCCGTAAGGCACGAGGACGCGTCGACGCCGCCCTGGCCGGCTTCGACTTCCGGCGTGCCCTGCACGCGGTCTGGGACATCGTGGAGGAGGCCAACCGCCTGGTCGATGCCACCCGGCCCTGGGAACTGGCCCGGGCGGAGCGGCAGGGCGACACCGCGGCGGGGCGGCGGCTCGACGCCGTCCTCCTCACCCTGGTCCGGGCGTGCCGGGTACTCGCCGACGAGCTGCGCCCCTTCGTGCCCGACGCCGCCACGCGGATCAACGCCCAGGTGACACCGACCGAGGGCCGCCTGCCCGCGCCACACCCCCTGTTCCCCCGCCTCCAACAGGAGACCGGGCAAGCATGACAACCCACGCCCGACAAACGGGGCCCACCAGGGGGTGGGGGCCGGGCGTCGGCCGCTGGGGACCGAGGCCCAGGGGACGGGGCCCCGGACGCCGTGGTGCCGGGCCCGAGGCCGGGCGTCGGGTGCCGGGAGTCCGATCCGCTCCGCGCCGGCCTCGGGCCGCGGTGACCGGGGCGGCAGCCGGGGTGGGGCGCGAGGCGGGGGGCGGGGTGGGTTGGTGGTCAGGGGGGTGGGTGGCTCGGGAGGGTGCCGTCTGGGTCCGGACGCGGTGGGAGCGCCAGGTGCGCGAGATCGCCGGGGGGCGGTGAGCGGACCGGCCACAGTGGCGCGGCGGAGCCGTCGGCGACCGCGGCCGGGGCGTCGGTGAGGTTCATGCGCTCGCGCAGCCGGCCGTAGAAGTCCATCGGCCCCAACCGCACCGCGCGGAGCCGGCGCGGCGAGGGGTACACCCCGATCCAGTCCCCCGGGTTCAGGACGCCGCGGAGCTGACCGTCGATGCTGACGGCGGCCCGGCCGGAGCGTTCGAGCACCCTGAGCGCGATGGGTTCGTCGGGAGCGGCGACGACGGACCGGTTGAACGTCATGTGCGGGGCGACCGGCGTGAAGATCAGTGCCTCCGCGCGCGGCGAGACGACCGGGCCGCCCGCGGCGAAACTGTAGGCGGTCGAGCCGGTCGGGGTGGCCACCAGCAGCGCGTCGGCGGAGTAGGACGCCAGCAGCCGGCCGGCCAGATACACGCCCACCGACACCTGCCGGTCCCGGGCGAGCTTTTCCAGTACGACGTCGTTCAGCGCGGTGATGTTCAGGGCGACACCCCATTCGTCCCCCATCTCGCAGTCGGCGCGCACCCGCGGGGGCGGCAGCAGGGGTCCGCGGCCGTACCGCAGCAGCGCCTCCATGCCCTCGGGCACCCGCAGGCGGCACGAGGCGCGCATGGTGAGCAGCATGCGGCTCTCGACGCTGAGCCGCCCGTCCCGGACGGCGTCCAGTGCGCAGCGCACGGAGGGTGCGGGGACCTCGGTGAGGAAGCCGACCCGGCCGAGATCGACCCCGAGGACCAGGGCGTCGTGCTCCGCCGCGAGGCGGGCCCCGCGCAGAAACGTGCCGTCGCCGCCCAGGGTGACGATGAGATCGGGGTCGCCCGCGGCCTCTATCTCCTCCTGCGCGCTGTGCCGCACGCCCTCCTGCCACACGTCGATGTCCGCGCAGCGCACGTCGTTCTGCGCGCTCCATTCGCGGACGGCACGGGCGGCGTCCACGGCCTCCGCGCGTCCGCCGTGGACGACCAGACCGATGCGGCTCACGGTCATATCCGCCTCCAAGGACACGCGGGCCGACGGCCCGCACCGGCGCGGCGCACAGGCCGGGGTCACCATCGAGCCTGCCACGGCATCCCACACCACGCCGCCGGGAGCACCCGGAAAGCCCCCGGTTCCCGGCCCTCACTACGGGACGCAGGCCCCGCTCAGACCGCCGGGTGTTCCTCCCCTGCCACGACGACGACCGCGGGACCCGCCCCTCCTGCCCACCGCCACGGCGACCGCCCACGACGGCGGTGCCCGGCGACGCCGTACGAACCCGGCCGGACGGCTCACGCCTACCGGGTCTGACCTCCCACCGCGGTGGTGCCCGGCGCTGCCGGTCCGTTCGGGGGGCGCCTCAGGCCGCCAGGTACGCGGTCAGGCCGGACAGGAGCCGGTCGACGTCGTCGGTGTCGTTGTAGGGCGCGAGCCCGATGCGCAGGCCGCCGCGGTCGCCGAGGCCGAGGCGGCGGGACGCCTCCACGGCGTAGAACGATCCCGCCGGCGCGTGGACGCCGCGCCCCGCGAGGACGTGGTAGGCGTCCGCCGCGTCGCGCCCCTCGAAGGTCAGCAGCAGGGTGGGGGTGCGGTCGGCGGCCCTGGAGTGGACCGTGACGCCGTCGAGCTGGGACAGCCCCTTGTCGAGCCGGTCGCGCAGGGTGCGTTCATGGCCCTCCAGCGCGTCGAACGCGGCGGCGAGGCGCTCGCGCCGCGATCCGGTGGCGCCGGCGTCGAGGCCGGCGAGGAAGTCGACCGCCGCCCGCGTGCCGGCCAGGAACTCATAGGGCAGCGTGCCCAGTTCGAACCGTTCGGGGACCGCGTCGGTGGAGGGCTCCAGCTTGTCGGGGCGCAGCGTCTGAAGCAGCTCCGGCCGGGCGGCGAGCACCCCGTGGTGGGGGCCGAGGAACTTGTAGGCCGAGCAGACGAAGAAGTCCGCGCCCAGCCGCTCCAGGTCGACCAGCGTGTGCGCGGTGTAGTGGACGCCGTCGACATAGGTGAGCGCCCCCGCGTCGTGCGCCAGACGGGAGATCTCGGCGATCGCGGGGCGTGTCCCGATCAGGTTGGAGGCGGCGGTGACGGCGATCAGCCGGGTGCGCTCGCTGACGACGGCACGGACGTCGTCCGGGGTGAGTTCGCCGGTGGCGGGATCGAAGTCGGCCCAGCGCACGGTGGCGCCGGCCCACTCGGCGGCCTGGATCCACGGCCGGATGTTGGCGTCGTGGTCGAGGCGGGTGACGACCACCTCGTCGCCGGGCGACCAGGTCGCGGCGAGGGTGCGGGAGAAGTCGTAGGTGAGCTGTGTGGCGCTGCGGCCGAAGACGATCCCGGCCGGCCGCGCTCCCAGGAGGTCGGCCATGGCCCGGCGGGTCTCGGTGACGATGGCGTCCGCGTTGCGCTCCCCCGGCGCCTCGTGGCCCCGGTTGGACAGCGGCTGTGCCAGCGCGTCGCCGATGGCCTGGATGACGGCACGGGGCGTCTGGGTGCCGCCGGGGCCGTCGAAGTGGGCGATGCCGGCGGCCAGGGCGGGGAACTGGGAGCGGATGGCACCGATGTCGTATGTCACGAAGGCTCCTGTGGGTGGCGGCGTGCCGAAGGGCGCGGGCGGCTGGTGCGCGTCACGCCGACGGTACCCGGCCGCATGCCGCCGTCTCCGTCGCAGTCGCAGTCACCGTCGCCGTCGTCGCTGTCGCCCTCGGCGTCGTGTCCGTCGTAGCCGTCGGCGTCGGCGTCGGCGTCCGCCCGGCCGCCGTGGCTGCCGGCAGTGCCGCGGGGCGCGCGGGTGAGCCGACCGCGGTGGCCTCGCGCTGCCGCTCACGGTGCAGCCGGGCCGCCGTCATCATCCGGTCCAGCGCCTCGCGCGTGCGGACCAGGTCGTCGATGTGTTCGCAGAGCCGGTCGCGTTCCTGGGCCATCCGCTCCAGCGCGCGGTCGGACGCCTCCTCGCTGGGCGCGTCGACACAGGGCAGCAGTTCGGCGATGGTGCGGCTGGAGAGTCCTGCGGCGTACAGCCGCTGGATGAACAGCACCCGCTCGATCTCGTCGTCGGTGTAGTGCCGCTGCCCGCTGGTGCTGCGGGTGCTGCTCAGGAGCCCCTGTTCCTCGTAGTACCGCAGGGACCGGACGCTGACCCCGGCCCGCGAGGCCAACTCCCCGATGCGCATGCCGCCTCCCGTCGGTGGTGAACCACGTCACAGACCTTGCCTCTGACATCAATGTCAGGTTCTAGCGTAACCGGCGTGCCCGGCGGCCGGGCATCACCGATTGCCGGGCGACCGATGCCCTGAACGACCGAGGAGACACGACGTGACGACCCTCTTCACCGGCTACCGCCTGGGTGACCTGGCGCTGCCCAACCGTGTGGTGATGGCCCCGATGACCCGGGTGCGGGCCGCCCCTGGCGGCCTGGCGACGCCGTCGATGGCGCGCTACTACGCCCAGCGGGCCACGGCGGGGCTCATCGTCTCCGAGGGGGTGCAGCCGAGCCTGATCGGCCAGTCCAATCCGGGCACGCCGGGACTGCACAGCGATGAGCAGGTGGCGTCCTGGCGCGCGGTGACCGGCGCGGTGCACAGCAACGGCGGCCGGATCTTCGCCCAGCTGATGCACGGCGGGCGGGTCTCCCATCCGGACACCACCGGTCACCAGCCCGTCGGCCCGTCGGCCGTACCGGCCGTCGGTGACGTGTTCACACCCACCGGACCCCAGCCCGCGCCGATGCCGCGCGCCCTGGCCACCGACGAGGTGCCCGAGCACGCCGAGTCGTACGCGCGGGCCGCGCGCCGCGCCGTCGACGCGGGCTTCGACGGCGTCGAACTGCACGGCGCCAACGGCTATCTGATCTCGCAGTTCCTCTCCGCCAACGCCAATGTGCGCACCGACCGCTACGGCGGCTCGGTGGCCAACCGGATCCGGTTCGCCGTCGAGGCCGCCGCCGCGACCGCTCACGCCGTGGGCGCATCGCGCACGGGGATCCGCCTCTCCCCCGGCGGCACGTTCTGGGGCGTCGAGGAGACCGACGTGCCCGAGCTGTACGCCGCGCTTCTGGCCGAGCTGTCCCGCCTGGGGCTGGCCTACGTCCATCTGGAGGCCACCTCCGCCGACGACACGCTGCTGGGGCTGCGCCGGGCCTGGCCGGGCACGCTGATCATGAACCCGGTGCTGCCCATGGGCCCCCGGCAGACCGACCGGGCCGCGGCCGACCGCTGGCTGGGCCTGGGCGCCGACCTGATCAGCTTCGGCCGCGCCTTCATCGCCAACCCCGACCTGGTCGAGCGGCTGCGCACCGGACTGCCGATCGCCCCGGCCGACGAGAGCACGTACTACGAGGGCGGCGACGCCGGCTACCTCACCTACCCCGCGTACCCGTACGCGGCCTGAGGCCCCCGGCGTACCCGGTGCGCCGGGGGCCGCCCGGGTCCGGCCCCGCCCGGCCCCGCGCGCCGGGTACGCGCGCCCGGTGTGGCCGATACTGACGTCGTCCAGGCAGGCGGAGGGGCCGACCGCGGGAGGTGCGCGGGCCGATGCGAGAACGGGGCGGCACCCCGCCGACGAGACTCCTGGCGTGGCTGCGCGCGCACGACCCGGACCTCGCGGCGACCCGACGGGCCGGGCGGACCGCGCTGGTCATGCCCGCCCTGTTCGCGCTGTGCGGTCAGGTGATCGGCTCGCCCGTCATGGCGACCTACGCCGCGTTCGCGTCCATCTCGATGCTGCTGCTGGTCGAGTTCACCGGTCCGACGGTGCAGCGGCTGCGGGCGTATCTGGGTCTCGCGGTGGCCTGGGCGGTGCTGATCTGTCTGGGCTCGCTGGTCGCCGGGGTGACATGGGCGGCGGTCGCCGCCATGGTGGTGGTCGGCTTCCTGATCCTTTTCTCGGGCGTGGTCAGCTCCGTGCTGGCGGGTGCGACCACCTCGCTGCTGCTGGCGTTCGTGCTGCCGGTGACCTCGCCCGCGCCGCTGTCGCAGATCCCGGAGCGGCTGGCCGGGGCGGGGCTCGCCGCGCTGGCGGCACTGTGGGCGGTCTGCCTGCTGTGGCCCCGGCCGGTCGCCGACCCGCTCAGCGCGCCGGCCGCTCGGGTGTGCCGTGCGGCGGCGGCGCACCTGCGTGCCCAGGTGTCGCGGTCGACGGCCGCGCCGGACGCGAAGGCGGCCGGGCGCCGCGCCGAACTCGCCGCGCGGACCGCGTCGGCGGCGGCCGATCTGCGCTCCGCCTTCGACGCCACCCCGTACCGGCCCACGGGTCTGTCCGCGGGCTCCCGTGCCCTCGTGCGGCTCGTCGACGAGCTGACCTGGCTCACCGCCGTCGCGGCCGACGCCGGACGGCCCGCGGCCGACTGCCGTGCCTGCGACGCGGACGCCCACGCCGTGCTGCGGGCCGCCGCCGCGGTCCTCGATGCGGCCGCCGACCTGCTCGCCGGTCCGCGCACCGCACCCGACACGATCACCGCCGTCGCGGCCGATCTGCGTACGGCCGTGGCGCGCCTGGAGCGCGCGGCCACCGTCCGGGTGCCGGTGCACCACCGTCCCGGGACCGCGGCGGAGGTCCGCGCCTTCCTGGGCGCCCTGGACGTGTCCTTCCGCGCCCAGGAACTGGGCTTCGCGACCCTCCAGATCGCGGAGAACGTGCGGGTGGCCACGGCGGCGGAGCGGCGCACCTGGCCGGAGCGGCTGCTGGGCCGCGAACCCGGGGCGCTCGCCGGGCCGCTGGCCGCGGCCCGCGAGCGGGCCGCGGCCCATCTCCAGCCGCACTCGGTGTGGCTGCACAACAGTCTGCGCGGCGCGCTGGGCCTCGGCATCGCCGTCGCCCTGGCCGACGTGACCGGTGTCCAGCACTCCTTCTGGGTGCTGCTGGGCACACTGTCGGTGCTGCGGTCGAACGCGCTCAGCACGGGGCAGAACGCGGTACGCGCCCTCGGTGGCACCCTCGCGGGCTCGGTCCTCGGCGCGGGGCTGCTGCAGCTCATCGGCCACCATGGCACCGCGCTCTGGTTCCTGCTGCCGCTCGCCGTGCTGGTCGCCGGCATCGCGCCGGCCGCCGTCTCGTTCACGGCGGGCCAGGCGGCCTTCACGGTCACGCTGGTCGTGCTGTTCAACATCGGCCAGAACCCCAACTGGCACATCGTGCTGCTGCGGATCCAGGACATCGGCCTGGGCTGTGCGGTGAGCGTGCTGGTCGGCCTGTTCTTCTGGCCGCGCGGCGCCACGGCGGCGGTCGACCGGGCGCTGGCCGCCGCGTACACCGACAGTGCCCGCTATCTGGCGGGCGCGGTGGAGTACGCCGTCGGCAGGTGCGGCAGGCCGCCGACGCGGGCCGACGCGCCGCTGGAGCAGGGGCGTCGCGCGGCCGCGTCCGCGCGACGCCTGGACGACGCCTTCCGCAGCTATCTGGCCGAGCGCGGCGCCAAGCCCGTCCCGCTGGCCGACATGACCGCCCTGGTCACGGGGATCGTCGGGCTGCGGCTGGCCGCGGACGCCGTGCTGGGGCTGTGGCGGCGGGCCGGTGACCCCTCCGACGGGGCCGACCGGGCCGCAGCCCGGCAGGTCCTGCTCGCCGCGGCGGGCCGGGTGACCGGCTGGTACCGGGATCTGGCCGGGTGCCTCGGCGGGCCTCAGTGCGTGCCCGATCCGCTGCCGCCCGACCCGGACAGCGCGGCGGGACTGGTCGAGTCGGTGCGCCGCGATCTGCTGGACGAGCGCGGACGGGCCTCGGACACGGCGGTCCGCATCATCTGGACCGCCGACCATCTCAGCGCGGCCCGCCGCCTCCAGCCCACCCTGGCCGCCGCGGCCCGCCACTACGAAACCTGACAGCCGACCGACACGAGAACGGCATCACCGCGGGTCACAGCCGGAGCCGATCACGGCGGATTGCGCGCCATGACGACCCGTTGGACGTGGTTGGTGCCTTCGCAGATCTGCGTGCTTTACAGGCCATACGGTTCTGGCCTGCACGAACACCCCTCCCAGAGAGGACCACCCCAGCATTTCCCCATGATCGCCAACAGTCTGCGCAGGCCGGAGGCGCACTTCTGCCCGTTCCCGGCCGCTGTTGGTCATGCGTTGGTCATGTGACCAACCCTCCTTCGAGGCGTCCGTCCTCGGGGCTGCCGTCAGCCGTACCCGACGGCGACCAGGTCCGCCCAGTCTGCGCAGGCACCGGAGCATGACCACGTCCTGGGGTGGTCCTGGCCCACTTTATGCAAGGACAGGCATAGTCGCGTTCACGCATAGACGCGTAGCGCAGCCCCTTCTACTGTCGTTGGCCAGGCGGCCCAAACGGGGCCAGAGCAAGGGGGGTTGGCATGTCCGAACATTCGGCACTCACCCGGCTCACGGGCAACGGCGGCAACGGCGAGTGCGGAGAGAAGGACTGCCCGAACGTGTACCGCACGGCAACCGGCTCATTCGTGGTGCAGGGCGACGTGTCCGACGCCTTCACCCCGCCCACTGGGGAAGGGCTCGTGGAAATCCCGGAGTCGGTTCTCAGGGAGGCGTTTCGTGCACTTGGATGGTGACGCGTGGAATGACTGCTTCGACTCCATGGAGCGGGAGGCGTGGCGGCTGGAAACGCTGCCCGTCTACACCATGCCCCAGGAAGCGGAGAAGCTGAAACGCTTTCTCGCCGGGGAGAAGTCGCCCGCCGATTACACCTCGGGCTGGATGGACGAGGTCCGGCAATGGACCTCGGAAGGAAAGAGGGTCGGCAGGGTGCATATCGTGACCCGCCCGTTCTCGGACTATCTTCGGTTCGAGTTCGAGTACTACTACCGGCATCACGTAAAGGCGGGCGAGGATATCCGCATTCTCGACCTCACCGAGCGGGAGAACCCGGGGCTTCCGGATCAGGATTTCTGGATGTTCGATGAGTCCAAGGTGGTCCTGATGAACTACCGGGCGGACGGAACGCAGATAAACCGGGAACTGTACGAGGGCGATCCTGAGGCGTATCGGCAGTGGAAGCGGATTGCCGTTGCCGAGTCGGTTCCATTCCTGGAGTACGTGAGCGGGTGACGTTCGACCCTGAACAGTTGGGCCAGCCGAAGCAAGAATTGGCCGCCCTGCTGAAAGAACTACGCAAGCGAGCCGGCCTCACTGGGGACCGGCTCGCTCGGCGTTGCAACATGTCCCAATCGAAGATCAGTCGGATCGAGAATGGGAAAGCCCAACCGAGCTTGCTGGATTTGGAAAGAATCCTCCGGGCCGTCGTGGCTCCGCCCCAGGTCATCGAAGAGGTCATCGCCCTCGCGAGGCTGGCCAACACGGAATGGCAAGACCTGCGCTCGCTGCGGCGCAGGGGCCTGGAGAAGAAGCAGACTGAACTTGCTGCCCTTGAATCCTCGTCCACGGAGTTCCGCTTCTTCCTGCTCTCGATGATTACAGGATTGCTGTCCACCCCCGAGTACATCCGGGCCAGCCTTGCCCATTCCCCGGCCGATGTCACTAAGACGATCGCGAGGAAGCTGGAGCGGCAGGAGGTTCTTTACGACACCAAGAAGCGGTTCACCTTCATCTTGACTGAGCAGGCTGTGAGATGGCCGCTCCTACCCCCGGCTGCAATGGCGATGCAGATTGACCGGCTGGCCTCACTGACTCACCTTACGAACGTGAAGCTCGGCGTCATCCCAATCGTGGGGTACAAGCCCATGGCTCCGATGGATACCTTCACCGTCTATGACAACACGCTGGCCACCGTGGAGAACACGACCGGTGTCGTGATCCTGAGAGATCCAAGAGACATCGAAATGCACCTGGAGCTGTTCTCCACGCTGGAGGATTATGCGTTGTTCGGGGAGGAAGCACGGGCCTTGTTGACGGAGTGGTCTACCGCTTGCCGTTCATGATCTTTAGTCCATGACGGGAAAGAACTACACAGCCGCCGCTTTCCGGGTCAATGATTTCCCCCATGGCGGCGACCGAGCGAGACGAAACGAGAAACCGCAACGGCGGGCGCATGACTCTGCGGGTGTCGTACGACGGCGGTAGGACGTACGGCCCGGTGCGCACAGTGAACGTGAAGCCGCGCAACGCGGTGATCTTGGGTTCGCCGACCAAGTACCCGCCGTGTGGGTGCCCTCGGTGCACGGGGCGCCTGTCGCCCCCGGGATCGGAGTGATGTCCGGCTTAGAGCGGTGGGTACTGCGCCGCTTCGGCCGGTACGCAGGTCCGCTCTACCTGGCGATGGTCCTCGGCGGCCTGGCCCTGGTTCTCGTTGGAACCCTGGCTCTCCGGTAACCGCCGTGCTCGCCGCTGTCCCTTTTGCTTCCCGCCGGATTCCCGGCGGGAGTTCCCGAGAAGAGAGGTAGTCCGATGGCGGAAGAGAACACTGGTTCGATGGCCCCCGAGGGGGGTGGCCTGCTCGTCGCGAAGCGGAAGATCGTGGCCGCGCGGACCCGCGCCGAGCAGGAGTCGGACGTCAGCAGTGGCCGTTCCGACGGCAACGACTGACGGGAGCGCCCACGTTGCTTGATACAGCCTCGTGGGCGGGGCGTCTGGGCGGGGACAGGTTCCTCGCCCAGACGTACCACCGCTCGTACGCGCACTTCCCCGGCGTCGCCGACACGGCGGGCCTGTTCTCCTGGGACGACCTGAACCGGATCATCGCCACGCAGCGGCTGGAGCCGCCCCGGCTGCGCCTGTCGGCTGACGGCGAGATGGTCCCGCTGCACCGCTACGCGATCCCGACCACGAACCGCCGCGCGGTCACCTGGTCCCGCATCCAGCCGTCCGACTTCCATGCCCAGCTCAGGGACGGGGCGTCGCTGGTCCTCGATGCTGTGGAGAAGATCCACCCCGCCGTGGGGGCGGCTGCGGAGGGGCTGGAACGCTTCCTCGGGACTTCCGTACAGGCCAACGTGTACGCCTCGTGGACCGAGCGGGAGGGCTTCGGCCGGCACTGGGACGACCACGATGTGGTGGTGGTCCAACTGCACGGCTCCAAGCGGTGGCGCCTGTGGGAGATGACCCGTGAAGCGCCCACCTTCCGGGACGTGGAGTCGCCGGAAGAGCCGGAGGGCGACCCGGTAGCGGACCTCGTTCTGTCCCCGGGTGACGTGCTCTACCTGCCGCGCGGGTGGTGGCACGCGGTCACCGCTGATCAGGGAACTGAATCCCTGCACCTCACGTTCGGGATGGTCCCGCACACGGGCGCTGACCTCATGCTGTGGGTCGTCGATCAGCTCCGGGCCTCCCTCGCGCTGCGCAAGGACGTACCGCATTTCGGCTCGCTGGCGGAACAGTCGGACTTCATCGACGCCGTACGCCGTGAGGTGGCCGACATGATGGCAGACCCGCGCCTCGTGGAGCGGTGGGCGGAGTCGATCGACACGACCGACCTGGGCCACGCGATTCCGTCCCTGCCGTACGTCGACGGACTCCCCGCACGGGGCGAGATCACCGTCAAGCTCACTGCTCCGAGGGGCCGTCTGACAGCGAACCTCACACAGGGCACGGTCACCTTCTCGGCGGCCGGTACCGCCTGGGATTTCGCCGAGTCCGCCGCGCCCGCGCTGGGCACGCTGCTGACCAATCAGCCGACCACGCTGGGCGAGATGGCCGACTCCGCCGGACTGGAGGTCAAGGAGGTGGCCGAACTGGTCTCCGTCCTCATCGACGGCCATGCCGTCGCAGTCGTGGGTACGGCGCTGTGACCGCCGCGCTCTGCCTGGGAACTTACCGCGTGCGTGCCGTCAGTCAGGCGGCACGCACCGCCCTGGCTGCCGGTAGCCCCTGGGTGGACACAGCACCCAACTACGGTCGAGGTCGGGCGCATGAGGAACTGCGCCCGGTTCTCGGGGAGTACCCGGCCGTGCGGGTAGCCACGAAGACGGGGTTCTTCACTGAGGAGCAGGGCGGTACGGCCCTGGCTGAGGGCGTGCTCACCCGGGAAGAGGCGTCCGGTAGGCACAGCCTTGAGCGGGGCTTCGTCCGCTGGCAGACGGAGCGGTCGTTGGCCACGCTCGGGCGCGTGGACCTGGTGTTCGTGCACAACCCGGAGCACCACGGGCACGGCATTGACCGTGCCGCTCTGCACGGGCGTGTGCGGGAAGCCTTCACGGCGCTGGAGGAGTTCGCCCATGGGGGCCGGATCGGCGGGTACGGCGTCGCCACCTGGTCGGGCCTGACCTCCGGAGCGCTCAGGGTGCCCGAGTTGCTCGCGCTCGCCCGGCAGGCGGCCGGTTCCGCCGAGCATCACTTCACGGGCTTGCAGATCCCCGTCAGCCTGATCATGGATGCCCCGATCACACAGGCGCTGAGCGGCGGCGGACCACTGGTGCAGGCGAAGGACGCCGGGGTGATCACGTTCGGCTCCGCGCCCCTGCACGGGGGCGAACTCCTTGACGCCATGACACCCGAACTGGTGAACCTCATCCGTCCCAGCCTGTCGGCCGCAGCCGCTGCCCTGCTGGCCGCTGGCTCTTGCCCCGGCCTCGATATCGTCCTCACCTCCGCGAGCACCCGCGAACACTGGGACGATGCCGCCAAGGCTCTGGCTGCGCCGCTGACGGCCCAGGAACTCAGGAAGGTGACGGATGAACTCGCCTCTGAATAAGGAGGTACAGGCCCTGATGGAGGCCGCCCACGACCGGGCGGCCAAGGCTCTGGGGCTGACGTGCTCGGGTCCGCTGGCGTGGGGCTTCCTCGGTGTGACCCTCGGACGCCGGGCAGGGGACCGATGGCTACGGGTCAGCCGGACAGCGAAGCGCAACGCGGGCAGGAAGCAGGGGGAGGGCATCGTCGGGGCCTCCCTGCTCGTGCCTGACGCTGTCCCGCGCCCGCGCCTGTACGAGGTGCACGACTGGACCGACGGCGAGTGGGCCTTCGAGGCGGAAGTCCTCGACTACGTCACGCACCCCACCGTGTCCCCGGACCGAGCCGACATCGACCACGACCCCGGGTTGCCCGACGAGTGGTGGGCGGACCTTCGCCACGCCCTTGCCTTGCTCGCTGAAGCTGAGGGGGTGAAGGTCACCGTCCGGGACGGCTGGATCGAGCGGGCCTTCCCTCAGTTCCTCGGCGTCCCGGCACCCGCCAGGGTGGAGCGGGTGACCGGTCACGGTGACCTGCACTGGGGCAACCTCACGGCCGTGGCTCTGACCCTGCTGGACTGGGAACGCTGGGGCTTGGTGCCCTTCGGCTATGACGCGGGGCTCCTCCACGCGAACAGCCTGCTCGTTCCCGACATAGCCGCCCGCATCCGCAAGGAGTTCGCGCCGATCCTCGACACCCCAGCCGGTCGAATCGGGGAACTCGCGGCCCTGGCGGAGATGTTGCAAGCCGTAGCCCGTGGCTGGTACCCCGACCTTGCGCCCCACCTGGTTGCCCGAGCGGAGGCACTCACGGGAGTGCGCCCGCCCGTTCCGGTGCACTCCGAGGTGAGCGCCTGACCGTGCCCCTGTGCGCCTGTCTCAGGCGCTCTCACCGACGTGCCGGTACAAGGTTGGCGCGGGAGATTCCCAGCGCCTTGGCGATGGCCGTGACGCTCTCTCCCTTGGTGTCCCGGGCACTCCGCCGCTCAGCAAGCAAAAGAACGCCCCTACCGATCCGGTAGGGGCGTTTCCTGGGTTTGTTCGAGCAGTCAGAGCAGCGCGAGGAAGGGATTCGTGTCTCCAGACAGTTCCGACCGCTTTGGTTCCGGCGCAGGCTCCGGGGCCCGGTTCGGTACCGGGCGGTAAGCGTCCAGGCGGACGACCGTTGAGCGGTTCTGCTCACGCTCCGCGCTGGCCGGCTGCGGCTCTGCGTGACGGGAAGCGCCGCGTTCAGCTTGGTCCGTCGATCGGTGCAGGACGCCGTACGGATCACCAAGGGGGCTACCTCTCCGAAGGTGAAGCGGCAGCCGCTCAGTCTCGCTGACAAGGTTCGGGCCCGGATCGAGATGCACGGAGGTCGGGCCACGTCCTCTCAGATACTCCCGTACGTCACGTCGGAGCCAGCGCCGAAGCTGTGAAGGCACTTCCCGGAATCGTCGTAACTGTGGAGCAATCGGGGAAGACGGGCCGACCGGCCACCGTTTTCTCAATCCGCGGTGACAGTTCCGGTGACTCTGCGCCGCAGCCGGCCAGCACGGACAGCGACAGGAACGGGAAAGCTCGTGACGAAGGCGAGCCAGGGCGTTCCGTCCCCCTCCCTCCAAACGTCGCCTTCGGACTTCGGCGGCACATCAAGATCTGGATGGAGGCTCTGGGCAAGGGACAGGTGAGGTACTGCAAGGCGCACTCACTCCAGCACTATTACGGGTCGCGGCGGCTGTACGCCGGAGTCCCCGAGAACGACGTGGCCGACTGGATGGGCCACAGCAGTACGGACGTACTGAGGGAGCACTACCACTACATCTTCGAAGGAGCTGAGCAGCGCGGCCGGGCCGCCATTGCGACGATGTTGACGCCCGGCGCCGACGACCCGACGGAGGCATCAGAGGTCGCCTGATACGCGTACGACAACAGCCCCCGGCGCCGCGCCGGGGGCTGTGTTGTTTGTGCAGGTCAGAAGCTATTTCCAGCCCGGCATCTACCCAGGATTTCCCCAGCATGACGCCCAGGAACGGCCCTGATCGGGCCGCAACGGGCAGAAAGCCGAGGGCGTCCCTCCGGACCTTCGAAACAGCTTCTGACCTGCGAAAACCCTGTCAGGGAAGGTTCCTTGCCATGACGACCCGTTGGACTTGATTCGTGCCCTCATAGATCTGGGTGATCTTCGCGTCTCGCATCATCCGCTCCACCGGGTAATCCCGTGTGTACCCGTACCCGCCCAGCAACTGCACCGCGTCCGTGGTCACCTCCATCGCCACGTCCGACGCGAAACACTTCGCCGCCGCCCCCTGAAACGTCAGGTCCGCGTCCCCGCGCTCCGACTTCGCCGCCGCCGCGTACGTCAGCTGCCGCGCCGCCTCGATCTTCATCGCCATGTCCGCCAGCATGAACTGCACACCCTGGAAATCCGCCACCGGCCGCCCGAACTGCCGCCGCTCCCGCACATACTCCTTCGCGTACTCGAACGCCCCCTGCGCCACCCCCAGCGCCTGCGCCGCGATCGTGATCCGCGTATGGTCCAGCGTCCGCATCGCCGTCGCGAACCCCGTGCCCTCCGCGCCGATCATCCGCTCCGCCGGAATCCGCACGCCGTCGAAATACACCTCACGCGTAGGCGACCCCTTGATCCCCAGCTTCCGCTCCGGCGCCCCGAACGACACCCCCGCATCCGACTTCTCCACCACGAACGCCGAGATCCCCCGCGACCGCGCCCCCGGATCCGTCACCGCCATCACCGTGTAGAACTCCGACACGCCCGCATTGGTGATCCACCGCTTCACCCCGTCCAGCACCCAGTGGTCACCGTCCCGCACCGCCCGCGTCCGCATACCCGCCGCGTCCGAACCCGCCTCCGGCTCCGACAAGCAGTACGAGAACATCGCCTCACCCCGCGCCAGCGGAGCCAGATACCGCTTCTTCAGTTCCGCCGAACCCGCGAGCATCACCGGCAGCGAGCCCAGCTTGTTCACCGCCGGAATCAATGACGACGACACACACGCCCGCGCCACCTCCTCGATCACGATCACCGTCGCCAGCGCGTCCGCCCCCGCGCCCCCGAACTCCTCCGGCACATGCACCGCGTGCAGATCGCTCGCCACCAGCGCGTCCAGCGCCTCCTGCGGGAAACGCGCCTCCTCATCCACCTCCGCCGCGAACGGCGCGATCTTCGCCGCCACCAGCGCACGCACGGACGCACGCAGCATCTCGTGCTCCTCGGACGGACGGTACAGGTCGAAGTCCGACATCAGCTCTCCCACGGATATGGCACTCAGTACCCTCATTATGCACAGTGAGTGCCACACCGGAAGGGAGCAGGTACGTTCGGGTCATGGACGAGCAGCACGACCCCAGCACGCGCGGATGTGGGCGCGACGCCCCGGCCGCCGACGACCAGGAGAAGGCTCCCATCAGGGATCTCCTCGTCTCCGCGGCGTTCGAGCTCTTCACCGAGCACGGCTACGACGCCACGACCGTCGACGACATCGTGCGCCGGGCGGGCGTGGGCCGCCGGTCCTTCTTCCGGTACTTCCCGACGAAGGAGGAGGTCGTCTTCCCCGACCACGAGCGGGCGCTCGCCGACATGGTCGCGTATCTGGCGGAGGGGGCCCGGGACCCCGACCCGGTCGCCCGGGCCTGCGGCGCGGCCCGGCTTGTGATGCGCATGTACGCGGAGAACGCGGAGTTCTCGGTGAAGCGGTACGCGCTCACGCGCAAGGTGCCGGCGCTCAAGGCCCATGAGACGTCCGTGGTGTGGCGCTACGAGCGGGCCCTCGCCGGCTATCTCAAGGAGCGGTTCGCGGCGCTGCCGGACGGTGACGTCCGGGCGTACACGGTCGCCGCGAGCGTGGTGGCAGCTCACAACTACGGGCTGCGCGCCTGGCTGCGCTCCGGTGCCCGCGGCGATGCCGCGGCGGGCATCGACCGGGCCCTCGACCTCGTCCACCGCACCTGGGGCGACACCGGCGAGACCCTGGTCGTGGTCACCCGGAGCAGCACCCCGATGTGGCGGATCGTGCAGCAGTTGGAGCAGGTCGAGGAGCGGGGCACCAAGACAGGGAACTGAGTGCCCGGGCC
This sequence comes from Streptomyces diversicolor, assembly GCF_057537855.1. Lineage (NCBI taxonomy): Bacteria > Bacillati > Actinomycetota > Actinomycetes > Kitasatosporales > Streptomycetaceae > Streptomyces > Streptomyces diversicolor. The sequence continues at coordinate 305,408 of NZ_BAAJXA010000004.1, forward strand.
GAAGGCACTCAGTACCCATGCCGTCAGCCGATGTGGTAGCTGTCGCCGTAGACCTTCCAGTCCAGGGGCGGGTTCAGGTCCAGGTTGCCGTTGCGCAGGAACACGCGCTGCGCGGTGTCGACCCGGCTGGTGTCGCTGTGCGCCTCCTCCTGCTTCATGGCCCACACCCGGGCGTCGAGGAAGGCGTCGAGGTACGCCGTCTCGTCGCCGCCCCGCGCCGGCGGCCGGGCCGAGCGCAGCGCCCGCTCGCGGATGGCGCCGAAGCCGGTGGCGTCGGTGCCGTCGCCGTGCATGACGATGGCGTCGTAGTAGGCGAACTGGCCGAGCGCGCGCAGCCCGTCGTCCTTGCCCCGGCGCACCGCGGGGTTGAAGTAGACGCGGTCCCGCTCGTCGTTCTGGGCCTGCTGGAACACGGGGTCCCCGGCGGCGGTGCGCCAGCTGCGGGGGAAGTCCGGGTCGAGCCCGGCGTGTGAGTCGGTGCCGTCGACCCGGCGCAGCGCGGGCAGGTACCGGGCGAGGACGTTGCCGGGCCTGCGGTCCGCGTAGAGCCGTACGAGGTCGAGCATGTCGCCGGTGCCCGAGCAGAAGCCGATGATGCCGGCGGTGTACCCGCGGCCGTCACCGATGTCCTCGATGTATCCGTACTGGGCCTTCCAGTCGAGCGAGGAGTTCTCCGCGCTCGACACGAGCTTCATGGCCGTCTCCTTCTTCGCCGGGTCGTCGAGGCCCGGTGCCGCCTGCGCCGCGGTGGCGCGCGGCGCGGCACTGAGGGCGCCGAGGGCCGCCGCCGCGGTACGGGAAGTTCGTAGGATCGGACGACGCCATGTCATGACGAAAGCGCACAAGAGCGCGGCCCGGACGGGCGTCCATGCCGACGGCGTCCGCCCGTCCGTGCGCGTTGCACCCCGCGGGCGGCCCCGCTTGCCCGTACGGTGCTCTGGATATGACTGGTCATCAGAGACGGCCGGGAGGCGCGAGCCGCGGGCGCGGGGCGCGGGGCGCGGTCCTCGGCAGCAGGCCCGCCCACTCGGCGCGGCTGCCGTCGCGTGTCCGTCCCGGCCCGCACGGCACCCCGGCGGTGGCGTCCGACGCGCCCGAGCGGACGGTGCCGTGGCTGCGGGTCGGCGCGGCCTACGCCTGGCGGCTCATCCTCGTCGGCATCGTCGTCTACGGCCTGTTCACCATCCTGGGCCGCTTCCAGCTCGTCGCCGTGGCCCTGTTCCTCGCGCTCGTCATCACCGCGGTCCTGCGCCCCGTCACCGACCTGCTGAACCACGTGCTCCCCCGGCCGCTGTGCGTGGCCCTCGCGCTCGTCGGCAGCATCCTGGTCCTGCTCGGCCTGTTCGCCCTCGTGGGCAACGCGGTGGCCGGCGAGTCGGCGAAACTGGCGGGAGAGTTCCGCGGCGGCATCCACCGGATCGAACTGTGGCTCCAGCGGCCCCCGTTCCGGCTCAGCCCGGGCCGGCTCGCCGAACTGCAACGCCAGGTGATGCACTACCTGAGCACGCACCGGGGGAGCCTGCTCAGCAGCGCCGCCAGTGGTCTCGGCCGGGTCGTCGAGGTGGTGACCGGGATCGCCCTCGCGCTCTTCTCCTCCGTCTTCTTCATCCACTCCGGCGACCGGCTGTGGGGCTGGGCGCGCGAGCAGTTGCTGCCCGCGGGTGCCCGCGAGGGATGGGACCGGGCGGGGCGCGCCGCCTGGCACACGTTCGCCGGGTACACGCGCGGCATCATCATCGTGGCCGCCACCAACGCGGTCCTCGTGGGCGTGGCCCTGCTCGCGCTCCGGGTGCCGCTCGCGCTGCCGCTGGCCCTTCTGGAGTTCTTCGCCGCGTTCGTGCCGCTGGTGGGCTCGCCGGTCGCGCTCGCGGTCGCCACCGTCGTCGCCCTCGCCGGGCGTGGCCCCGTCACGGCGGCGCTGGTCCTGGCGCTCATCGTCGTCATCGGGCAGTTGGAAGGCCATGTGCTGCACCCGCTGGTGATGAGCTGGGCGGTCCGGCTCCATCCGCTGGTCGTCGCCGTGTCCGTCATCGCGGGCAGCATCGTCGCGGGTGTGATCGGCGCGGTCGTGGCGGTGCCGCTCATCTCCGTCATCTGGGCGGTACTGCGCGCCCTGCGCGCGGTACCGCCCTGAGCGCGCCCGATGCACCGCCCCAAAGATGCGCGGGGCACTGCGCGACCCACCACGACGGTGCCGCGGACGACCGACAGCGGACCCCGCCCCAAGGGGCGCGGGGCCGTATCGGCAGGCGACTCCGCCGCGCGGGCCCGACCAACCACAACACCGCCGCGGACAACCGACGGCACACCGCGGCGCATCCAGCGGAGCGCTTGGTCACTCGTGGAGCCAGAAGCCCGTCCGGCGCAGCCACAGATCAAGCAGCGGACGGTCGCCCTCGACCTCGATGCGCTCCTCGACGGGCCGGCCGTAGACGAGCAGCAGCAGATCGGTGAGCGGTCCCCGGACGGTCACCGCCGCCTCCTCGCCCGTGTGCCGCCGGCGGGGAGCGTCGCCGGTGAGGTCGACGAACCAGTCACCCGCGGGATCGTCGGTGGCCGAGAAGCGCAGGGTGCGGTCGGCGCCGAGCAGGGGCGCGTCGCTCCCGTCGTACGCCTCGGGCACCGTGCCGAAGGACATCCACTCGTCCAGTCCGTCCCGTGCCACGGCCGGATCGAGCTGGTAGCCGCGGCCCACCGTCCAGGCGGCGTCGGCCCGGTGGACGACGGTCTCGAAGAGCATGCGCCTGGCCCAGAACACCAGAGGCTGATCGGGCACCACGGTCCACACGCGGGTGTCGGGGCCCGCGTCCGCCAGCGCGTCCGTCAGGTGCCGGGCGCCGTCGGCGAGCCACACGTCGAGCGTGGTCGTGTCCTGGTCGCCGTAGTCGAAGACCTCGTCCAGGAGGTGGTGGGACACCGGTTCGGTGGCGCGGGTACGGACAATGGTCTCCACCCAGCGGTGGGCGCCGCCGACGTGCCGCGCCAGCTGGCCGAGGTTCCACGCCGGGCAGGTGGGCACGCGGACCGCGGGGTCGGCGCCGCCCAGCAGGGAGCGCAACAGGCCGGTCTGCCGGAGGATTTCGCTGCGGTAACGGTCGAGGTCCCATCGGGGCATGGCGCCAGGCTAAGCCCTCTGCCGGTTGTTTTCCGGCGTCACGGGCCGTGGTGGTAGACCACACCCGGGCGCATTCCGCCGCTGGTGGCGAAGAGCTGAGGGACCGTCACCAGCGCATAGCCGCGGGCCTTCAGCGCGCGCAGCAGGTAGGGGACGGCCTGCGGGGTGGTCGCGTACCGGTCGTGCAGGACCACGACGGCGCCGGGCCGCACCCCGGTGAGCACGCGCCGTTCGATGAGCCGGGGGTCGTGGTGCTTCCAGTCCCGGGGGTCGACGTTCCACATCACCACCGAGAGGCCCGCCGCGGCCGCCGCCTTGCGGACCTTCGCGTTCCACGCGCCGAACGGCGGCCTGCAGATCGTCGGCCGGTGCCCGGTGACCGAGGCGATCTGCCGTGCCGCGGTCCCCAGCTCATGGCGGATCCGGTCGGGCGGAAGCAGGGTGAGGCGCGGGTGGGTGACCGTGTGGTCGCCGATCGCGTCCCCGTCCCGGTATTCCCGCAGTACGTCCGCGCGGCGCTGGAGCGCGTGCGGTCCGATGAGGAAGAAGGTGGCCACGGCGTGCTGCCGCTCCAGCGCACGCAGCACGGTGGGGGTGTAGCCGGTGGGACCGTCGTCGAAGGTCAGCGCGACGCACGGGGTGCGACGGCAGTCCACGGGCGGCGGCCTGGTTCCGCCGGCCGGGGTGGCGGGCGGGCCCTGGGACGCGGCGCCGGCCGCCGGGCCGGCGGTGCACGTCACGGCCGCGAGGACGGTGCCGGTCATCAGCGTCACCGCCCGCCGCCGCAGCGCCACGGCCGCCATCGCACCACCTCGGTCTCATGGCCCCGCCTCCATTGTCGGACCGCCGGCGGGCCCGGACGGACAGAGTCGGGTAAGAGAACGCGGGAAGGCCCCGGCCGGCGTCCCACCGGGCGGTGCCGGTCAGCCGCCCACCCGGACCAGGCCGCTCTCATAGGCGAAGATCACCGCGTGCACCCGGTCGCGCAGGTCCAGCTTGGCCAGGATGCGGCCCAGATGGGTCTTGACGGTCGTCTCCCCGAGGAACAGCCGGGCGGCGATCTCCGTGTTGCTCAGGCCCCGGGCGACGAGGGCGAGGACGTCCCGTTCGCGGTCGGTCAGCCGGGCGAGGCGGCCACGCTCCGCGCCGGGTGCCGCGGGCAGGACGTACCGCTCCACGAGCCGGCGGACGGCCGACGGCGCCATCATGACGTCGCCGCGCAGGACCGCCCGGACCGTCACCAGGATCTCCTCCCCGAGCGCGTCCTTGACCAGGAACCCGCTGGCCCCGGCCCGCAGCGCCCCGTACGCGTACTCGTCCATGTCGAAGGTGGTGACGACCAGCACCTTGGGCGCGGACGGCAGGGCGCACAGTTCCCGGGTCGCGGCCAGGCCGTCCACCTCGGGCATGCGGACGTCCATCAGGACGAGGTCCGGCCGCAGTTCGGCGCTGCGCTCCAGGGCGGCGCGCCCGTCGGCCGCCTCCCCGACGACGGTCAGATCGGGCTGGCTGTCGATCACCATGCGCAGCCCCATCCGGATCAGTTCCTGGTCGTCGCAGAGCAGCACGCGGTGCGGGGCCGCCGCCCCGCTCACCGGGGCGCCGCCGCGAGCCGGCGCGGCGCCGGGCACAGGGCGGCCTCCACCCGGTAGCCGCCGTCGGGCAGCGGACCCGCCTCGACGGTCCCGCCGTACAGCGCCGCCCGTTCCCGCATGCCGACGAGTCCGCGGCCGGCCGACGCGGGAAGGGCCGGGGGTGCGGCCCCGGTACCCGCCGAGTTGTCCACCCGGATGCGGACCCGGCGTTCGGGACCCGGCGTTCCGAGGTCGATCCGCACCCGGGCGACCGCACCCTGCGAGGCGTGCTTGGCCACGTTGGTCAACGCTTCCTGCACGATGCGGTACGTCTGCTCGGCCACCGCCGCGGACACCCCGTCGCGCTCGCCGCTCAGCTCCAGGCGGGAGCCGGGGAGGCGGTCGACGAGCGGGCGCAGATCGTCGAGGGTGGGACCCGCTTTGGTGAACTCGCCGCAGCGGTGGTGGTGTTCGCCGGCGCGTGGGGCATCCAGGGGCGGTTCACCGGAGCGTGAGGCATCCACGGGCGCGTCACCGGCACGGGAAGCACCCACGGACGTGTCACCGGCACGTGAAGCATCCACGGGCGCGTCACCGACGCGTGAGGCGTCCGCTGGCGTGTCACCGGCGCGGGAAGCATCCGCGGGTGGTTCGCCGACGCGTGGCGCATCCGCGGGTGGTTCGTCGGCGCGCAGCACGTCGAGGAGTTGGCGGAGTTCGCGCAGGGCGGCCCGGCCGGTGGTGCCGATGGTGTGCAGCGCGCGGTCCGGGGCCGCGGGGTCGGTGTCGCGGGCCAGCCTCGCCCCCTCGGCGTTGAGCACCATGACGGTGACGCCGTGCGCGAGGACGTCGTGGATCTCGCGGGCGATGCGCGCCCGTTCCTCGGCGACGGCGGCGCGGGCCAGCGCCAGCCGCCGGGACTCCGCCAGTTCCGCGCGGCGGGCGAACTCGGCGAGATAGGCGCGGCGGGCGCGGACGTACGCGCCGAGGATCCAGGCGCCCGCGAGCCACAGGACCACGGAGAGCGGGGTGAGCCAGGCGACGCCGCCGGTCCGCGCCCGCGGGTAGTCGGCGACCCAGCCGGGCGCCCACAGCAGCACGCAGACGCCCGCGCAGGCGGCGGTCACGGCGGCGGCGCGGCGCAGCCCGCGCACCGAGAGCGTGTAGAGGACCGCGGCCAGCGCGAGGGCCCCGCGGCCGGGTTCGCGGCCCCAGACCTCGCCCAGGTGCTGCGCCCAGAAGGCGGCCGTGACGCACGCGGCGACCGCCACCGGGTGCCGGCGCCGCCACAGCAGAGGCAGCACGAGCGCCGCCTGCACCGCGATCTGCACCCACACGGGCCGCCAGCCGGGCTGGTCCCGGATCACCGGCGGCGCGGCGACGAGCACGACGAGCAGAAGGTCCATCAGCCGGGGGTGGCGCCCTCGCCATCTCGCCAGGCTCTCCATCAGGCGAAACACCACCTCACGCTACGGCGGCCGAAGGGCCCCGTCGTCACCCCGTGGGCTGCACCAGGGTCCTCCCGCAGGAGGACCCGCACGGACCGGGAGTACGACGCCGGGTCACACCGCGACTGCCGAGCATGGCGGCCGTGTCGATCACCACGCAGTTCCTCAGGCGGCCCCTCATGACCGGGGCCGTGGCCGCCAGTTCGCGGCGGCTCGCGAGCGCCATGACCCATCGCATCGGTCTGGAGGAGGCCCGGCTCGTCGTCGAACTCGGGCCGGGCACCGGCGTGTTCACGGACGTCCTGCTGCGGCTGCTGCCGGCGGACGCGCGGCTCGTGTCGATCGAGCTGAATCCGCGGCTCGCGGCGCATCTGGCGGCCACCCGGCGCGACGCGCGGCTGACGGTGGTGAACGGCGCCGCGGCCGAACTGGCGCAGGCGGCGGGCGGCCCGGTGGACGCGATCGTGTCCGGACTGCCGTGGACGGTCATGCCGGCCCGGGAACGGGAGGAGACCCTGGACGCGGTCGCCGCCGGCCTCGCGCCCGACGGTCATTTCACCACCTTCGCCTATCTGCACGCCGCCTGGACCCCGCCGGGCCGCCGCCTCGCCGACGGCCTGCGCGACCGCTTCGGCCTGGTCGAACGCGGGCCGGTGGTGTGGCCCAACGTGCCGCCGGCGTTCGTGTACCGGGCGCGCTGTCCACGGCCCGCCGCGGGTGACGCCCGCCGGGCGGGCTCGTCCGCTGCCGAAGGCACGCCGCTCGACGCCGGGACTTGAGGTGCGCCACCGGCACGATCGTGCTCCACGCCGGGACATGAGGTGCGCCACCGGTCGTGCTCGACGCCGGGACATGCCGGGAAATGAGGTGCGCCACGGGCGTGATCGTGATGGAGTCGACCGCCGTGGACCTGCTGAACACCCCCGTCACCGACCCGGTGGACCTGTCGGCCAGGATGGAACGCAACCTGGCCGAGCACGCCTGCCATCTGCATCGCGGCCTGGGCGGCGCGACGGTCACCGAGCCCGGCGATCTCCTCGTCGCGGACAGCGGCCTGGACGACGACACGTTCAACATCGTCGCCGCGGCCCGCTTCACCACCACCGCCGCGCCCGCGCGCATCGCCGAGACCGTCCGGGCCCTGGCCACCACCGGCCGCGGCTTCTCCTGGTGGGTGGGGCCCGCCTCGATGCCGCCCGACCTGTCCGACCGGCTGTCCGCCGCCGGGCTGCCGGCGGCCGAGCAGGAGACGGCCATGTGGGCCGAGTTGGACGGCTCCCTGCCGTCCGCCGACGGCGCGGGGGTGGACATCCGGCCGGTCACCACGGCCGCGCGGCTCGCCGACTACGCGGAGGTGGTCGCCGCGAACTGGAGCCCGCCCTCCGACACCGTCCGCCGCTTCTTCGCCCGGACCGCTCCCCTCGCCCTGGCCGCCGGCAGCCCGGCCCGTTACCTGGTCGGCTACGTCGCGGGCCAACCGGTCTGCACGGCCGAGGTGTTCGCGTACGCGGGGGTCGCCGGCCTCTACAACATCGCCACCCTCGCCGCTCACCGGCGACGCGGCTACGGCACGGCCGTCACCCTCGCCGCGCTCCATGCGGCCCGGGCCGAGGGTCTGAGCGTGGCCGTGCTCCAGGCGTCCGCCGACGGGGAGCCCGTCTACCGCCGGCTGGGCTTTCGGCCGTGCGGCCGGTTCACCGAACACGCCGTCCATGCGTGAACCGACGTCCTGAACAGGGCCGGCCTGGGCCTGCGTTGGCACCCGGCGGGTCCGACAAGATCGGACGGCCCGTCAGGAACGCCTGGCCGCATTGGCATGGACCTGTTCATGATCAACGGCTAGGCTCGGCTCCGCCACAGGACTGAGAGCGCTCTCACTGTCTGCTGTTCCACCCCCACCACCGTTGGAACGACGAAGGGCAACCCCCATGAGACGCACCAGATTCACGCATGCCGGCCTCGCCGTCCTCCTCATGCTCGGCGTCGGCGTGACGGCGGGCACCCTGCCCGCCTCCGCCGCCGACACCCCGGCCGCGCCCCGGTCCGCCGAGGCGCCCGCAGGGGCCGCACTGCTCTCCGCGATGCAGCGCGACCTGCACCTGACGAAGGCCGAGGCGGAGGCGAGGCTCGCCGCCGAACAGCGGGCCACGACCGCGGAGCCGGCGGCGCGCCGGGCCGCGGGGGCGTCCTTCGGCGGATCCTGGTTCGACGCCTCAAGCGGCACCCTCACCGTCGGCGTCACCCCGGACACCCCCGCCGCGACCCGCGAGGCGATCCGGGCGACCGGCGCGAGCGTGACCAGTGTCGAACACAGCGCGCGTGAGCTGGACGCCACCCGGGCGCGCCTCGACAAGCTCTCCGCCCCGGCGGGCGTGACCAGTTGGCATGTCGACCCGCGGGCGAGCACCGTGGTCGTGAACGTCGCCGAGGGCAAGCGCGCTGACAACGATGTCCGATCGTTCGTCGCCCGGGCCCGCAAGGCCGGTCCTGTCACCGTCGAGGCGATCCCCGGTGTGCCGGCGACCCTCGCCGCGGGCACCGTGGGCGGCGACCCGTACTACACCGGCAACGTCCGCTGTTCGATCGGCTTCTCCGTGTACGGCGGGTTCGTCACCGCCGGGCACTGCGGGCGGCCCAGCGCCGGCGTCAGCGGCTGGGACGGCAGCTATATCGGCAACTTCCAGGGCTCGTCGTTCCCGGACAACGACTACGCCTGGGTCAACGTGGGCAGCGGCTGGTGGACGGTTCCGGTCGTGCTCGGCTGGGGCACCGTCTCCGACCAGCTCGTGCGCGGTTCGGCCGAGGCACCCGTCGGCGCGTCCATCTGCCGGTCCGGGTCGACCACGCACTGGCACTGCGGCACGGTGCTCGCCAAGAACGAGACCGTCAACTACAGCCAGGGCGCGGTGCACCAGATGACGAAGACCAACGTCTGCGCCGAAGGGGGCGACTCCGGCGGCTCGTTCATCAGCGGCGACCAGGCGCAGGGGGTCACCTCGGGCGGCTGGGGCAACTGCAGCAGCGGCGGCGAGACCTGGTTCCAGCCCGTCAACGAGATCCTGAACCGGTACGGTCTGACCCTGCACACCGCCTGACCAGCACGCACCACAACGGGCCTCGGCCACCGGCCGGGGCCCGTCCCGGACATCGCCCCGCCGCCCCGAAGGCACACGCGCCGCCCCGACCGGAACGGCCCCGAGCCGTCGGCCAACGCCTGCCACCCCGATCGCGGCCCCTGCGAGCCCGCCGGGCGGCGGCCCCCTCGCACCAGCCGCGGGCCCTCAAGACCGGCGGGCGGCAAGCCGGTTGAGCCGGCGGACAGCTGGGCGCCCCGGAAAGCGGGCGGGAACGGAAGGCGACCAGCGCCGAAGGGCGGCAGCCTGTCCGGACTACGGGCAGTGCCTCACGCCCGACAACCGGGCGGCGTCAGCCCTCCCCGGTCCGGTGGGCGCCGTCAGCCTCGCACCAGCCGCGGGCCCTCAAGACCGGCGGGCGGCAAGCCGGTTGGGCCGGCGGAGGCCGAGTCCTTCGAACCGCGGGTGGGTCAGCGGTGGGTGGTCGTGGTGGAGAGCGCCGTGCGGGCCGCGCGCTCCACGAGTGAGACGCCGGCCTTCATCGACGTACTGCCGTCGGAGAGGACCGCGACGAGGTAGTGATGTCCGCCCACCGCGACCCGGCCGATGCTGTTGACGTCCCACAGCCCGGTCGTCGTGCGCTGGAGCCAGCCGTTCTTCAGCTCGGCCGCGGAACGGGCCGCCGCCGAGACACCCCAGGACTGCTCGTCCACGACACGGGACATCAGCGTGCGCAGGTAGCCGCGGGACGGGGCGGTCAGCCCCTCGGCGCCCCCGGACGCACCGGCGGCGGGCTCGAACACCGCGCGCAGCAGCCGTATCTGGTCGCTCGCCGTGGTCCGGGTGAGTCCCCACTTGGCACCGGGGCCGCCCTGCGTCGAGGTCAGTCCGAGGCGCTTGTTCGCCGCCTCCAGGCCCGGCGCACGACCGATGCCGCGCCACAGCGCGTTGGCCGCCGCGTTGTCGCTGCGCTCGATCATCGCCTCCGCTTGGCTGCGTTCCTGCGCGGTCAGGCCCCGTCCGGCGTCCTGCGCCTTGAGCAGCAGCGCGGCGAGGATGTCGACCTTGATGATGCTCGCCGTGTCGTACGCGGTGTCGGCGCCGTACACCGTGGTGCCCCGGCCCGGGGCGTCCAGGTCGAGCACGGCGGCGGTGACCCGTTCCCTGCCCTGCGGCCGCACCTGGGCGAGGAAGTCCGCCGTGGCGGCATCGGGCCGCGCCGCGGCCGTGGCGGCGACCGCCTGCGTGGGGGTGAGGGCACCGGTCGACACGAGGGCCGCCACCGAGGCCGCGAGGGCGGTGACTCCGACCGCGGCGCGCCTGCGGCCGCGCCGTGCCGCACGCAGCGGACGGGAGAAGGGTGACGACGGGTGGGGCATGGTGCGGGACCTCGGCAGTTCATCGGGGAGGGGGCACAGCACTGCGAACGTAAACAAATCACCCCGACGACGAAGTGACGGCCGCCACCTCGGGGCGGCTCTGCCCACGGATTGTGGGGAAGGCCACAGCCTCCGGTGTGGTCGACGTCACGTCCCTCGACACGTCCCTCGACACGCCCCTCGACACACCCCTCGCCATGTCCCCCATCACGCCCCGCTGTCACGCCCCCGGCCGTCACGACCGCGAAGGCCATGAACCGGCCGGGGGCGTGCACATCGCTCCCGCGAGCCCGCGCAAGGACCCCGTATCCCTGCGGTGTCGCACAGCACACGGCCGCCGCGACCCTGCGCTGTCGCACACGGCCACCGCGGTCTCGCGGTCGTACACGGCCGCGTGCGGCCTTGCGGTGTCGTACACGGCCGCCGCATCCCTGCGCTGTGGCACACGGCCGCCGCGTCCCTGCGCTGTCGCGTACGGCGGCCACATCCCCGCGGTGCCGCGTGCGGTCGCCGCCGCGATCGAGCCGTGCGGCCGGCCGGCGCGGCCGTCGCTCACTGGCCGCCGAGTCCGGTCGTGGCCACGGACTTCACGATGTGCCGCTGGAAGATCATGAAGACCACGACGAGCGGCAGTGCGGCCAGCACGGCGGAGGCCATGGTCTGGGCGTACTGGATGCCGTAGGCGTCCTTCACCGAGGTGATGCCGACCGGCAGCGTCATCAGGGCCGGGTCGGACGTCGCGACGAACGGCCAGAGGAAGTTGTTCCAGGCGCCGATGAAGACGAAGATCGCCACGGCCGCGAGCATCGGACGGGACAGCGGTATCAGGACCGACCAGAAGATCCGCCAGTGGCCGGCTCCGTCGAGGCGGGCCGCCTCCTCCAGTTCCCGCGGCAGCGAGTCGAAGTGCTTCTTCAGGATGAACACCATCACGGGGGCGACGGTCTGCGGCAGGATCACCGCGGCGTAGGTGTCGATCAGATGCAGGGTGAGCATCTGCCTGAACCACGGCACGATCAGCACCTGGGGCGGCACCAGGATCGCGGCCACCGAGAGGGCGAACAGCCAGCGGCGGCCGGCGAAGCGGGTGCGGGAGAAGGCGTATCCGGCCATCGCGGAGACCAGCACGGTGATCGCCGTGACGGCCGCCGAGATGAACAGGCTGTTCAGCATCCACAGCGGCAGGTCGCCGCGCTCCCAGACGGTGCGGAACCCCTGGAGGGTGAAGCCGTGCCGGGGCCAGAACCAGTGGGCGGGGTCGCTCGCGTCCCCCTCCGACTTGAACGCGGTCAGCAGCGCCCAGGCCATCGGCAGCAGCCAGGCGGCGGCCAGCAGGGTCAGCGCGGTCAGGGCCAGCACCCGGGTGCCGCGGCCGTCGCCGAGGGTGAGGTTGGTGTGGCCGCGGGCCGCACGGCGGGCCGCCACCTCCCGCACCGGGCGCGGGGCGCGGGTGGCGGACGGGGTGCCAACGGGCAGGTCGGTGGAGGTCATGTCACTTCTCCCGGCGGCGCAGAGCCGCGTACTGGGCGGCGGAGGCGATCAGGACGAGGGCGAAGAAGATGTAGCTGATCGCCGAGGCGTAACCGAGCCGGTAGCCGGTGAAGCCGACGTCGTAGACGTACTCGACGACGGGGCGCGTGGAGCCGTTGGGGCCGCCCTTGGTGAGCAGGTACACCTGGTCGAAGACCTTCAGGGACGCCAGGATCTGGAGCACCGTGATCACCACGGTGATCCGGCTCAGCTGGGGCAGCGTGATCGACCACAGCCGCCGCCAGGCGCCGGCGCCGTCGAGGGCCGCCGCCTCGTAGAGCTGGTCCGGGACGGACTGCAACGCGGCCAGGTAGAGCAGGAAGTTGAAGCCGGCCGTCCACCACAGGGTGGTCAGCACGACGGCCCACATCGCCACCGACTCGTCGCTGAGCCAGGCCAGTTGGCCGAGCCCGAGGGTGTCGAGGAGGTGGTTGAGCAGGCCGAGATCGGGTTGGTAGAGCCAGATCCACAGCAGGCTCACCACGCCGACGGGCAGCAGGTACGGGGCGAAGAAGGCCAGCCGCCACACCCATTGGCCGGGCAGCCCGGTGTGGACGAGCAGCGCGAGAGCGAGCGCGACGACGACGAGCGGGACGGTCGACAGGACGGTGAACCAGGCCGTGTTGCCGAGTGAGCGCCACATGTCCGCGTCCCGCAGCGCCTCGGTGAAGTTGTCGAGGCCGACGAAGCCGGGGGCGTGGGCCGACAGCGAGGTGTCCGTCAGGCTCATCCACAGGCCCTGGGCGAGCGGCCACAGCAGGAAGAGGGCGAACAGGATCAGGAAGGGGAGCGCGAAGAGGAGGCCGGGCGCGAACAGCCGGCGGGCCATGACGGCCGCGGGGCGCGGCGAGGCTTGGGGAGAGGACATCGTTGTGCCTCCTGCGGAATGGTTCGCAGCCGGTTCAGGCCGGGCTGGGCTTGGCGAGGAAGGTGTTCAGGCGCCGCACCATGGCGCGCGCCGCGCGGTCGGGGGCGAGGCCGTCGAGGAGGGCCTGCTGCAGGACCTGGGACATGGCGTTCTGGAAGTCGGAGCCGGCGCCGGCGAACCACACGGAGGGGTCCAGGACCACGTGGTCCTGCGCCCCGGCGTAGTGGGCCTGGGGTCGCAGCCGCCGGTAGGCGGCGGTGCGGGTGACCGGGCCGTACGCGGGGATGTGGCCGGCGGTGGCCCAGATCTGTCCCGCCTTCAGCAGGGCCGCGACGGCGCGGTGGGCGCGGCGCCGGCGCGCGGGGTCGGGGTCGGGGTGGTGGGGCAGGACGAAGGAGTGCGAGTCGGCGTACACGGCGGGGGTGCCGAAGACGGTCGGGAAGGGTGCCGCGCCCACCTTCGCGTCGGCCGTGCGGAAGGTGCCCAGCTCCCACTCGCCGGACAGGATCATCCCGGTCTGCCGGTTGGCGAACGCGGCGATGGCGGCGGAGTAGTCGAGGTGTCCGGGGTTGGTGCGCCCGTCGACGATCTTCGCCATGAAGGCGATGACCTCGGCCATCCGGTCCACGTCGACCTCGGCGGGTCCGCCGTCGGGCAGCCGGAAGGCGCCGCCGGTCTGCCGGTACAGGCCGTAGAACAGCCGCCAGCCCTGGGCGGTGTCGGTGACGTAGCCGAACGCGATGCCCTGTTTGCCGGACGCCTTCGCCAACTCCCGCCCTGCGGCCAGGAACCGGTCCGGGGAGGAGAAGGCTTCGGCGTCCAGGGTGCCGTCCGCGGTGAGCAGTCCGGCGTCGGCCGCGATGTCGGGGTGGTAGAAGACGATGAACGGGTGGGTGTCCAGGGGGATGGCGTAGGTGTGTCCCCGGTACTGGGTGCGGGCCCAGACCGCGTCGGCGAAGTCGCCCTGGCCGACGCCGTGTTCGGCGAGCTGGTCCAGGTCCCACGCGTCGAGGAGCCCGGTGGGCGCGTAGCCGGCCAGGCGGGACATGTGGGCGATGGCGATGTCGGGGCCGCGGCCGCCGGCCGAGGCCATGGCAAGCTTGGTGTAGTAGGGGGTTCCCCATTCGAGGACGGTGCGTTCGATGCGGCTGCCCGGCATGTCCGGGCGCGCGGCGCGCACCATGTCGTTGAGGAGGCCCCCGTCGGCCCCGCTGAACAGGTCCCACAGGCGCACGGTCGAGGCGTCGGCGGCCTGCGCGGATCCGCAGCCGCTGAGCGCACCGGCGCCCAGGACCGCGGCCCCGGAGGCCAGGACGGTGGCGAGCGCGCGGCGCCGGGTGGGGCCGGGGGGACCGACGGGTGCGGGTATGCCGGTCATACGGCTCCTTTCTCGTGGGTGGCGGGGCGGGATCCGGACGCGGGTGCGTCCGGATCCCGGCTCGCCGCCCCTCAGATGTACATCGTTGTAAATCCTGGGCGAGAGCAGCCCCCGGTTCCGCCGGGGATCGGGGTGGCCGCTAGGCGTCGCGCTCGTAGGCCGCCGGGCGGGTCTGGGCCGCCCGCAGCAGGGCGGTGTCGACCTTCTCGGAGCGGTCGAAGCGGTAGACGCCGTTGCGTTCCTGGAAGACGTCGGTGAGCTGGGTGTAGCAGTAGCCGAACATGTCTTGGTCGTCCAGCAGTACGGCCGTCAGGCCGGTGAAGCGGGCGACGAACTCCTCCTGGGTGCGCGGCCGTTCGCCGTAGCCCCAGGACGTGTCGCGTTCGTCGCCGGCCGCCGCGGCGGCTTCGGGGTCCCACCAGATGCCGCCGAACTCACTGCAGAAGTAGGGCTGTCCGCCGTACGGCAGCGACCAGGTGCGCCCCTCGGGGCCGGTGTTGACATACGGGCGGTCCTGCGCGAGGCCGGACATCACCTTGGCGAAGACGGCCGGGTCCTGCTCGTAGCAGTGGGAGTCGTAGACGTCGCTCTCCGGGACCCGGTGGGCGTATCCCGAGGCGTCGAGCACCGGGCGGGTGGCGTCCGCCTGCTTGGTGGCGAGGAACATGCCGCGGGTGACGTCGTCGAGCCGGGTGATGCGGTCGTGCAGCGGCTGGTACGTCTCGTTCAGCGGGCACCAGCCGACGATCGACGGGTGCGAGTAGTCGCGTTCCAGCGCCTCCAGCCACTGGGTGATGTACGAGGCGTCGGGGCGCTGGTTGTCGTCGCGCACGCCGACCTCGCAGCCCCAGTCGCCGAACTCGCCCCACACCAGGTAGCCGAGCCGGTCGGCGTGGTACAGGTAGCGCTCCTCGAAGACCTTCTGGTGCAGCCGGGCGCCGTTGAAGCCGGCGTGCAGGCCGAGTTCGATGTCGCGGACCAGGTCCCGGTCGGTGGGCGCGGTCATCAGGCCGTCCGGGTAGTAGCCCTGGTCGAGCACCAGGCGCTGGAAGACGGGTTCGCCGTTCAGCAGCAGCCGCTTGCCGTGGACGGAGACCGAGCGCAGGCCCGCGTAGGAGCGTGCCGTATCGACGACACCGCCGTCGGCGTCGAGGAGTTCGAGGGTCAGGTCGTACAGGTGCGGGTCCTCGGGGGACCAGGTGCGGCGCCGGTCCTCGGGGACCGGCAGCACGAGGCGGGGCGCGAGGTCGAGGTCGGCGCGGCTGTGGGCCACGGCCACCTCGCCGGCCTCGTCCCGGAGCGTGGCGCGCACCCGGTGACCGGGCAGGTTGGCGGTGAGCGGCAGTTCCAGGAAGAAGGAACCTGAGGCCAGGTCGGGGGTGATGCGGGGGCGCTTGAGGGCGGCGGCGCGCGGGACCGGCTCCAGCCACACCGTCTGCCAGATGCCCGTCGTACGGGTGTAGTGGCAGTGCGAGTTGGCGTACCAGGTGGC
Source organism: Streptomyces diversicolor (assembly GCF_057537855.1). NCBI lineage: Bacteria > Bacillati > Actinomycetota > Actinomycetes > Kitasatosporales > Streptomycetaceae > Streptomyces > Streptomyces diversicolor. The sequence goes on from NZ_BAAJXA010000004.1 coordinate 321,266, forward strand.
CTGCTTGCCGCGGGCCTGGGGGCCGTGGCGGCTGTCCCGGGCGCGTACGACGATCGTCACCGGCTCGCCGGCCGCGGCGACCTGGCCGAGGTCGGCGGTGAAGGGTGTGAAGCCGCCGCGGTGGCGGGCGACCTCGACGCCGTTCGCCCACACCGTGGCGTCGTGGTCCACCGCGCCGAAGTGCAGCAGCACCCGGGCGTCCGCCCATGCCGCGGGGACGGTGACCGTGCGCCGGTACCAGACGGCCTCCAGGAAGTCCGTCTCGCCGACACCGGAGAGCGTCGACTCCGGGCAGAACGGAACGACGATACGGCCGGTCAGCTCGCGTTCGCGCAGGCCGCGCTCAAGTCCCGTGTCGGACCGGTCGATCTCGAACTCCCACTCGCCGTTGAGATTGAGCCAGGACGCGCGGACGAACTGCGGCCTGGGGTATTCGGGGCGGGGCGGGTCCGAGGGGTGCGGAACGGACATGGTCCTCCTTGCGTCGGGAGTGCCGGTCGGTGCGGGGCACATGGCATCATGAGATTTACATCGATGTAAATACGTCGGTGCACAGCGGACCGGCCCGAAACCGATTCGTGATGGTCGGTACGATCACGACCGACGGAAGGACGGACAGGTGGCGGCCAGACCGAGGATCAAGGACGTGGCGGAGTACGCGGGCGTCTCCCCGAAGACCGTCTCCAACGTGATCAACAACTTCGAGCACGTGTCGGAGCGGACCCGCACCGCCGTCCAGGAGGCCATCGACGCCCTCGGTTACCGGGTCAACATCGCCGGCCGTCAACTGCGGCAGGGGCGCACCGGAGTGATCACGCTGGCGGTGCCGGAGCTGGACGTGGCGTACTTCGCCGAGCTGGCCAAACACGTCATGGCCGAGGCCGGGCGGCGGGGGCGCACCGTCCTCATCCACCAGACCGGGGCCGTCCGGGAGAGCGAACTGGCCGCCCTGCACGGCTTTGACGCCCAGTTCTGCGACGGCGTCCTGCTGAGCCCGCTCTCCCTGCTCCCCCACGACCTCGCCACCCGCGACCGCCGGCTGCCGGTGGTGCTGCTCGGCGAACGCTCCCCCGGAGCCGGCACCGACCACGTCGGCATCGACAACATACGGGCCGCGCGGGAGGCCACCGAGCATCTGCTGGCCCGCGGACGGCGGCGCATCGCCGTCGTCGGCGGGGCGGCGCACGGCCCCCAGGGCACCGACCGGCTGCGCACGGACGGCTACCGCGAGGCCGTCGAGGCGGCCGGGCTGCCGTTCGCCGCGGACCTCGTGGTGCCGGTGGACGCCTACCACTGGCGGGACGGGGCCCGGGCGACCGCGCGCCTGCTGGAGCGCGCGCCCGCCGTGGACGCCCTGCTCTGCCTCAACGACCATCTCGCGCTCGGCGCCCTGCGCGCGCTGCACGAACAGGGCCGGTCCGTGCCGGGCGACATCGACGTGGTGGGGTTCGACGACATCGAGGCGTCCCGATTCAGCGTGCCCACGCTGAGCACCGTGGCCCCCGACAAGCAGGAGATCGCCCGCGCGGCCGTGTCGCTGCTGCTGCGCCGCATAGACGAACCGGACGCGGGCGCTCCGCGGGACCATGTGGCCGGGTACCGGCTGGTGCCCCGGGAAAGCACAGGCGGCTGACACCACCGGCCCCCCGGACACCGCCCGCCCCACACCGGCGACCCGAGCCCCCGGCACCGGCTCGCCGAGCGCCCGCCACCTCCCAAACGGCCGTCGCCTCCCGAGCGCTCGGCGCCGCCCGGGCGCCTGTCGCCTCCCGAGCGCCCGCGTCGGGAGTGCCGGTAGCCCCTGGCGAGCGCGGTACCGAGGTCCGCTCGGCGAAGTGGACGAACCGTGCCCCGGGGGCGTCGGCGAGCGGCCGGTGCGGGCGGGAGGGGAAGAAGCCGGGCCGGGCCGGCCTGATCCCGGCGTTCTCCTGGTCGCTGCGTCTCAGCAGTTTCGGCGCGGGCGCCACGACGGCCGGGGCTCACATGTCAGTGCCTCCGGCTAGATTCACCGCGTGGCCGAGCCTTCCTACCTTGCCGCGGTCCGGGAGTCGTACGACACCGTCGCCGCCGACTACACCGCCCTCGTCAAGAACCCGTCCGAGCTGGACCCCGTATCCCGCGCGATGCTGGCCGCGTTCGCGGAACTGGTGCGGGCCTCCGGCCTGGGACCGGTCGCGGACCTGGGCTGCGGCCCCGGCAAGGTGACGGCACACCTGGCCGGCCTCGGGGTGCCGGCGTTCGGCGTCGACGTATCGCCCCAGATGGTCGAACTGGCTCGTCACGCCTATCCGGACCTGCGATTCTCCGTGGGCACCATGACAGCGCTGGAGATCGAGGACGACGCGCTCGGCGGCATCCTGGCCTACTACTCGACCCATCACACACCTCCGGAGCTTCTGCCGGTGGTGTTCGCCGAGTTCCACCGCACCCTGGCGCCCGGGGGACACCTCCTGCTCGCCGGCCACGTGGGCGCCGGTGAACGCCGCCGTCCGACCCGCGGCCATGGGGGCCACCCCGTGTCCTACGAGTCCTATCGGCTGCCGGCAGACCGGCTCGCGGAACTGCTGAACCAGGCCGGACTCGTCGTCACCTCTCAACTGGTGCAGGAACCCGATGAAGATCTGAAGTGGAAGTACGCCAATTTCCTGGCACACAAGCCGGCCACCGAGAGGCCGGCTTGACCGCTCAAGCGCCCTGAGACGGTGCCGAAGGGGCCGGGGCCAGGTTTCGACGCCCACCCCGCCGGGCGTCGGTCGTCCGCGGCACCGTCGTGGCTGGGCGCACTTCCCCGCGCCCCTGCGTCTGCGGGGCGCCGCCGAGCGCCGGGTTCCCTCAGGCCGGTTCCTCTCGGGCCAGGGTGGTGATGATCGCGTCCAGGAATCCGGGGGCCGCCTTGTGGAGGTCGTCACTCCGCAGGCGGTGGCCCCGTGACCCGCCGACCATGACGGGGCGCAGCACGCCCGCGTCCACCAGGACCTTGAAGTGATGGGTCGCCGTCGACTTGCTCAGGCCCTCGTAGAGGGCCCCGCACGAGTCTTCTTCGCCGGGGCTGGAAGCCAGCCGCCGCACCATTTCCAGGCGCGCGGGATCCGCCAGGGCGCGCAGCAGCTTCTGCATGCCGCCGACGGGCGGCAACTGATCGGCGGGCACTTCCCAGCGTGACATCACACCTCCAAGTTTGACGCCCATCGTACTTCAACCTAGCCTCCCGAAGTACGATCCGCATCAAACATCGAAGGAGTCGCCTTGCGCACGTCCTCCGAGCGCCCTCCGCAGAGGTGGCGCTACCCGGCTCTCCTGGTCCTGCTCATGCTGGGACAGGCGACCTCGGCCATCCCCTCCCCGCTGTACTCCGTCTATGCGGAGAAGTGGCACTATCCGCCCGTCACGACCACCGTCGTCTTCGGCGCCTACGGAGTCATGGCGCTGGTGGCCATCTTGTTCTCCGGGCACGTGTCGGACCGTTTCGGCCGCCGGCCGGTCCTCATCACCGGGCTGCTTCTCGTGCTCGCCGGTCTCGTGGTCTTCGTCTTCGCCGGGGGTCCCGCCTACCTGATCGCGGCGCGGATGCTCAACGGCCTCGGCATCGGCGCGATCGTCGTCGTGGGCGGCGCCGCGCTGCTGGACGTGCGCCCGAACGACACGGCACGGACCGGGACACTGACCGCCATCGTGTTCAACCTCGGCATCGCCGTCGCGGCGCTCGGCAGTGCGGCCCTCGCCCAGACGGACGTCCACCCGCTGCTCGTCCCCTACCTCGCCGACGGCTTCGTCGCGCTCGTCCTGCTGGTGCTCATGGTGCGGATGCGCGAGCCGCACCCCGGTGCCGGCGCCGCGCCCCTGAGGGTGCCGCGGCCGGAGGTTCCCAAGGAGGTGCGCGGACGATTCGTCTTCGCCGTGACCGGTGCCGGCGCCGCCTGGGCCGTGCTCGGGGTGTGCTTCTCCCTGGAGCCGTCGATCGCCTCCCACGCCTCGGACATCGAAGGACCACTGTTCGGCGGCATCATCATCGCCGCCTTGACGGTGACCGCCGCGATCGCCCAGATCGCCGGCGGCCGCTTTCCGGCCCGGCAAGTCGCCCTCGTCGGAGACACGGCGCTCGCGCTGCTGATGCTCGTCGGGACGGCCGCGTTCATGACGGGCCACGCCGTCCTCATCGCCGTGACCGTCGCGCTCCAAGGCGGCGCCTACGGACTCGCGTTCGGCGGATCGCTGCGCCATCTGACCGCGCAGATCCCCGCCGAGCGCCGCGGCGCCGTCATGTCGGCGTTCTACCTCATCGCCTACACCGCTCTCATCGTGCCCAGCCTCCTCGTGGGCATCGGCGCGACGGTGTGGTCCGACGCCTCGGTCTTCCCGGTCTTCTCCGTGCTGGCGGCGCTGCTGTGCGGCTGCGCCGTGCTCGCGGAGAGGTTCCTCGGCCGTCGTGACCGGCGCGACACGCAGGTGCGCCCCGTGGGCGGACCGGAGCGCGCGACGACGTCGAACAGCGAAGGCGCCGCCCGGACTTGAGGGCCCGAGGGTCAGCTCTCAGGCGCCCGCCGGGCCGGCTTCCAGTCCTCGGCGAGGAGGCCGAGCAGCACCTCGTCAAGGAACTCGCCCATCACCCAGGCCGCGGAGCGCAGCACGCCCTCGCGGACGAAGCCGTTGCGCTCGGCGGAGCGCAGCATCGCGGCGTTGTCCGACAGCGTCTCGATCTGCAGCCGGCGCAGGCCGCGCACGACGAAACCGTAGTGGCACAGCACCGCGACCACATCGGTGCCGTAGCCCTTGCCGCGGGAGGTAGGCAGCAGTCCAAGACCGATGTGCGCGGACCGGTTGTGGAGGTCGATGCCCCACAGCACCGCGCTGCCGATCAGCGTGCCGCCGCCCAGCTCGACCACGGAGAACGGGACGTGCCCCTGTTCCTTGTCGTCCACCACGAACTGCGAGTTCTTCGAACCGGGCGTGATCGGCCGCCACGGTTGGTCGTCGGACCGCGAGAAGTTGACCACGTCGTCGTGCAGTTGTCTGTGCAGGATCGGGATGTCGTCCTCGTGCCGGGCCCTGAGCCCGACCTTGCTGCCTCTTAGCATGCGAGCTTCCTATCCGAGCAGGCTCTGGGGCGGCAAGCCGATAAACGGCGCCGGGGCGCCCGGGGTCGGCCGGGCGCCCCGGCGTGCCCTGCCGGCCGGGTTCAGCCGGTGAGCACGGTCAGTCCCTCCGGGGCCCGGGTGCGCACCGTGCCGTCCGCGGCCAACGTGATGTCGAGACGTTCTCCGCCGGCCTCAAGACCGGTGACCGTGAGCGGTCCGAAGGAGCGGGCGAATCCGGGTGCCACGGTGATCGTGCCGCCGGGTACGTCCGCGTCCAGGCCCAGCGCGGCCCGCAGCACATGCACCGACGACGCCGCCGCCCAGGCCTGCGGGCGGCAGGACGCGGGGTAGGGGGCGGGCCGCTCCGCGGCCCGGTCGCCGTGGCCGGCGAAGAGTTCGGGCAGCCGCGCGTCGAAGGCCGTCGACGCGGTCAGCAGGCCCGCGGCAAGGGACGCCGCCGCCTCCGCGAAACCGGCCCTGACCAGGCCGTGCACGGCGATCGCCGTGTCGTGCGGCCAGATGGAACCAATGTGGTAGCCGTACGGGTTGAAGCCCGTCGCCGCGCTGCTGAGGGTGCGCAGACCATGGCCGGAGTCGAGGTCGGGGCGGGTCAGGCGGGCGGCCAGCAGCGCGCTCTCCTCCTGGTTCAGCAGGCCCGTGCCGAGGAGGTGCCCGAATCCGGAGGTGACCGCGTCGACGGGCCCGCCGTCGCGGTCGAGCGCGAGCGCCGGATAGGGGCCGTCGGCGTCCTCGACCCAGAAGCGCTCGCGGAAGCGGGTGGCGAGCCGTTCGGCCCACTCCTCCCAGGCGTCGGCGCCGGGCCGGCCGAACGCCCGCAGCAGGGCCGCGCCGCCGCGCGCGGCCTCGTACGCGTACGCCTGGACCTCGCACAGCGCGATGGGCGGCTCGGCGAGGCGGCCGTCCTGGTGCCGTACCGAGTCGCCCGAGTCCTTCCAGCCCTGGTTGGCGAGGCCGCGGCCGGTCAGGTCCACATACTTCAGGAAGCCGTCACCGCCCGCGTCGCCGTGGTCGCGCATCCAGGCGAGCGCCGACTCGGCGTGCGGCAGGAGTTGTTCGACCTGCTCCGGGGCGAGGCCCCAGCGCCAGGCGTCGTGCAGCAGCGAGATCCACAGCGGGGTCGCGTCCACCGTGCCGTAGTACACCGGCGGCAGCGCGAAGGTGTCCGCGAACTCCTGGCTGCCGCGCCGCACTTCGTGCAGGATCTTGCCCGGCTGCTCCTCGGTGGCCGGGTCGACGACGGCGCCCTGGCGGCGAGCGAGGGTGCGCAGGGTGCCGGCGGCGAGTTCGGTGCCGAGCGGGAGCAGCATCCGTGCCGCCCACAGCGAGTCGCGGCCGAAGAGGGTGAGGAACCAGGGGGCGCCGGCGGCGAGGAACTGGTCCACGCGGCCGTCACGCGCCGTGCCGTCCTCGTCGGACCGCGGGTCGGTCAGACGCAGCCGGTCCAGGTCGGCCACCGACTGCCGCAGCCAGTGGTCGAAGCGGTGGTCCGCGGAGCGCAGCGCGGGGGTGCGCCACGGTACGGCGCCGGCCGGGGGCGCCGGGAACTGGTCGCCGTCCGCGTGGGCGGCCGTGCAGTGCAGCGTCGCCGTCCAGCGGGCGCCGGGGCCCAGGTCGATGTCGTAGGACAGGCTTCCGGTGCCGGGGTCGAGCCGGTCGGCGGCCGGCTCGGCGGCCAGTCGCACGGTGACGCCGTCGCGCGACCAGTCCAGGGTGCCGCCGTCCGCGGCCCGCGCCGGGACGAGGGCCGGGCGGTCGCCCGACTTGACGCGCTCCATGGGGGCCAGGTCGGTTCCGGCGGTGACGGTGAGCCGGAGGGTGATGTGGCGCCGGCCGGCGTTGACGACCGTGAACTCCTCCGTCAGCCGGCCGGCCGTGACGGTGCGCCCGCGGTGCAGTTCCACGGCCGGGTCGGCGGTGCTCTCGCCGAGCCCGCGCAGGATCGCCCGGAAACCGGCCCGGTCGGCGCCGTCGAAGCCGCCCGTGACGGGCACGAGCGGGATGCCGTCGGCCGCGACGGTCAGCCGGGACAGGGCCCTGACGTCGCCGTGGAAGAAGCCGTCGACGCCGTGCTCGATCTGCCCGTCCGGGCGGGAGAGCGCGAAGCTCGGCGCGCAGAGTGTGACGACCGCGTCGTGCAGGAACGGCTGCAGTCCCTCGGCGGTGTCCGCGGCCTCCGATTCCGGGTCGCCTGTGTCCTGGGGCTTGACAGTGGTGTCCAAAAGAGAAGAACCTCTCAGCGTTAGATCGTTCCAAAGACAGTAATCTGCTCGTCAGAGCGATGACAATGCCTTTGGAACGCTCAAATCGATCCACCAGGGCTCTACACGGCCCTTTCTCGTCGGAGACCCGTATGCCCCGCACCCCGCGTTCCCCGGCCGCACCGGGCCCGGTCACCCTCGCTATGGTCGCCCGCCGGGCCGGTGTCTCCCCGCAGACGGTGTCCAACGCGCTCAACTCCCCGCAGCTGCTGCGCCCCGAGACCCTGGAACGGGTGCGGCAGGCCGTCGACGAGATGGGCTACCGGCCGAGTCGCGCCGCGCAGACCTTGCGCACCCGCTCCAGCAAGCTGATCGGCTACGGCATCCAGCCCTCCCCGGCCGGCACCACGACCCCGATCATGGACCGTTTCCTGCACGCCCTGTCCCAGGCCGCTGACGAGGCCGGATACCGGATCCTGCTGTTCGCGAGCCCGCCGGGCGAGCCCACCCTTGAGGGCTACGAGGAACTGCTCGGACGGCACGAGGTCGACGGGTTCGTGCTCAGCGGGACCGCGCGCCACGACCCCCGTCAGACCTGGCTGGCCAAGCGGGGCGTGCCGTTCGTCGGCTTCGGACGGATGTGGTCGGGGCGGCCGGTCGGCGACTGGGTCGACGTGGACGGCGCCTCGGGCACGGATGCCGCGGTGGAGCACCTGGTCGCCCTCGGGCACCGGCGGATCGCCTTCCTCGGCTGGCCGCGCGGCTCCGATGTCGGTGACGACCGGGCCGCGGGCTGGCAGCGGGCGATGCGCCGGCACGGGCTGGCCACACGGGCGCGGCGCGCCCAGAGCGTGGACGACATCGAGGCCGCGCACGACGCGGTCAAACCGCTCCTGGACGCCGGCGCGACGGCCGTGGTCGCGGCCAGCGACACGCTGGCCCTCGGCTGCTACCACGCGCTGCGCGAGCGCGGGGCCGACCCGGGCCGGGACGTCGCCGTGATCGGCTTCGACGACTCACCGACCGCCGCGCTCGTGTCGCCCGCGCTGTCCTCGATCGAGCAGCCGCTGGAGGCGGTCGGCCGGGAGTGCCTGCGGCTGCTGCTGGCGCGGATGGCCGACGCCGGCGCGCCCCCGGAACGGGTGCTGCTGGCGCCGTCGCTGGTCGTGCGCGACAGCGTGCCCGGCGCGCGGGCGGGAGCCGACGGACCGGCAGCCCGCTAGCCGCCGCCCGCGAGGGCGCCGACGGCGCGAACCCGTACACCGGCCCGCACGGGCCCCGAACCTCTCCCCTTTCTCCTCCCCCACCCCGGGTCGCGGTCCGCCGCGGCGCCCGGGCGGAGCCGCACGTCCCACCCCGAGTACACGGAGGAAGCAATGACCACCCGTACGGCCGCCGCGGCCCTCGCCACCTGCGCGGCTCTGATGGCCGCCACCGGCTGTTCGTCGAGTTTCGGCGACGACAAGGAGACCGAGCAGGACAGCGGCGCCAAGCAGCACCTGACGGTGCTCATCGCCACGTCGGGCGACGCCGAGACCAAGGCCGTCAAGGACGCGGCCGCCGCGTACCAGAAGAAGTCCGGCAACACGGTGAGCGTCCAGGTCGCCAAGGACATGAACCAGCAGCTGGCGCAGTCCTTCGCCGGGCACAAGCCGCCGGACGTCTTCTACGTCAACTCCGACCAGTTCGCCAACTACGCGAAGGCGGGCTCGCTGTACGCGTACGGCGACCAGATCAAGGACGCGGACGACTTCTCGGCGCAGCTGCGCTCCTCCTTCACCTACGACGGGCAGCTGGTGTGCCTGCCCAAGGACACCTCCACGCTGGGTCTGGCCATCAACACCGAGCTGTGGCAGAAGGCCGGGCTGACCGACCGGGACCACCCGACCACCTGGGCCGAGCTGAAGCAGGTCGCGGGCAAGCTCAGCCGGGACGGGGTGACCGGACTCGTCACCACCAACGAGTACCAGCGGCTCGGCGTCTTCATGAAGGAGGCGGGCGGCTGGGTCACCGACGCGCGGCAGACGAAGATGACCGCCGCGGGCGCCAAGAACGCGCAGGGTCTCGCCTTCGCGCAGTCCCTGCTGAAGGCGGGCTCGATGAAGTACGCCACGGATGTCGACACCAGCTGGGGCGGCGAGGCGCTCGGCAAGGGCAAGGCCGCGATGACGATCGAGGGCAACTGGCTGGCCGGAGCGATGAAGGCCGACTACCCGGACGTCAAGTACAAGGTCGTGGAGCTGCCCGCGGGGCCGGCCGGCAAGGGCACGCTCGCCTTCAGCACCTGCTGGGGCGTGGCCGCCGAGAGCGCGCACCAGAAGGCCGCCGTGGATCTGGTGAAGTACCTCAGCTCCGGTGAGCAGCAGCTGAAGTTCGCGGACGCCTTCGGTGTCATGCCCTCCCGCACCAGCTCGCTCGCCACCTACGCGCAGCAGGTGCCGGAGGCCAAGGCATGGGTGGACGGCGCCGCGTACGCGCAGGGCCCGGTGACCATCGCCGGGTTCGACAAGGTGCTCGGCCAGTTCAACACCGATCTGCAGGCGCTGCGCACCGCCGACCCGAAGAAGATCCTCGCCGACCTCCAGAGCAACGGCGAGCAGGCGATGGCGAAGGGCGACTGAGCCGTCATGTCCCCCCGCACCACCCGCGCCGCGGACCAGCCCCGCGGCGACGGTTCCGCCGACTCCGGACGGCCGCCTGCGGCGGCACGTTCCCGGTCGACCGGTACGCCGGGCGCACCTGACGCGCCCGGCGGGGCCGGTCCCACCGCGGCGCCCCGCGCCGACCACGCCCCGCGCGCGGGGCGCCGCCGCGGTGAGGGCCCATGGGGCTGGCTGTTCGTCAGCCCCATGGTGCTCGTCCTCGGCCTGTTCCTGCTGCTGCCGATCCTGATGGCGCTGTGGGTGAGCCTGCTGCACTGGGACGGGCAGTCCAATCCGTTCAGCGGCGAGGCCGAGTTCGTGGGCCTGGACAACTACCAGGCGCTGCTGACCGAGGACGGTCTCGACCGCACCCTGTTCGCGACCTCGCTGCGCAACAACGCCTACTACGTGCTGCTGACCGTGCCGTTGCAGACGGCGCTGGCCCTGGTGCTGGCGCTCATCGTCAACCAGCGGCTGCTGCGCGCCCGCGGCGCCCTGCGCACCGCGTTCTTCTTCCCGTCGGTGACCAGCTCGATCGCGGTGTCCACCGTGTTCCTGTTCCTCTTCCAGGGCAGCGGGGCCGTGAACTCGCTGCTGTCCTGGATCGGGCTGAAGGGCCCGAACTGGTTCGCCGACCCGCGCGGGGTGCTCTCGCTGCTGCTGGGGGCGCTGGGCATCGTGGATCCCGACCATCCCTCGGGCGCGCTGGCCGACCACTCCTTCCTCGGTCTGTCCTGGTTCCAGTGGCTGTCCGGGCCGTCCGTCGCGATGTGCACGATCATCCTGCTCGCCGTGTGGACCACCTCCGGCACCTTCATGCTGATCTTCCTCGCGGCGCTCCAGGACATCCCGCGGGAGCTGGAGGAGTCGGCCGCCCTGGAGGGCGTCAACCGGTTCCAGATGCTGCGCCACATCACGCTGCCCGCGCTGCGGCCGGTGCTGTTCCTCGTGCTCACCCTGGGTCTCATCTCCACCTGGCAGGTCTTCGACCAGGTGTATGTGATGGGTCAGGGCGCTCCGGGCAACACCACGCTGACCCCGGCGTTCCTGTCGTACTCGTCCGCGTTCGACGACGCCGACTTCGGGCAGGGCGCGGCCATCGCGTTCATCATGCTCGCCCTGATCCTGTGCCTGACCGCGTTGCAGCGCTGGGCGTTCAGGGACCGCGACGCCCGCCCCGGGAGGAACCGATGACGTCGACGAAACGGGCCGTGCGCAGACAGCACTATCCGGTGCTCGGCCGGCATCCGCTGCCGCTGCGGATCGTGGGTTACGTCCTGGTGGCCGGGCTCGGGCTGCTGTACGTCCTGCCGTTCGTCCTGCAACTGGCGACCGGTTTCAAGACCGATCCCGATGCCGCGTCGCATCCGCTGTCGCTGGTGCCGGTCACCCCGACGACCGCCGCGTACCAGCGGCTGCTGGGGCTGAGCGAGTCCGGCGACGGGGTGCCGTTCCTGCGCTGGCTCGGCAACTCCGCGGTGGTCGCCGTCCTGGTCACCGCCGGGCGGGTGCTGTTCGACTCGATGGCCGGGTACGCGCTGGCCCGGCTGCGGTTCCCCGGGCGGGGCCTGCTGTTCGGGTTCGTGCTCGCGGTGATGGCGGTGCCCGGGGTGGCCCTGCTGATCCCGAAGTTCCTGGTCCTGAACACGTTCGGGCTGTTCGACACGTACACCGGCATGATCCTGCCGCTGATGGTGGACGCGGCGGGCATCTTCATCATGAAGCAGTTCTTCGAGTCGGTGCCCCGGGAGGTGGAGGAGGCGGCCCGGGTGGACGGTGCCGGCGTGTTCCGCACCTTCTGGTCCGTGGTGCTGCCGATGGCGAGGCCGGCGCTGCTGACGCTGACCATCCTGTCGTTCCAGAGTTCGTGGAACGAGTTCACGCACTTCCTGGTGGCCACGCAGTCCGCCCAGTACGAGACGCTCACGACGGGGCTCGCCCGGTTCGTCTCGGGCGGTCTGGGCGGCGGCACCCAGTACCCGCTGAAACTCGCCGCGGCCCTGCTGTCGACCCTGCCGGTGGCGGCGCTCTTCTTCTGCTTCCAGCGGTACTTCGTACAGGGCGCCAACGCGGGCGCGGTCAAGGAGTGACACCGGCACGGCAGCGGGCCTGAAGGTGTGCCGGCGGGATCGGCATCACGCCGCAGCGACGGCCGGGGCGGCGCGGTCATGGCCGGGCGGCCGGCCCGATCCCGGCATCGCCGCCCACCACGCGCAAGCACGTCGGCGACGCCCAGGAACACACCCCGGCCAACCACAACTCACCACAACCGACCGACGGAAGACCACGGCGGCCGCCGTGCGGGGGCGGGGGTGTCGGTGTCTGCGGGCATGTGGGCGAACGGCGAGCCCTGGTCGGGGGGTTATGCGGTGGGCGGGGTGGTGCGGAGCGAGTGGGCGGTGTCGGTCGGGTCGTAGTCGTCCGGGACGCCCTCGACCAGAATGATGTCGCCCTCGATGTGCCGGGCCCGCAGGGGCGCGATCTCCCGGTAGGCGGGCGAGTCCCACCAGGCCCGCGCCTCGGCGATCCCGGGAAAGGCGATCACCACGACGTGGCCAGGCCAGCCGCCCTCCACAACCTCGTGCCGCATGCCGTGCACGAGGAACCGTCCGCCGTGGGGCTCGAAGGTGGCCGTGATGCGCTCGATGTACTCGGCGATCTCGGGATGCGGGGCGGCTTCTTGCAGGTGGGCGATGGCGTAGGCGGGCATGACGGCTCCTTGCCGGTCGGTCCGTTCCCGGTACGCCCCGATCCTCGCGCGCGCCGGCGGCCGGGGTCGATTACCCGAGCGGTAATCGGCCCCGGCCGCCGGTGACGCGTCACACCGGCGCTACCGGGTGACCGGGGCGACCCGGAAGGTGCCGGAGCACACCTTCCAGCCGGCCGGCACCAGGACCGCGGTGCGGGAGGCCGGCGGATAGACCCGCAGATAGGTTCCGGTGGCCTGACAGGGCCCGCCGACGGGACCGTTGGTGGTGCGGATCACCGCGGACGCCGAGTGGGCGGGGGCGAGCGTCACGGTCGAGAGGGCCTGTCCGGTCCGGCCAGCGGCCGCGCCCACCTGGTGATGGGCGGCGTCGAGGACGCTGACGCCCGGGTAGCCGCGCAGGGCGCAGCCGGTGGTGCCGGTGTTGGTGAACCGGATCGGCCAGTACAGCGAGCCAGCGGCGCCCTCCTTGCGTCCCATGGAGACATACAGGTCGCTCACCGTGCAGGTGCGCGGGCCGGCCGGGGCCGCCGCCGCGGTCGTGGCCCAGGCGGCACCGGCCGCCGCGCCGCCCGTGAGGAGGGCGGTCGCCGAAGCGATCGCGACGCGCCGGGAGAGGTGTCGTGAGTGAAGAAACATGCCATACCACCCCTATCGGGTGAATGGGTGGATGTGTGTCACTCTCTTGGATGCACACGACCGACGAAAAGTTCTGCCGTCCGCCGGTTCCCCGACCCGCGGGCGGTGCCGGACGGGACATGCCGTGGACCGGAGCAATGAGCGGGGTGCGGCGGGCGGGCGCACCAGGCTGGCCCTCTTGTCGCCATCGCCGGGAGTTCCGTGTGTCCAGGCTGCTTGAGCCGAGCCGTCGGGCGTGTGCTGCGCCCGTCCGCCCCGCCTGCGCGTTCCGCGCCCGCCGGGCGCCCGCGCGGCTGGGCGAGCGGTGAGGCTTCGCGGTCATACCGCCCGGGCGGGCCGCGGCGAGGAGCGGGCGGGCGAGGCCGGCCGGACCCGGCCGCCGGCGCCGCCGGCCTGGCTGCGCTGGCTCCCGGTCGGGTACGTCGCCCTGGTCCTGGTGCTGGAGCCGCTGACCCCCGTGGAGTGGCCGGTGAGCTTCGCGCTCATCGCGCTGCCGCTGGTGGCGGCCTTCGCGTACGGCCCGGTCGTGGTCGCGGGCGGCACCGTGTTCGCCGTCCTGTTCGAGTGGATCCTGGCCGGCACCCCGTGCTGCGCGGGCCGGCACCTCGGCTACCAGTGGGACCCGCACTACGTGGCCGCCTACGTGTGCACGGCCCTGGTCGGTTTCCTCGGCACGGCGCTCGCCCGGCACAGGACGCGCCGCGAGCGTACGCTCGCCGATGTGCGCTTCGTGGCGGACATCGCGCAACAGGTCCTGCTCAGACCGGTTCCGCACCGGATCGGCGACCTCCGTCTGGAGAGCTTCTACCACTCCGCCTTCGCCGAGGCGCGCATCGGCGGCGACCTGTACGAGGCCGTGCCCACCGCGCACGGGGTACGGCTGCTCATCGGCGACGTCCGGGGCAAGGGGCTGCCCGCGGTGGAGACCGCGGCGACCCTGCTCGGCGCGTTCCGCGAGGCGGCGCACGACGAGCCCGACCTGCCCGCGCTGGCGGGCCGGGTGGAGACCAGCGTCACCCGCCGGGCGGATCAGCTGTCCGGGAGCGACGTGGGCGAACGGTTCGTCACGGCGGTGATCGCGGAGATCCGCACCGACGAGCGCACGGTGCGGGTCGTCAACTGCGGGCATCCGCCGCCGCTGCTCCTGAGGCCCGGCGAGGTGCGCGAACTGCACACGGGACGGTCCGCTCCGCCGCTGAACCTCGGGATGCTCGTCGGCGAGCCGTACCCCGTGGACGTCCATCCCTTCCTGCCCGGCGATCAGTTGCTGCTGTACACGGACGGCATCACGGAGACCCGCGACCGGGCCGGCGCCTTCTACCCGCTGCTGGAACGGCTGCGCTCCTGGGGGCCGCTGCCACCGCGGGAGCTGTTGGACCGGCTCCACCGCGATCTGCTGGAGTACAGCCACGACCGGCTGCGGGACGACATCGCCGCCCTGACGGTCGTGCTCCTCCCGCACAAGGGGGCGGGCGCCGCGTCCGCGCGACGCGGCCCATGACGTGCTGGGCGGGCATCGCGGGCATCACGTGGGATCCGTCGCTGCGGGTGCGCGCACCCCGGACGCCGGCCCTCCCCGGACGGCTGCGCCGCCGGCCCGGCTGGGCCGTGACGCCGGGCCGTGACAGCGGGCACGGCCGAGGGCCGGTGCCCGGCCCGGATCCGGTGCCGGGACCGGCCCCGCCGAGCGCGGTGACGCGCCGCGCGCGGCGGTCGGCCGTCGACGCACGGGCGCGGAAAGGCCGGTGGCGGCCCGGGGCGGCTGGAACTCGGCACAGCCGCGGCACGGCCACAGCCCGGTCTCCGGCTCCGAGGACGGCTATGGCTGTGGGCTCAGCACAGCACCGTGAGGTCGCCGGGCCGCACCCTGGCCGTGACGGGCAGGGTGGCCTCGACCTCTCCGTCGGTGCCGTAGGGGACGGGCCGGTCGGCCTCGATGCGGATCTCCCGGCCGCGCAGCACCCGCACCTCGGGCCGGTCGACATGGGCTCCGGTCGCCAGTTCGTTCATGAGGGCGAAGAACAGCCGGCGCGGTGCCTCGCGGATCATCACGATGTCCAGCAGTCCGTCGTCCACCCGGGCGCCGGGGGCGATGGCCCGGCCGGAGCCGTAGTAGGCGGAGTTGGCGGCCACCACGGTGTAACCGCGGTGGGCGTGCTCCCGTCCGTCCACGGTGACGCGGTAGGTGGCCGGGCGCCAGGTGGCCACCGCGCGCAGTGCGCCGGCGTAGTAGGAGGCCGCGCCGCGCAGCAGCCGCGCGCTGTTGGCGTGGCGGTTGGCGAGCGCGTCGACGCCCGCGTACACGCTGCCCAGCACCACGGTGCCCCGGTGCACGGCCGACTCCACCTCGATGGTGTCGACGGGCCGCGGAGTGCTGTCCAGCAGGATCCGGGCCAGCGCGGCGGGGTCGGCGGGCAGGCCGAGGGCGCGGGCGAAGTCGTTGCCGCGGCCCGCGGGGACCAGGCCGAGCACGGTGCCGGTTCCGCTGAGGGCGCCGCCGACGCACCCGGCGATGCCGTCGCCGCCCACCGCGAGCACCACCCGGCCGCGCTCGCCGGCCCGGCGGGCCAGGTCCTGGGCGTGGGCCAGGCCGCGGCTGTACTCGGCCTCCAGTTGCGCCCCGGCCTCCCGCAGCAGCCGGCCCACGCGCAGCAGCGCCGCCGCCCCGGTGGAGCCGCCCGCGGTGGGGTTGACGACGGCCGTGAACTGTCGCATCGGTGAGCCTCCGGACGGTGAGGGTGGTGCGGGGCGGCGGGCCGGGCGGTTCGCCGCCCGGTCAGTCGACGGGCAGCAGGATCCCGGGGTTCAGCAGCCCCTCGGGGTCCAGTCGGCGCTTGACCGCCCGGAGGGCCGCGACGCCGAGCGGGCCCGCCTCCCTGACGTACCAGTCGCGGTGGTCGGTGCCCACACCGTGGTGGTGGCTGATCGTCCCGCCGGCCGCGAGCACGGCCTCGTTGGCGGCGCGCTTGGCGGGTGCCCAGTGTGCGACGGGGTCGGCGCCCTGGGCGCTGACCACCGTGAAGTACAGACAGGCGCCGTTCTCGTACACGTGCGAGATGTGGCACATCACCAGCGGTGGTGTGCCCGCCTCGGTGAGGGTGTCGGTGAGCGCCCCGCGGACCGCCGCGTACAGCCGCGGGATCCGGGACCAGAAGGCGGCGGTCTCCAGCGTTTCGGCCAACGCGCCCGCGTCCAGCAGGGAGTCCCGCAGATACGGGGCCGCGTAGCGGCCTGCGGCCCAGCGTTCGCCGGGGCCCGCGCCCAGATGGGTGCCGCCGCACGCGCTCAGCACGGCCGCCGCCCCGGCCCGCCGGTGTGCCGTCTCCTCCTCGGTGCCCTCGTAGCCGGCGATCGCCAGGCAGCCGGTGCCGGTCGCGGCGGCGGAGCCGATGGCGGCGGGCTCGGCGAGTCCGATCAGGGTCTCGGTCTCGTCGGACAGGCGCAGCACCGTGGGCCGTGGCCCGTCCTGGGCGAGCCGGCGCAGCGCGGCGGCGCCCTCCTCGAACGAGGCGAAGCGCCAGCCCTCGTAGCGGCGTGTCTCGGGGGCGGGGCGGACGCGTACGGTGACGGCGGTGATGACGCCGAAGGCTCCCTCGGAGCCGAGGATCAGCTGGCGCAGGTCGGGGCCGGCCGCCGAGCGCGGGGCGCGGCCGATGTCGAGGGTGCCCTCGGGGGTGGCGACGGTGAGGCCGAGGACCATGTCGTCGAACCGGCCGTGTCCGGCGGATGCCTGGCCGCTGGAGCGGGCCGCGGCGAACCCGCCGATGGTGGCCCACTCGTAGGACTGCGGGAAGTGGCCGAGGGTGAAGCCGTGTTCGGCGAGCAGCGCCTCGGCGTGCGGGGCGCGCAGGCCGGGTTGCAGGGTGGCGGTGCGGGAGACCGGGTCGAGGTCGAGCAGGCCGGTCATGCGGCGCAGGTCGAGTGCGACGAAGGGGCGGCGCCGCTCGGGCGCGAGGCCGCCCACGACGGAGGTGCCGCCGCCGAACGGGACCGCGGCGAGGCCGTGCCGGGCGCACGCGCGCAGCACGGCCAGCACCTCGTCGTGGGTCGCGGGCAGGACGACGGCCGCCGGTACGTCGGTGGTGTCCCCGGCCCGGATGCGCAGCAGGTCGGGGGTGGACTTGCCGCGGGTGTGCCGGATACGGCCGTCCGCGTCGGTGCGTACCCACTCGGCGCCGCCGACGGCGTCCGCCAGGGCCCCGAGCGCGTCGGCGTCGAGCGGGGAGTCGGGGACGCGGAGGTCGTCGAGGGTGAGCGTGCCGGTGCCGCGCGGGCGCACGCCGAGCAGTTCGCCGAGCAGTGCGGTCACCGTGTCGGGCAGCGGTGCCGCCTCGGCCGGGTCGCCCCAGCCGCTCCACAGCATGTCCATGAACGGTCGTCCCTCGTCGGTCGGTTCGCGCGGGGCGCGGTGCGCGAGACGGTCGGCCCGCGAAGCGGTCGGTCCGTGGGGCGCCGTCTCCCGCCTCACCCCCAGGGCGTTACACTGTGACACATGACGCCTATTCGTCACAACCAGTCGGACGGCGATCGAGTCCTGGACGCGGTGCGCGACTGCGTCCTGGCGGTCGGGGTCCGGCGCACCACCCTGACCGACGTGGCCCGCCGCGCCGGCGTCTCACGGATGACGCTGTACCGGCGCTGGCCCGATGTCCGGTCCCTGGTGGGCGATCTGATGACCCGTGAGTGGATCGGCGTGGCCACCGCGGCCATGCCCGAGCGGCGGCCGGGTCTCGACGCGCGGGCACTGATCGTGGACGGACTCGTCACGGGCGTCGGGGCGTTCCGCGCCCACCCGCTCTTCCGCAAGATCGTCGACGTCGATCCGGAACTGCTCCTGCCCTATGTGCTCGACCGCCGCGGAGCGAGCCAGGAGGCGCTGCTCGACCTGCTGGCCGACGCCCTGCGCGAGGGACACGCCGACGGCTCGGTGCGCCCCGGCCCCGTCCAACGGCAGGCCCGGTCACTGCTGTTGATCGTCCAGTCCTTCACGCTGTCCCTGCGGACCATGACCGACGAGGACGACGCCGACCTGACCCCCGCGGCGTTCCTCGGCGAACTGCGCCTCATCCTGGAGAGGACCCTCGCGCCATGAGCCCCGCCCGCCCCACCGCCGAGGCCGCCGCACCCCGCCCCGGATCGTCGCTCCGCGCCGCCCGCCGCGCCCGTGAACTGGCCGCGGCGGCCGGCGGCGGCACGGCCGACGTGCTGGTCGTCGGACTCGGCGCGACCGGGGCCGGTGCGGCCCTGGACGCCGCGGCCCGCGGGCTGGACGTCGTCGCCGTCGACGCCCACGACCTCGCCTTCGGCACCTCGCGCTGGAGTTCCAAGCTCATCCACGGCGGGCTGCGCTATCTGGCCTCCGCACAGGTCGGCGTCGCCCACGAGAGCGCGGTCGAGCGCGGGGTGCTGATGGAGCGCACCGCCCCCCACCTCGTGGGCGCCCAGCCCTTCGTGCTCCCGCTGACCCCGCTGGTGACCGGCCCTCAGGTGTCCCTCGCGTGGGCCGGTGTCCGCGCCGGGGACACCCTGCGCCTGCTGGCCCGCACCTCCCGGGCCACGCTGCCCGCGCCCCGCCGGCTGTCCGCCGTCGAGGCCCGGCGGATGGCGCCGGCGGTGCGGGCCGACGGGCTGCGCGGCGGCCTGCTCTCCTGGGACGGCCGGGTCACCGACGACGCCCGTCTGGTCACGGCGCTGGCCCGGACCGCCGCCGCACGCGGCGCGAAGGTCCTGACCCGGGTCAGGGCGCTGGAGCTGACCCGGACGGGCGCCCGCGTCCGCGACGAACTCACCGGCGAGGAGGGCGAGATCCGCGCCCGCGCGGTGATCAACGCCTCCGGGGTGTGGGCGGGCTCCCTGGTGGACGGCATCCGGATACGCCCCTCGCGGGGCACCCATCTGGTGCTGCGCGCGGACCGGCTCGGACCGCTCCCGGCGGGCCTGCACGTCCCCGTGCCCGGTGAGACGAACCGCTTCGTCCTCGTACTGCCGCAGGGTGACGGGCGGGTCTACGTCGGTCTCACCGACGAGCCGGTCGAGGGCGGCGTCCCCGACGTACCGGAGGTCCCCGAGACGGACATCGGCTTTCTGCTGGACGTGCTCGGCTCCGTGCTGGACGCGCCCGTCCGGCGCGGCGACGTCGTCGGCGCCTTCGCGGGGCTGCGCCCCCTGCTGGACACCACGCGGCGCGGCGCGGCGATCCGGACGTCGGACATCTCGCGCAGGCACGCGGTACTGACCTCCGCGCAGGGTGTGATCACGGTGGTGGGCGGCAAGCTCACGACGTACCGGCGGATGGCCGAGGACGCGGTCGACGCCGCCGTCAGCGTCCACCGGCTCTCCGCGGGGCCCTCCCCCACCGCGTCGCTGCCGCTCGTCGGCGCGGCGCCGCCCGGCCGGCTCGCTCTGCTGCCCGCACCGGCCCGCCTGGTCCGGCGGTACGGCACCGAGGCGCCCGCCGTGCACGCGCTCGCCGCGCACGATCCGCGGCTGGCCGAACCCGTGCTGCCGGGACAGCCCGTCACCCACGCCGAACTGCTGTGGGCGGCACGGCACGAGGGCGCGCTCGACGCGGCGGACCTGCTGGACCGGCGCACCCGGATCGGGCTCGTACCCGAGGACCGGGCCGCCGCGCTCGGGGCGGCCCGCGCGGCACTCGACCGGGCGGCGGCCGCACCCGCCTGACCCGCCGGGCGGGCCCCGGGATCAGGAGCGGGGCAGGTCGTCGATGGTGCGCCGCCGGGCGGGGCGGGTGGCGCCGAAGCCGGTCTCGTGGTCCCAGACGTGGCCGCACGAGGGGCACTGCAGATGCAGCACGCTGCCGCTGTTGGCGAGCAGATAACGCCAGTGCTCGGCGCAGGTGCGCCGCTCGGCGCACCGCGCGCAGCCGTCGCCGTCGGCGCAGTGCGGGCAGGCGACCCAGGCCCGGCGGCCGATGTCGGCCTGCGGATCAAGCGGCAGCACGGCCACCCCCGCGCGGCGGCAGCACTCCGGCCGCGACCAGGTCGTCGTACACGCGCCGCTGCTCCTCGTCGAGGCCGGAGTACAGCAGGTCGTACGCCGCCTCCTCGCCGTGCAGCGCCTCCACCGGGTCCCAGTGCGGGCCGATGGCCTCAAGGACCTGGGCCCGCCGGTGCGCCTCGTGCGCGGTGAGGTCGATGGCGAAGTCGACCGGCCGCCCGGCGGCGGGATCGCCGGGGTCGCCGGGATCAGTGGGATGGGTGGGGTCATAGGCGGACATGCGGTCGAACTTAGGTTTGCCTTCCTCGCCAGGGCAAGAGCGCGTGGGCGACATCACAGCCCGCACAGGGGTCCGGGCCGGGGCCGCCGGGTGGCACGTTTCGGGCTGCCGGGATCTCGTCGCGCGCCGGGCCCTTCGCCCTCGCGGAGGGTAGTCCCGGCTTCAACATTCACGGGGGTGATGATAGGAGGGCAGCGGACGATCACCCGCACAGCGGCACGGGACGAAGGAGCACAGGTGACCCAGACGGCAGCGGCGGCGGACAGCGAACGGCGCGTCTACGTCGACAAGCAGAGCCCGGGCGCGTACCGCGCGCTGACCGCCACGGCCGAGGCGGTGCGCGCCGCGGCGGACGAGGCGGGCCTCGACCGCGCTCTGGTCGAACTCCTCAACGTCCGGGTGTCCCAGCTCAACGCCTGCGCCTACTGCCTCAGCCTGCACACCCGGGCGGCCCTGCGGGCCGGCGAGACGACGCAGCGCCTCGGCGTCCTGCCCGCCTGGCGCGACACGGAGCTGTTCTCCCCGCGGGAGCGGGCGGCGCTCGCCCTGGCCGAGGCCACCACGCACCCCGCGGACGCCGAAGCGCAGACCACCGCCTACGCGCAGGCGCGGGCCGTGCTGTCGGACGCCGAGGTCTCCGCGGTGATCTGGGTGGCGATCACCATGAACGCCTTCAACCGGGTCTCGGTCATGAGCAAGCACCCGGTGCGCGGCGCGGCCCCCCTCGGTACGGCGTGACCGCCGCCGCCCCGCGCCGCCCGGCGGCGCGGGGCGGGGGTGGGCCGGTCAGGCGCCGAGCGCCGCGAGGACCACCGTCTGGGCCTCCTCCTGGACCTGGCGGAGGTGGTCGGGACCGCGGAAGGACTCGGCGTAGATCTTGTAGACGTCCTCGGTGCCGGACGGGCGGGCCGCGAACCAGGCGTGCTCGGTGGTCACCTTGATGCCGCCGACGGCGGCGCCGTTGCCCGGGGCCTCGGTGAGCACACCGGTGACGGGTTCCCCGGCCAGCGTCCGCGCGGTCACCTGGGCCGGGGAGAGCCGTGCGAGCAGGGCCTTCTCCTGTCGGGAGGCGGGCGCGTCGATGCGGGCGTACGCGGGCTCGCCGAAGCGCTCGGTGAGCCGGGCGTAGTGCTCCGAGGGGGTGCGGCCGGTGACGGCGGTGATCTCGGAGGCGAGGAGGGCGAGAAGGATGCCGTCCTTGTCCGTCGTCCACACCGAACCGTCCCGGCGCAGGAAGGACGCGCCGGCCGACTCCTCGCCGCCGAAGCCGAGCGTCCCGCCCAGCAGTCCGTCCACGAACCACTTGAACCCGACCGGGACCTCGACCAGCCGGCGGCCGAGGTCGGCGGCGACCCGGTCGATCATCGAGGACGACACCAGCGTCTTGCCGATCCCGGTGTCCGCGGGCCACGCGTCACGGTGGCCGTAGAGGTAGGAGACGGCGACGGCGAGGTAGTGGTTGGGGTTCATCAGACCGGCGTCCGGCGTGACGATGCCGTGCCGGTCGGCGTCGGCGTCGTTGCCGGTGGCGATGGTGAAGCGGTCCCGCCGCTCGATGAGCGAGGCCATCGCGTACGGCGACGAGCAGTCCATCCGGATCCGGCCGTCCCAGTCCAGCGTCATGAACCGCCAGGTGGGGTCGGTGTGCGGGTTGACCACCGTCAGGTCGAGCCGGTGTTCCTCGGCGATGCGGCCCCAGTAGGCGACGGACGCCCCGCCCAGCGGGTCGGCGCCGATCCGTACCCGGGCCGCCCGGATCGCGTCCAGGTCCAGCACGCTCGGCAGATCGGCGACGTAACGGCCGAGGAAGTCGTACCGACCGGTGCCGGCCGCGGCGAGCGCCCGGGCGTAGGGGATGCGGCGTACGTCCTTGAGGCCGCCGGTGATGATCTCGTTGGCGCGGTCCTGGATCCAGGAGGTCGCGTCCGAGGCCGCCGGGCCGCCGCTCGGCGGGTTGTACTTGAAGCCGCCGTCGGCGGGCGGGTTGTGCGACGGGGTGACCACCACCCCGTCCGCGAGGCCGTCGGCGCGGCCCCTGTTGTGGGTGAGGATCGCGTGCGAGACGGCCGGCGTCGGGGTGTACCCGTCCGCGCCGTCGATCAGCACCGTGACGTCGTTGGCGGCGAACACCTCCAGCGCGGTGACCTTCGCGGGCTCCGACAGCGCATGGGTGTCGGCGCCGAGGAACAGGGGACCTGACACGCCCTGACCGGCGCGGTACTCGCAGATCGCCTGGCTGGTGGCGGCGATGTGGTCCTCGTTGAACGCGCTCGCCAGGGACGACCCGCGGTGTCCCGAGGTGCCGAACGCCACCCGCTGGGCCGGCTCGGCCGGGTCGGGGTGCAGCGCGTAGTACGCCGTGACCAGCCGGGCCACGTCGACCAGGTCCTCGGGGCGGGCCGGCGTGCCCGCTCGTTCGTGCGGCATGGGTCCGTTCCTCCGGGTCGTAGATCCATCGCTCGGCGTCCCATCATTCCCCGCTGCGGCCCCGCTTCGCGAGGGGGGCCCGGCGCCGGCGGCTGACCGGGTCCCGTCGGCGGCTCACCGCCCGTCGGGGCGGCCGCCCCCGCCGTCCCGGGCGGGCGGGGAGCGCTCGGCGCCGGGCCCCGCCGGCGGTCCTGGCGACGTCCGGCCCGCGTTCCGGGCGGAGGAGGTGAAGCGGCGGCCGACGGCATCGCCCGTGGTGAGGTACTCCAGCACCTCGACCAGTTCCTGGCATGCCTGTTCCACGGACCTGCGGGTGTTGCGCTGCTCGGTGATGACCGCCGACAGCAGCAGCGCGGTCAGGGCCACCGTCCCGTTGAACGCGTGCAGTTTCAGCAGCACCTCGACCGGCGTGAGCCCCTTGAACGAACCGACGTAGTCCGTCGCCGCGACGGTGACCAGGACGGACATGAACAGCGCGCACAGCGTGCTGCCGGCCACCCGGAAGCGCAGCGCCGACCAGATCAGCAGCGGGTAGACCAGGAAGAGCAGGCCCATGGCGCTGTACACGGCGAGCGGTACGACGCAGCAGACGGCGAGCGCCAGGGCCAGGGCCTCCTTCCAGCGGCGCAGTCGCGGCGGCCATCGCGTCTGGTACGGCAGCAGCAGCACCGGCGTGACGAGCAGGACGCCCATCGCGTCACCCACCCACCACGCCAGACACACCCGCCAGTAGCCCGGCGCGGCGAGCCTGTCGGTCAGAAGAAGCATCGAGGAGCCGACGACCGCGCTGACGAGCATGGCGAGCAGCGCCGCCAGGAACACCAGCGCGAGGCCGTCGCGCAGCCGGCTCAGGTCGGTCCGGAAGCCGACGCGACGCAGCATCAGCAGGGCGCACACCGGCGCGATCGTGTTGCCCGCGACCGTGCCGATCAGGTCGGGGCCCGGCGCGTTGACGGCCAGGACGGCCAGCAGGGCGCCGACCGTGATGCCGGGCCAGCAGCGCAGCCCGCAGACCAGCAGGGAGGCCATGGCGACGCCGGTCGGCGGCCAGATCGGCATGACCACGACGTTCTCGACGACGACCTGGCGCAGCAGTCCGAGCCGGGCGCCGGCGTAGTAGCAGACGGCGACCGCCAGCGCCGGGACGACCTGGGGACGCAGCTCCTGGGTACCCACCACAGCAGCCATGAGACACCGAGGCCGCGCGCTCGGCGAGGCGAGCGCGCTCCCTGCGGGGCATCTGCCGGTCCTCGTCTGCGGCGGCGTCGTGGTTGAGCGCGGCTCCCCTGCGGGGCATCTGCCGGTCCTCGTCCGCGGCGCCATCGTGGTTGAGCGCGGCTCCCCTCGTCTGCGGCGCCGTCGGGGCTGGGCGCGCAGTTCCTCGCGCCCCTTTCGGGGCTCCCCTCGGCCCTCGTCTGCGGCGCCATCGTGGTTGAGCGCGCAGTTCCCCGCGCCCCTTTCGGGGCTCCCCTCGGTCCTCGTCTGCGGGGCCGTCGTGGTTGAGCGCGTAGTTCCTCGCGGTCCTTTCGGGGCACCGTCGGTGACGGGGGTGTCGAGGCGGACGGGGGTGTCAGGGTGGTGGCGGTGGCTGCTGGGCTTGCGGTGGCGCGTCGTGGCCGACGACGAGGACGGCCGCGTCGTCCTCGTGTCCGACCCGTTCGGCGCCCTTGAGCACCGCACCGGCGAGCGCGTCGGCCCCCAGCCCCGCGACGACGGCCGTGCCGGCGAGACGGACGACCTGGTCGAGCCCTTCCTCCACGGTCATGGCGGGCCCTTCCACCACCCCGTCCGTGAGCAGCACGAACACCCCGCCCTCGGCGAGCCGGCTCCGGGCCACCGGATACTGTGCCCCGGCGCCGACGCCGAGCGGCGGTCCGCCCTCGTCCTCGGCCAGCCCGGACCGCCCGTCCGCCGTGGCCCAGACGAAGGGGAGGTGTCCGGCCCGGGCGCTCTCCAGGACGCCGGTGGACGGGTCGAGCCGCAGGAAGGTGCACGTGGCGAACAGCTCGCTGCCCAGCGACAGCAGCAGGTCGTTCGTCCGGCCGAGCAGTTCCCCCGGGTCGCCGGTGACGGTGGCGAGCGCCCGCAGCCCCGCCCGTACCTGCCCCATGAAGGCCGCCGCCTCGATGTTGTGGCCCTGGACATCGCCGATGGACAGTCCGATCCGGCCGTCGGGCAGCACGAAGGCGTCGTACCAGTCGCCGCCCACGTTGAGGCCGTGACAGGCGGGCGAGTAGCGCACGGCCAGCCGGATGCCGGGGGCGGTGGGCAGGTCCCGTGGGAGCATGCCGCGCTGCAGGGCGATGGCCAGTTCGACGTGGGAGCGCTGCAGCTCCGCGCACTCGCGCGCCTGAGCGGTGAGCGAGCGGAGTCTGGCCAACAGCTCGTCGCCGTCGTCCGTTACGGGCTTGCGGGGCATCGATCACTCCGGCCAGGCCGTCCTTACCGGGACGAATTCCTCGATTTTAGCCCGATCGGATCACCGTCACCCCGGATGGGGACCGCTCACCCCCGGCGATACGACCCGTGCGCCGGCGTACGGGCCACGCGCTGGGAGGTACGGCCGCGCGCCGGGCGGGGTCCGAGCACGCCGGGTGCCGTCGT
Source organism: Streptomyces diversicolor (assembly GCF_057537855.1). Taxonomy (NCBI): domain Bacteria; kingdom Bacillati; phylum Actinomycetota; class Actinomycetes; order Kitasatosporales; family Streptomycetaceae; genus Streptomyces; species Streptomyces diversicolor. The sequence goes on from NZ_BAAJXA010000004.1 coordinate 346,816, forward strand.
GGGGCGCCGGGCCCGCCGTCAGCGGTCCCGGGCCGTGAGGCCCGTCAGGCCGGTTTCCCTCATGATGCGGTCGACGGTCGCGGCGAGATGGCTGTCGGCGCCGACGACGGTCTCGGCGGCGCCGGGCAGCAGATCCAGCGGCCGGTACCACTCGCGCAGCTGGTCCTCGCCGACCTCCTCGGCGATCGGCTTGGTGGCGTGCCGGACCAGGGTCTCGGCGAACGGCACCTGGAGGTAGTAGCCGTGGGTCGGGCCGCGGTGGTCGGCGCGCAGCCGGGCGAGCATGTCGCCGTAGCGGTCCGCGTAGAGGATGCCCTCCACCACCACGTGGTATCCGGCGTCCAGGGCGTAGCGCGCGGTGAGGTCGATCAGGCCGATGTTCGCCGCGCCCGGCAGATCGCGCTCGCGCAGCACGACGCGGCGCAGATTGTCCTGTGCGACCAGGGCGAGACCGCGGCCGAACCGGTTCCGTAGACCGGCCGCGACGGAGGACTTGCCCGAGGCGCTGTTGCCGCGCAGCACGATCAGCCGGGTTTCCGCGGTGCCAACTTTCACAGGGGCACGCTACCGCCGCGCGGCCCGCGCACGGCCCGGCGAGCAGGAGCGGCGGCCGGGGTCGTGGGCGGTGGACCGGGGCGCCGGCGCCGTGCCCGACCGCGGTCCGAAGCGCCCGGCCATCGGCCGGTCGCCGGCGCGGCGCACAGAGGGCATAGAGAGATCGACGGACACCGGACCGGAAGGGGCATGCCGATGAAGTTGCACACCCGTCAGTGGGGCGACGGCGACCGGGTCGCCGTACTCGTCCACGGGATCATGGCGGACCACAGGACATGGCGTCGTGTCGGACCGGCGCTGGCCGACCGGGGCTACCGGGTGGTCGCGGTCGACCTGCGGGGGCACGGCGCGAGCGAGCGGGGAGAGTACAGCGCCGACAACTGGGCCGGCGATCTCGTCGACACCCTCCCGGCCGCCCCCGAGCTGGCGATCGGGCACTCCCTGGGTGCGATGGCGCTGGCCGGCGCCGTCGAGCGGCTTGCCCCGGCCCGGGCCGTGTACTGCGACCCGGCCTGGGAGATGAGACCGGAGGCCGGCGCGGGGGCGGCACGGTTCGCGGCCTTCAAGGACGCCACCCGGGACATGATCGCCGGCCTCAATCCGCGCTGGGAGCAGGCCGACGTGGACGTGGAACTGGCCACGCTCGCGGCCTGGGACCCGAGGACCGCGCGCGCGATCGCCGACGTGTACGCGGTCAGCCGTACGCCGGTCCGCGCGGTGGTGCCCTCGCTGGTGCTTGCGGCCGATCCGAGCACGCTCGTGACCGCCGAGTTGCAGGGGCGGCTGACGCGAAGCGGCTTCGAGGTACGCACCGTCGGCGGCGCAGGACACACCCTCCACCGGGACGACTTCGACGGTTTCATGACCGCGCTGACCGGCTGGATCTGAACGACACGCCGCCCCATACGCCTGTCGTGCACGACGCCCCGGTCCTCGGCCTCCCCCGCGCGGGCGACGGCACGCCGTAGGTCTCCCCCGCCACCGGGACCGGGGCGGGGGGATCGTCCGTGGCGGCTGGGCGGTCCGCTGTGGTTCGTACACTGATCGCGGTTTCCCCGGCGGGAGGAGGTGTCCACGGATGGGACACGGCACGCGGCGGCAGCCGGTCGGGCTGTTCGTCGGCCTGTGCACCCTGGACGTCGTCCAGCTGGTGGACCATGTGCCCGGGCCCGACGAGAAGCTGACGGCCCATGACCAGACGGTGGCCGCCGGGGGCCCCGCAGCCAACGCCGCCGCCGTCTTCGCCCATCTGGGCGGCCGGGCACGGCTCCTCACCGGACTCGGCCGCCATCCGCTGGCCCGCACCGCTGCGGCCGACCTCGCGGCGCTCGGCGTGGCCGTCGACGACCTGGCGGCCGACACGACCGAGCCGCCCGCCGTCTCGTCGGTCCTGGTGACCGCCGCGAGCGGGCGGCGGGCCGTCGCCTCCACGAACGCCGGCCGGCACCGGCTCGCCGCGCCGGACGGCCTCGACGCCCTGGTGGCCGACTGCGACATCGTGGAACTCGACGGTCACCACATGGAGTTGGCGATCGCCACGGCCCGTGCGGCGCGGGCCGCGGGGCGTCCCACCGTGCTGGACGGCGGCAGTTGGAAGGAGGGCACACAGACCCTGCTGTCCTTGATCGACGTGGCCGTCTGCTCGGCCGACTTCCGTCCGCCGGGCACCCGGACACCCGCCCAGACACTCGCGTACCTGCACGCTCGGGGGGTGACCTGGGCGGCGGTCAGCGCGGGTGCGGACCCCCTCGTCTGGTCGGGCCCCGACGGGCAGGGCGTGGTCGAGGTGCCGCCGACCGCGGTGGCGGACACCCTCGGCGCGGGGGACTTCCTGCACGGCGCGTTCGCCTACCACTGGGCGCCCGCCCGTGGCGGCGGCGCCGCGGGCGGACGGGACCGTGCCGATCGCTTCGCCGTGGCGCTCGCCCGGGCGGCGGAGGTGGCGTCGCGGTCGTGCGCGTCGTTCGGCACCCGCTCCTGGATGCTCGGAAGGTGACGGCACCGACGAGGAGCACGGGTAAGCCCGCCAGGTCCTTGGCGCGGGCGCCGGATCAGGGCAGCAGGGTGTCGAAGGCGACGTCCAGACGGCGTGGGCCGCGCAGCAGCGCGTTCTGCCGGTAGGGCGGCGGGTCCTCGACGAGGCGGGGGTTGTCCAGCCGGCGGGCCAGCTCGGACAGCGCGATCTGGGTCTCCAGGCGGGCCAGCGGCGCGCCGAAGCAGATGTGGACGCCGCTGCCGAAGCCGAGGTGCTGGATGTCCTCGCGGTCCGGGTCGAACCGGTCGGGGTCGGGAAAGCGCTCCGGGTCGCGGTTGCCGGCGGCGAGGACGAGCCAGATGCGCGAGCCCTTCGGGATGGTCACCCCGCGCACGTCGATGTCCGTGATGCAGGTGCGCTGCGTCACCAGGTGCACGGGAGGCTCGTAGCGCAGCAGTTCCTCGACGATCCTGACGGACAGGTCCGGGTCGGCGCGCAGCCGGTGCAGGTACTCGGGGTGCCGCAGCAGGGTGAGCATGCCGTTGGTGATCAGGTTCACCGTCGTCTCGTGGCCCGCGATGAGCAGCAGCACGGAGGTGCTGAGCACTTCCATCATCGTCATCGCGCCGTCCGGGCCGTGCCGGGTCACCAGGTCGGACAGCATGTCGTCGCGGGGCTCCTTGGCGCGCTGCTCGACCAGCCCCGCCAGATACATGCCGAGCTGCATGCGCGCCTCCTGGGCGACGCGCCGCTCGTCGTCGCTCTCGTGCGAGCGGACCGCCGGGTCCAGGCTCGCCACGATCGGGTCGACCCAGGCGCGAAAACGCGGTTCGTCCTCGCGTGGTACGCCGAGCAGCCGGCAGATCACGGTCACCGGGAACGGGTAGGCGAACTGGTCGACCAGATCGATCTGCCGGGCGTCACCGAAGCCGTCGATCAGGCCGGTGACGATCCGGACGAGTTCGCCGCGCAGCAGGTCGAGGCGGCGCGGCCGGTGCGGCGGCCCGAAGGAGCTGTTGGCGATGCGCCGCAGCCGGTCGTGCTCGGGCGGGTCGAGCCGGATGAAGCTCGGCGGCAGTCCCGTCGCCTCCGGGCCGCCCGGTTCGGCGTCGCCGATCGCCGCGAGGTTGGTGGCGTCGGAGCTGACGCGCGGGTCGTGCAGCAGGCTTTCGATGTCCCAGTAGGAGCTGATGACGTAGGGGCCGCCCTCCTCCTCGTGCAGGACGGGGGTCTTGCGCAGTTCCGCGTACAGCGGGTAGGGGTCGGCGCGGTGGGCGTGGTCGGTGATCTGGCGCAGGAGCGAGGCGTGCGTCATGGCGGGTCCCTGAGAATGTGAGGCGGTCCGGGGGGACCGGGTGTCCGTCAGTGGCGGCTCGGGGTGAAGACCAGGCGGCGGTCCGCCGGTGAGTAGCCGGTGAGGGTGACGGACGGGCCGTGCGTCGGCAGCGACGGGTCGGGGAAGTCGGCAGGGAGGGGCCTGCGGCCCTCGGGGCGGCGGTCGACGGTCGGGAACTCCAGCGGGAACGGCGCGCCCGTCTCGATCATCCGCTGGTAGAACTCCAGCCAGCGGGTGTTGTCGAAGCTGACGGCGGCGATCACCCGGCCCTGGTAGCCGTAGACGCCGACGAACCGGCGTTCGGCGAGCGAACCCTGCGTGATCATGATCTCCTCGCCCATCGGCGGCACGCCGACCGACTTGATGTTCACGCCGAACTGCGCGGACCAGAAGGCCGGCACCCACAGGTGCGGCCGCCGGTCCGCGCCATGGCTGATCATGTTGTGGGCGGCGACCTCGGCCTGGGCGACGGCGTTGCCCCAGTGTTCCAGGGAGAGGAACTGGTAGCCGAACAGGGCGTGCGGGGAGCGGGCGACATCGCCCGCGACGTAGACGTCGTCGGTGACGATGCCCCGGAAGTCGAAGGCGCGGCAGCCCGCGTCGCAGGCGATGCCCCGCGGGCCCGCGCCGAGCCCCGATCCGGTGAGCCATTCGGTGTTGCGGATCGCGCCGAGCGAGACGATCACGACGTCCGTCTCGACGACGCTCCCGTCGGACAGGTGGGCGGCCCTCACCCGGCCCGCCGAGTCAGCCTCAAGGGCGGTGACCGTGACGCCGGTGCGCAGGTCCACGCCGTTGTCCCGGTGCAGGTCGGCGGCGACCGCGCCGATCACCCCGCCGAGCGCACCCACCAGGGGCCCGTCGGCCCGTTCCGCCACGGTGACCGCGATGCCCGCCTCGCGGCAGGCGGAGGCGACCTCCGAACCGGAGAATCCGGCGCCGATCACGAGGACCCGGCGCGGCCCGGCCCTCAGCCGCCGGTACAGGGCGGCGGCGTCGTCCCGGGTGCGCAGCAGGAAGACGCCGTCCAGCCGGGCCTCGTCCTCCTTGGGCCAGGGCCGGGCGCGTACGCCGGTGGCGATCAGCAGCCGGTCGTACTCGACCTCGTCCCCGTCCGCCAGCCGTACCCGTTTGCCCGCCAGGTCGAGTCCGGTCGCCGGTACGCCGAGCCGCCACTTCGCGTCGATGTCCCTGCGGCGCGGCAGTCCGGTGTGGTGCGCGGACGCCTTGCCGAGCAGCACCGCCTTGGACAGCGGCGGCCGGTCGTAGGGCTCGTACGGCTCGTCACCGATCATGGTGAGCGATCCGGCGAAGCCCTCGGCGCGCAGCGTCTCGGCGGCCCGCAGTCCCGCGAGCGAGGCGCCGACGACGACGATCCGGCCCTCGCCGCGCAGCCAGGCGATGTAGTCACCGGGCATCGCTCGCCTCCGGTGCGCCTGCGGCGGGCCGGCCGGCGGGGCCGTCGAGTCCTTCGGCGGTGATCGCCTGGACGGGGCAGGCGGCGACGGCGCGGGCGAGCCGTTCGCGCTGGTCCGCCTCGGGACGCGGGTTGTAGACGAGCGATTCCTCGCCGTGCATGGTGAAGACGTCCGGCGCGAGGAACGCGCACTGGGCGTATCCCTGGCACCTGTTGAGGTCGACCACAAGCCTCATGGCGCTCCGCCCTTCCGGTGGCCGGGTCCGTCGTGCGCCGCCCGCGGCGGACGGCGGTCGTCCCCCTCGGCCAGCATGGGAGCGGCGGTGCGGGCGCCGCGCGCCGGGGCCGACCGATCGGGTGACGGGCCGCGGCCACGGCACCGGTGCGCGGTCGGGTTCAGGTCGCCGCGGCCATGGAGGGCAGGGGACGGTTGGTGACGACGAGGATGTAGCCGCTGAGGACCAGCGACCAGGCCGGGAAGGCCAGTTCGGCCCAGGGCACGTTGGACGAGACGAAGAGCAGGACGAGGGTGGTGAGCAGGCCCAGCAGGACCAGCCAGCGCGGCAGCACGCCGCGCCGGTGGCCGAGCACCGACAGCGAGCAGGTGAAGACGGCGGCCATGCGCATCGCGTATCCGGTCATCAGGGTGTACGCGACATGGCTGCCGAAGGCCCACGTCGGCAGCGCCGATGCCGGACCTGCGACCCGCGCGACGTCGAGGACGCCGGCGGCGGCCGCCGCCGCCCCGAACAGGGTGGCGACGAAGAGCAGGCCGCTGCCGATGAAGACGGTGGCGAGGAACCGGTCCTCGGCCTCGCCCAGGTGGCTGCGGACGACGCCGGTGAACCAGAGGAAGAAGATGCCGGCGAACGGCACGAGCGCGAGCGCCGTGTGCACCGCGTTGTGCCCGGCCGAGTCGGCGAAGTCGGCGGCGGTGATCTCGTCGGCGCCTTCGGGGATGCCGATCCGGATGAGGACGATCGCCGCGGCGAGCAGCAGCGCGAAGACGACCCCGGCGAGCCCGGCGGCCCGTGGGGTCTGCAGTGCCCGCTCTCCCGACGCCGTTGTCTGCATGCGCGGCTCGCTTCCTGTGCGGCGGCTGATGCCACCAGCAAGCCGTCTTGTGCCGCTCGCCGCCACCGGAACACGCCCGAACGGCACACCCGGCGGTCCGCGCGGGGCATCCGCCGCCCGGCGGGGTCCCACGGTGCCGGGGCGGGCGGCGCCCCGGCGTGCGTCGTGGGCGTGCGGGTCAGTCCTCGGTCCAGCCGTGCTTCTTGGCGAACTGCAGGAACTCGCGCCGGATCTGCACGATCTGCTGGCCCGTCAGGGTCGGCGCCGTCTGCAGCAGGAGTTCCGTGATCTCGTTGGTGAACTCGACCGTCTGCAGCACGTCGCACAGCGGGTCGTCACCGACGGACCCCGACGCGGACCCGGCACGTGGCGTCGCGCCCGGTGCCAGCCTGATCGACGACGCCTTGGGGCCCCGCTCCCCCTCCTCGATCTCGAACTCGACCGCGAGTCCGGTACGGACCATGGACTCGGGGATCAAAAGGTCGTTCACATGCAGAAAGACGTCCTCGTCCCCGTGTTCCGGGGCGATGAACCCATATCCGCGAACGCTGTCGAACCTCACCACACGGCCTGCTGCCACACCAACCCCCAGACAACCCGGGCCACCTGCCCGAACGAATCAGCGGGCAACTCTAGCAGCTTGCCCCGCGCCCCTTCATCCGGGCGGCGGACGGGACGGGGGGCTTGTTGCATGATCTGTCCGCGGGAGAGACTTCTACAACAGTGTAGATTGTGGATGTCGCCGGTACGCCGTGCCGGTCGGCTCCGCCACCGGGAGGGCGTTTCTGATGTTCGGCTTGAGTGAACTGGCCGTGATCCTCATCGTCGTCATCGTGGTCCTGGGCATCAAGAAGCTGCCCGAACTGACGCGTTCGGCGGGCAAGGCGGCCCGGATCTTCAAGAGCGAGGCCAAGGCACTCAAGGAACAGGACGCGCACAGCGGCTCGCCCGCGGCCGGGGACGTGGTCAGCGGCACCGTGGTCGACCGGGACGGCTCGCCCCGCACCTGACGGTACGGACACCCGGCCGCCCGGCGGTGCGTCAGGCGCCGACGGCCCGGCCCGCCTTGGCCCAGTTGGTGTGGAGCTTGTCGAGGTAGGCCCGGGCCTGGCTGCCGGGCGGTGTGCCCCCGGCGAAGGCCAGCATGTTGCCGGCACCCGTGTTGTAGCCGAGGGCCAGCAGTTCGTCCCTGTCGTAGGCGGCGGGCCACTGGGCGGGGAGCCGGCCGCCCAGGTCGTGCAGGTACCATGCCTCGGCCTCTATGGCGAGGTCCCGGTCGTCGGGCAGTTCCTCCCAACGGCGGCCGGCGAAGTCCCGGCCCTTCTTGACCTCGTCGAAGGTGGCGCGGTGCATGTTGGCGATGCCGAAGGAGGCGTCGGGCTTGTACTTCTGCCAGGCCCGCTCCAGGCCGGGATCGTGCGGCTTGTACGACTCGTTGTAGAGGATCGCCATCAGCAGCTGGGCGCTGACGCCGGTGCGCCCGGCCCAGTCGCGGACCTGGCGGGCGTAGTCGGCGGGGTCGTAGGAGGACACGGCCGCCGCTGACGCGGTGGCCGAGGGCCTTCCGGTCGGTGCGGGCGAGGGGGAGGCGGACGACCCCGCGGGCGGCGGGCCGTCGCCCTGCGGGGTGTTGGCGGCGCGCACGATGACGTACACGGCGAGGGCGAAGACCAGCACGGGCAGCCAGCGCCAGCGTCTCGACGCCCTGGAATCGGACATGTCCGGTCCTCTCTCGCATCCCTCCCTCGACCAGAATCCTTCTACCCCACCGGGACTAAGACCCCCGTGAGGCCGCGCCCACCCACCGGGACCAAGGCCCCTGTGAGGCCGCGCCGCCCCGGCTCGGTGCGGCGCGGTGCCCGCGGCGGGCGGACGGTCACTCCTCCTCGTAGTAGTTGTTGACCACGACGTCGGGTTCGTCGTCGGACAGGGCCTCGTTCAGCAGGGCGCCGCCGACCAGGCCCGCCGCGCCCGCGCCGATGAGCGCGCCGGTGCCGAAGCGGCGTCCGCCCTGGTGCTGCGGGTCGCCGTGCGGCGCCGGGTAGCCCTGCTGCGGATACCCCGGCTGCGGGTAGCCCTGCTGCACCTGGCCGGGCTGCGGATAGCCCTGCTGCATCGGCTGCGGATACCCCGGCTGCGGCGGCGCGTAGAACGGCGGCGCCGTGGTCTGCACCCGCTGCGCGCAGCCGCCGCACGCCTGAACCGGGCGCGGCACGCCCCACTGCGGCGACCAGGTCACCATCGTCGCGCCGGGGCCGTGGTCGGGGTCGAAGAAGCAGGTCACGGGGGAACTCCCTGGGGGTTGGGGTGAACCGGGGTACGTGGGGGCGGGCGTGGAGACAAGGGTCGGTGTCGGCGCCACGGGTGCCGGTGCCGCCAGGAGTGCTGGTGCCGCTGCGGCCAAGGGTGGCGCTGCCGCCGTGGGTGGCGCCGCGGCGACGGGCGGCGGCAGGTGCGTGCCCGTGTCCGCCGACGGCGGGGTGACGGGTTCCGGGCCAGGGTCCGGCGCGCGCAGGACGTCCACGCCGTAGTCGGCGGCGATGCCCGCGAGCCCGGAGGCGTACCCCTGCCCGACCGCGCGGAACTTCCACTCCGCGCCGTGCCGGTACAGCTCGCCGAAGACCAGCGCGGTCTCATCCGACAGGCCGCCGGCGGCGAGGTCGTAGCGGGTCAGTTCGGCGCCGCCGTGCCGGTCGAGCACCCGGATGTGCGCCCGGTGGACCTGCCCGAAGGACTGGCCGCGGGCCGCGCCCTCGTAGAGGGAGACCGGGAAGACGATCTTCGACACGTCCGCCGGCACCCGGTCGAGGTCGATGTGGATCTGCTGGTCGTCCGGGCCGACGGGGCCGCCGCCCCCGGAGTGCCGGACCGAACCGTCGGGGCTGCTCAGGTTGTTGAAGAAGACGAAGTGCTCGTCGGAGGGCACCTTGCCCGACCCGTCGCACAGCAGCGCGCTGGCGTCCAGGTCGTAGCCCGTGTTCGCCTGCCAGCCCAGGCCGACCGTCACCGCGCTCAGGCCCGGGGCCTGCCGGCCCAGCACCACATTGCCGCCCTTGGTCAGGGGCACGCTCATGCATGTCCTCCGCTGCTGCTTCCGCGTCCCGTGTTCGTCGTGATCAACGGGGGACCGGTCCTTACAGTTCCCTGATTGCGCAAAAGATGAAGTGATTGCACGCTGTGGTCGTCTGCGTCCGGCTCAGAGGTGGCCGACGATGGTGGGCAGCAGGTCCTGGAAGGTCCGGCCGGCCGCGGGCTCCCCGATGGCCTTCAGCTGCCAGCCGCCCGTCCCGCGGTGCAGCTTGGCCATGATCTGGGCGGTGTACGTGCCGCCGCCGCTGAGGGTGTACCGGGCCATTTCCTGCCCGGTGTTCTCGTCGACGAGGCGGCAGAACGCGTTCTGCACCTCGGCGAAGGTCTGTCCGGTGAACGAGTTGACGGTGAACACGATCTGGTCGACGTGCGCGGGGACGCGGCCGAGGTCCACGAGGATGACCTCGTCGTCGCCGCCGGCGCCGCTGCCGCCGGTGAGGTTGTCGCCCAGGTGCCGCACGGAGCCGTCGTCACTGGTCAGATGCTGGAAGAAGGCGACATCGGCGAGCTGTCCGCCGGCGAAGAGCAGCGCCGAGGCGTCCAGATCGATGTCGCGGGGGCCGGTGAGCTTGGCCAAAAAGCCCTTGCGCTGGGCCGCCTGCCAGCCGAGCCCCATCCGGACGGCGTTCAGTGCGGTGCCGTCGGACTTGCTCAGACTGATCTGCTGGCCCTTGCTCAGATTGACCGACATATGTCGTCTCGCTTTCTGTCGCGGGGGTCGTTCAAGGCCCTGGGGGGCGAGGGAGGCGGGCAGCCGGCGGCGCGGATGGGGCAGGACGCCGCGTTCCAGGAGTGCCTGCCGCCACCGCCGCCGGGCCTGTTCGACGTCGTCGGCGCTCACCGGGGCCACCGGCCCGCCCGTCCCGGCCTGCCCGGCGTCCCGGCCCGGGGCCGCGCCGCCGCCCCGAGGGCCGCGGCGGCCACCGCCGCCACGGCGAGCACCCAGCCCGCCGAGCGGACCGGGCCGGCGAACCGGACCGCCGCGCCGGCGAGGAGCAGCCCGTGCCCGATGAGCAGGAGCACGGCCGCGGAGACGGCCGAGATCAAGGGCAGCAGCACGGCCGGCGGCAGCCCGGTGCCGCCGGCGAGCGGGCTGCCTTCGGCCGGGGACGTTGGGCGGCCCGCCGCCGCGCGGGCGTCCGCACAGGCGCGGTACTCGTCCTGGGCCGCGACCGCGATCTCGGCTTCCGCGGCCGGCGCCCAGCCATACAGCCGGCTCGCCGCCCGGCCGGTGGCATCGGCGCTCAGGGCCGCGCGGATCTCCGGGCCGTCCAGGGCCGATCGGAGTACCCGCGCGAAGTCCGCCCGGTCTGCCGGACGCGGGCCCGGCACGCCGTTCACGCTCCTTCCCCGGCCGGCCCGCGGGCCCGTCCGATGCGGGCCCGCGGGCCGGCACGCGGGCGTGTGAGGGCCGGGGGCGCGGCCCTCACACGGGTCTTCGGCGCGCGTCGCCTGCTCAGACATCGACTCCGAAGTCGGCGGCGATGCCCGCGAGGCCCGAGGCGTACCCCTGGCCGACCGCGCGGAACTTCCACTCGGCGCCGCTGCGGTACAACTCGCCGAAGATCATGGCCGTTTCGGTCGACGCGTCCTCGGACAGGTCGTAGCGGGCGATCTCGGCGCCGCCCGTCTGGTTCACCACGCGGATGAAGGCGTTGCGGACCTGCCCGAAGCTCTGGCCGCGCGACTCGGCGTCGTGGATCGACACCGGGAAGGTGATCCGCTCGACCTCGGCGGGCACGGCGGCCAGGTCGACCTTGATGGACTCGTCGTCGCCCTCCCCCTCACCGGTGAGGTTGTCGCCGGTGTGCTCCACCGAGCCGTCGGGGCTCTTGAGGTTGTTGTAGAAGACGAAGTGCTGGTTCGAGGGGACCTTGCCCGCGGAGGTCAGCAGCAGCGCCGATGCGTCCAGGTCGAAGTCGGCCCCGGTGGTGGTCCGTACGTCCCAGCCCAGCCCCACCAGCACGGCGCTCAGCCCCGGCGCCTCCTTGCTCAGCGAGACATTGCCGCCCTTGGCCAGGGAAACACCCATGCTCCATACCTCCACACACGCGGTCGACTCGGGTCCGTGCCACGGCCCGAGCTAGAATCTACAACACTGTAGAAGTAATCGCGCAGAGGGCGCGTACGGACGCGAGGCGAATGCGCCACACCGCCGCACGGCGGGGCGAGGCCGAGATGTGACCCGGCGTCACCGCCCGCTTTCGGCCAGGGGCGGCCGTCCCCGAACGGGTGGCCGGCCCCCGCTCTATACGATGTGACGCCCCGGGGCGAGAAGCCGGGCGGGGCGCAGCAGAAGGGAGACAGCGCGTGACGAACCCGGATCCGCACCGTCCGCGCCGGGCGCAGGGCGCGTTGGAGACGCAGGTGCTCGCGGCGCTCCACGAGGCCGGCGGCCCGGTGACCGCCGGCTGGGTGCAGGACCATCTGGCCGCCGACCTGGCCTACACCACCGTGATGACGGTGCTGGCCAGGCTGCTGGCCAAGGACGCCGTCACCCGCCGGCGCGAAGGCCGCTCGTTCGTGTGGCTGCCCGCCGCGGACGGCGCCGGTCTCGCCGCGCTGAAGATGCACAAGGTCCTGGACGGCGAGCGGGACCGCAGGGCGGTGCTGGCCAGCTTCGTCACCACGCTGCCGGAGGACGACGAGCAACTGCTGCGCGAACTGCTGGACCAGGCCGGCGACGAGGACTGACACCGCATGGGGATCTTCGTCTTCCTCCCGCTGGTGCTGCCGCTGACCGCCTGGCCGATCGCGCGCCTGGCCGAACAGCGCCTCCACCCCCGCACCGCGACGCTGCTGCTGACCGGCGTCTCCTGTGTCATGGCCCTGTGCAGCACGGTGTGCCTGGCGCTGCTGATGGTGGTCGGCACCGCACAACTGCCCGGCAATCCGCTGCCGGACGGCTGGTCGGACACCGAGGTGCGGGAGAGCGTGCCGCGCCATGAGATCGTCGGCAAGGCCGCGATTCCCGCGCTGGTCGCGGTGGTCGGCGCGGGTCTGCGCGCGCTGCTGCACCACCACCGGTTACGGCGCCGCGCCCACCGGGCCCTCGCGGAGCTGCCGCGCACGGAGGTGGCGGTGCTGCCCGACGCCGAGCCGTACGCGTACGCGCTGCCGGGCGGCCCACGCGACCGCGTCGTGGTCTCCACGGGCATGCTCGCCCGGCTCGCCCCACGGGAGCGCCGGGCCCTGTTCGCGCACGAACGCACGCACCTCGCGGCCGGCCACCACCGCCATCTGCTGCTGGTCCGGCTCGCCGCCTGCGCCAACCCCTTCCTGTGGCCGCTGCGCACGGCCGTGGCCTATACGACCGAGCGCTGGGCGGACGAGGCGGCGGCCCAGGTGGTCGGCAGCCGCCGGGCCGTCGCGCGGGCGATCGGCAAGGCGGCGCTGGTCCCCCAGGGCACGCCCGCGCCCGCGTTCGCCCCGTTCGCGGCTCCGGGGCCGCTCCCCCGCCGGGTCGCGGCCCTGCTCGGACCGGCGCCCGCCGTGCGGGCCTGGCCGCCCATCTTCACCGCCGTGGGCCTGGCCCTGTGGACCGCGGCGACCGGGGCGCTGCTGTCGGCGATGTTCTCGGCCAACTCGGCGGTCACGCTGCTGCTGCTCCTGCACGCGGCCACGCCCCTGTGACGCGGGCCCGCCCCGGGCGGGCGGCTGCCGCGCCCGGCCGCAGCGGTGGCCTTGGGTCGCGACGGCGTTCGCTCACAGGTCGAACTCGTGGGGCGGCAGCCCGAGCGCGAAGCATGCCTCCCGGACCACGGCGCGCTCGGTGGCGTCGAAGTCGCCGTCGGCGCCGCCGATGACGATGCCGATCTGGATCACCGCGCGGGCCTCGGCGGGCTTCTTCTTCGCCTTGGCGATCTCCTGGAGCACGCCGACCTTGCCGAAGTCGAAGTCGGCGGTCAGCTTGTCCAGGTTCTCCTCGAAACGGCGCCGCAGGTCGTCAGCGGGGAAGTTCTGCAGCACCTCGTTGCTGAAGATGAGCTGCGCGACGCGCTGCCGCTCCGCCGGATCGATCTTTCCGTCGGCCGCGGCCACCAGGGCGCACATCGCCATGCTGGCGTCGCGGAAGGCCCCGCTCTTCAGGTCGTTCTTCTTCGCCACCAGCTGATTCTGCATCTGCGACGCCGAGTCCTTGATGCGGTCCCACAGGGCCATGTCGACTTCCCTCACTCCGGGGCCACCGCACCGCACACAGAGCCGCACCGGCAGCCGCCTTTACTTCTACAGTGCTGTAGAAGATAGCAGCAAGCGCCCCGCAGGGGCGCGGGGAACTGCGCGACCAGCCACAACGGCGCCGCAGACTACCGACGGCCCAGCGCGCCGCACCCGGCGGAGCGTCACCGCACGGCACGGTCACCGCGTTCCGCCCCCCGCGCCTCCTCGATGCGGCCGAGCAGAAACGGCATCATTCCCCGCTCCAGCAGGGCGAGTTCCCAGGCGGCGCGCGCCGCGGCCGCCTCGGGTCCGGCGTCGGCCAGGCCGCCGTGCCGCTCGCCGGAGCGGTTGCGGACCGCCGTCACCCACAGCCAGATCGCATCGCCGATCGCCGCCCCGGCGGCCACCGCGGCGGCGAGCAGTCCCGCCGTGATCAGGCCGTCGCCGACGTAGGGCCGGCCGGCCACGGCGCGCAGGCCGTACCCGGACAGCAGGAAGACGGCGGCGGCCACGGCCGAAAGGCTCGGCACCAGCACCGCGAACACGGCCAGCAGCCCGCCCGCCCGGCGCGGCGGCGCCACCGTGTCGCCGGGGGCCCGCGTGCGGGCGGCGTCCGCCGCTCTGGCGCCGAGGTAGTCCTGGTACTCGACGGCCGCGGCGGCCGTGATGGCCCCGCGGGCCGACGACGCACGGGCGCGCAGCCACTCCCGGTCGAGCGGCGCACCGGGGCGTGCCAGTGCCTCCGTGATCTGCGCGCAGTCCAGGGCCCGAGCGAGGACCCGCTCGAACACGGCACCGATCTCCGTGGCCGACGGCGCGGGATCCGACATGTGTCCCCCGAGGTGTGAAGGCCGACGGCGCTCGCGACAAGCGTGGCCGCCCTGCCGGACGGTGGTTGAGGAGTGGCGAGTCTAACGGTTCCCGAATTGCGCAACCGCTAAAGACTCGTGCATCACGGCACACCGCCCCACCGGCCCCGCCGAACAGAGCCCCGAAAGGGGCGCGAGGCTGTCCCGATATGCGGCTCCGCCGCGCGGGCACGACCAGCCACAACGAAGCCGCACACAACCGACGGCCCATAGCGGCACACCCAGCGGAGCGCCTACGCGCGGAACCGCCGCAGCCGGAGGCTGTTGCCGACCACGAAGACCGAGGAGAAGGCCATGGCCGCACCGGCGATCATCGGGTTGAGCAGGCCCGCCGCGGCGAGCGGCAGGGCGGCGACGTTGTAGGCGAACGCCCAGAACAGGTTGGACCGGATGGTGCCGAGCGTGCGACGGGCGAGCCGGATGGCGTCGGCGGCGACCCGCAGGTCCCCGCGCACCAGCGTCAGGTCGCCGGCCTCGATCGCGGCGTCGCTGCCGGTGCCCATGGCAAGGCCCAGGTCCGCCTGGGCCAGTGCCGCCGCGTCGTTGACGCCGTCGCCGACCATGGCGACCGAACGGCCCTCGCCCTGGAGGCGCTTGACGACGTCCACCTTGTCCTGCGGCAGCACCTCGGCGATGACGTGCTCGCCCTCGATGCCGACCTCCGCGGCGACCGCCTCGGCCACGGCACGGTTGTCCCCGGTGAGCAGGACCGGGGTCAGCCCGAGGCCGCGCAGCCGCCGGACGGCCTCCGCGCTGGTGTCCTTGACGGCGTCGGCGACTTCGAGGACCGCGCGGGCCCGGCCGTCCCAGGCGACCACGACGGCCGTACGGCCCGCCGCCTCGGCCCCGGCCTTGACGCGTCGCAGTCCCTCCGGCAGGGACATGGCCCAGTCGGCCAGCAACCGCTCCCTGCCGACCAGGACGGCGTGCCCGTCGACCACGCCCTGCACGCCGCGGCCGGGTACGTCGGCGAAGTCCTCCGGCGTGGGCAGCGGTCCCACCCGGTCCGCCGCGGCGGACGCGACGGCCCGCGCGACGGGGTGCTCGGAGGCGTGTTCCAGGGCGCCGGCGAGCCGCAGCACGTCCTGTTCGTCGGTGTCCTCGGCCGGGTGCACGGCGAGCAGGGTCATGCGTCCGGTGGTGACGGTGCCGGTCTTGTCGAGCACGACGGTGTCGGCCCTGCGGGTGCTCTCCAGCACCTCGGGTCCCTTGATGAGGATGCCGAGTTGTGCGCCCCGGCCCGTTCCCACCAGCAGCGCGGTCGGGGTCGCGAGCCCGAGTGCGCATGGGCAGGCGATGATGAGGACGGCGACCGCGGCGGTGAAGGCGGCGGTCAGGCCGGCGCCGTTGCCCAGCCAGAAGCCGAGCGTGGCCACGGCCAGGGCGAGCACGACGGGCACGAAGACACCGGAGATCCGGTCGGCGAGCCGCTGCGCGGCCGCCTTGCCGTTCTGGGCGTCCTCGACGAGCCTGGCCATGCGGGCGAGTTGGGTGTCGGCCCCCACCCTGGTGGCCCGCACGACGAGGCGGCCTCCGGCGTTCAGGGTGGCCCCGGTGACGCCGTCCCCGACGCCCACCTCGACGGGGGCGGACTCACCGGTGAGCAGGGAGGCGTCCACCGCGGAGGTGCCCTCGACCACGGTGCCGTCGGTGGCGATCTTCTCTCCGGGGCGTACGAGGAAGCGATCGCCGACCTGCAACTCCCCTGTGGGGACCGAGCGTTCGCGACCGTCACGGAGGACGGTGACCTCCTTGGCGCCGAGTTCGAGCAGCGCCCTGAGCGCGGCGCCCGCCTTCCGCTTGGACCGCGCCTCGAAGTACCGTCCGGCCAGGATGAAGGCCGTCACACCGGCGGCGGCCTCCAGGTAGATGTTCCCTGCCCCGTCGGTGCGGGCGATGGTCAGCTCGAAGGGGTGTGTCATGCCGGGCGTCCCGGCCGTGCCGAGGAACAGCGCCCACAGCGACCACAGGACGGCCGCCGACACCCCGACCGAGATCAGGGTGTCCATGGTGGCGGCGCCGTGCCGCGCGTTGGTCCAGGCGGCACGGTGGAAGGGCCAGGCCGCGTACGTCACCACGGGGGCCGCCAGGGTCAGGGACAGCCACTGCCAGTACGTGAACTGCAGGGCCGGGACCATCGCCATGGCGATCACCGGCACGGCGAGGACGACGGCAGTGGTCAACCGCCGTCGCAGCGTGCGCAGTTCGTCGTCCGTGCGGCCGGGCGGGGCGTCCGGTGCGGCGGGCTCGGGCCGCGGCCGGTGCGCCGTGTAGCCGGTGGCCTCGACGGTGGCGATGAGGTCGGCGACGGCCACGCCCTCGTCGAAGGTGACCTTGGCCTTCTCGGTGGCGTAGTTGACGGTGGCCCGGACACCGTCCATGCGGTTGAGCTTCTTCTCGATCCGCGCCGCACACGAGGCGCAGGTCATGCCGCCGATGGCGAGTTCGACCTCGGCGGCGCCGGGAGCGAGGGTGGTCATGTCTGGTCCTCCGAGCTGTCGGCTTGGGTTGAGGGCCGCGGGC